>JBNJDM010000035.1:0-25035 GCA_051744925.1 Thermodesulfobacteriota bacterium | reverse complement strand
ACATGGTCAGATACCAAAAAAAATATTTTGTATATTGTGCCCGGTGAACTTGAACTGAATGAATTTCAATCATTTACAGAAGATATTGAAAAAGAGGCTAAAAAACTAAGCCCCGGATTTGTATGCATAAACGATTTAAGGGAATTTGTTACTGACTGGAGCAAAATAGAAGAAAAAAATGTTGAAACCTTAAAAACTATTCAGAAAAAGCTTAAAAAATTAGGTATGAAAAATGCCGTAAGAATTCTTGGCAAACAACCGGCCTTTGTCATAGATCTTTTCCAGGACGAAGATTTTACAGGTTACTCTGTATCCCATGTTAATTCTCTTAAAGAAGCTGAAGATATAATTAAAAATTAAATACTATCTGGTCAAATCTATTTTACCCTTTTTTTCAGCCTTTAAAGGAAATGATTCAAAAAAGTCAAGGCCAGTACCTGCTTTTTTCTTCGATTTATTATATCAAAAATTCATAATCTGCATACAACTTTGACATAATAATAATTTAAAATTTGAACTTATTTATGAAATGATAACCGCAATTCAGAACAAAGATCTTGATGCAGAACCTGCTGCTGCGTTAAGAATTGCACAGTCCTACTTCGGTGGTCATTTTATTTTTGAGATAATAGACAGATTAGAAAAATAAAGCTGAAGATGGCTAAAAATATAAGTTTACAGGCCATGAAAAATCTTTGGCAGAATTAATAAAACCCGGGCTTTTTTATAAACCCGGGAATAAAAATTTAATTTTCAGTAGAATTGTCAAGAAAACCGAGCTTGTAATGGAAGCTGTCTGCAAGAGCCTGCCAGCTTGCCTCGATAATATCTTCGGAAACTCCTATTGTTGTCCAGATATTATCCTCGTCCCTTGAATCTATAAGAACCCTTACCTTTGATTCTGTACCTCCGCTGCCGTCAAGCACCCTTACCTTGAAGTCTACAAGATGCATATCATTTATACAGTCAAAAAAGGAAGAAAGGGCTTTTCTTAATGCATTGTCAAGGGCACTTACAGGGCCGTGACCTTCATCTGCAGTGATTTTTTCTGTTCCGTCCACAGCAATTTTGATCATTGCATGGGAAGTGCAGAGTCTTTCATAATCTTTTTCTATTGTTACTCTGAAAGACTTGAGTTCAAAAGGCGGTTTGAATTCTCCTGTAAGCTTTGCCATAAGAACTCTTAAGGAAGCATCTGCGGCCTCATACTGATATCCGCTTTGTTCCAGAGCTTTTACCTGGTCTACTATATATTTGCTGTCATATTGTGATTTTTCAAGATCAATGCCAAGCTCTTTTGCCTTGTATTCAATATTACTTTTACCTGAATAATCCGAAACAATAACTCTTCTTTCATTGCCTACAAGCTCGGGAAGCATATGTTCGTATGCTCTTGCATCCTTTTGAACTGCACTTACATGCACTCCGCCTTTGTGTGCAAACGCGCTTTTACCGACAAAAGGCCTGTTGTTCAAAGGAGGAACATTGGCTGTTTCACTTACAAACCTTGAAACATTTTTAAGCTTTGCAAGGTTTTCAGAAGAAATACAGTCTATACCCATTTTAAGTGCAAGTACCGGAATAACTGAAGTTATATCTGCATTTCCGCATCTTTCTCCGTATCCGTTTATTGTTCCCTGCACCATAACAGCACCGCATCTTACTGCTTCAACAGAATTGGCAGCAGCAAGACCTGAATCGTTATGAGCATGAATTCCTATGCGCAAAGCTGAAATATCAGAGTATTTTTCAGCAAAATACTTATTTACATCATCAACAGCATCCCCGACTTCATGGGGCATAGTTCCGCCGTTTGTATCACAGAGAACAAGAAATGACGCCCCTCCTTCAAATGCTGCTGCAAGAGTTTCAAGTGCATATTCCCTGTTGCCTTTATATCCGTCGAAAAAATGCTCTGCATCATATATGATTTCGCGTTCATTTTCCTTAAAATATGCAACAGACTCTTTTATCATTTTAAGGTTATCTTCAAGATTGTTGTTCATTATCTTTTCAACATGAAGATCCCAGGTCTTGCCGAACAAAGTAACAGCCGGAGCTCCGCTTTTTAGTATCGCCTGTATACTTGGATCTTCATATACTGAAAAACCGGCTCTTCTGGTAGCTCCGAAAGCAGTAAGCTTTGAATTTTTGAAGTCGATTTTTTTGGCTTCTTCAAAGAAAATAGTATCTTTGGGATTAGATCCCGGCCAGCCTCCTTCAATATAATGCATTCCGAAGTCATCAAGCTTTTTTGCTATTTTAAGCTTATCCTCAACAGTAAAAGTTATACTTTCACCCTGGGATCCGTCTCTTAAAGTGGTATCGTATAAATAGACTTCCGGCATTTCTCACCTTCCTTAGATCATTTTATCAGTGCTTACTGCTGCCTGCTTAACAGAATTAATATGTATATTCAGTATGTTATCCGGAGAAAAAATCTCCGGATAAAAAATATCTATCTGTTTGTAGGACGAAGCGCTCTAACAGCAGCACCGGTTTTCCACATTTCAGAATCGTGGATTTCTTTTAACTCTTCATCGAGCTTTTCTCTGTAATCAGGCTTTGAGTTTACATCCATTACAACAGCTGTTTCCTTACCGGTTTTAACTGAATCATAAAGATCGTCAAAAACAGGTTTAACAGCTTCCTTGAATTTTGGAGACCAGTCAAGAGCTCCGCGCTGGGCTGTGGTTGAACAGTTTGCATACATCCAGTCCATTCCGTTTTCCCCAACCAGACGGATAAGAGATTCTGTAAGCTCTTCAACAGTTTCATTGAAGGCTTCACTTGGTGAATGACCGTGTTTTCTTAAAAGTTCATACTGAGCTTCCATAACTCCGCGAAGACATCCCATAAGAACTCCGCGCTCTCCTGTAAGATCTGAGAAAACCTCTTTTTCAAATGTTGTATGGAAAAGATAACCTGAACCAATGCTTATACCAAGAGCAAGACATCTCTCCTTGGCTCTTCCTGTGTAGTCCTGATGAACTGCAAAGCTTGCATTAAGACCGTTTCCTTCAAGAAAATTAACCCTTACTGAACGTCCCGATCCTTTGGGAGCAACAAGAATTACATCTACATTTTCAGGAGGAATAACTTCTGTCTGATCTTTATACACAACAGAAAAACCGTGTGAAAAATATACTGCATCACCTTCATTAAGACATGCTTTTACTTTAGGCCATACCTTTGACTGACCTGCATCAGAAAGAAGGTACTGAATTACTGTAGCTTTTTTTGCGGCCTCTTCAATTGGAAAAAGTGTTTCCCCAGGAACCCAGCCGTCGTTAACAGCCTTATCCCATGAAGCGCTGTTTTCTCTCTGGCCGATGATAACATTGATTCCGTTGTCTCTCATATTAAGAGCCTGTCCCGGTCCCTGAACTCCGTAGCCTATAACAGCGACCACTTCATCCTTTAGAACCTCTCTTGCTTTATCCATAGGAAATTCATCCGAGGTTACAACTTCTTCATCAACACCGCCGAAATTAATAATACCCATTTTTACTCCATTACATTTATTATTGTTTTGTTTATTTAGAGCCCCTTGCAAGGGCAATACATCCTGTTCTTACAACTTCCTTGATTCCAATCGGCTTTAAAAGGCTGAGAAGAGCTTCAAGCTTGTCTTCATCAGCTGATACCTGAATAGTATAATGATCAGGGCCGGAATCTACAATCTTACACCTGAAAATATCTACAATTCTTAAAATTTCTGCCCTTACTCCTGCATTTGCATTAACCTTGATAAGTGCAAGTTCACGGCTTACATAATTCTGCTCAGTATAATCATGAACTGTAATTACATTAATAAGCTTGTGAAGCTGTTTTTTAATCTGCTCCACTATAGCTTTGTCGCCTGTTGTCATCATTGTAAGTCTTGATATTCCGGGATCAGTAGTCTCTGCTACACAAAGACTGTCTATATTATAGCCTCTTCCGCTGAAAAGACCTACTATTCTTGAAAGTACTCCGGGTTTATTTTCCACAAGAATCGACAATATACGCTTTTCTTCCATTTTATTTCTCCTTTATACCAGAAGCATCTTGGTTATAGGAGCTCCCGCAGGAACCATAGGATAAACATTTTCTTCCCTGTCAACAACAAATTCCATTATAACAGGCCCCTCTGCCTCAACACCTTTTCTTAGAGTCTCCTCAACTTCAGAAGGCTTCACAGCCCTGAAGCCTTTTGCTCCATAAGCTTCAGCAAGCTTAACAAAATCAGGAGCATGGGTCATGTCTGTTCCTGAATAATTCTTATTATAAAAAAGGCCCTGCCATTGTCTTACCATCCCAAGAAATCTGTTGTTTAGAATTACAATCTTAACAGGAAGATTATACTGAACAGCTGTTGCAAGTTCCTGAATATTCATCTGAATACTTCCGTCTCCTGCTATATCTACAACAAGCTCTCCGGGTCTGCCTGCCTGTGCTCCTATTGCTGCAGGAAATCCGTATCCCATAGTACCGAGTCCGCCTGAAGTAAGCCAGTTATCAGGATTTTTAAAATGATAGTACTGAGCCGCCCACATCTGATTCTGGCCTACTTCTGTTGAAACAACGGCATCTCCGTTTGTTATATCAAAAAGTTTTTCTATAACATACTGAGGTTTTATAACTTCCTCATTTTGGTCATAACTTAAAGGAGTTGTGCTTTTCCACTCTTCAACCATGTTGTTCCATTCCTGTCTTTCAGGAGGCATTGCATCTTTTTCAATCTGGCTTTCAATAAGTGAGTTCAAAGCTTCAAGAGTAAGTTTACAGTCTCCAACAACAGGAATATCTACTGAAACATTTTTATGTATAGACGTAGGATCAATATCTACATGTACAATAGTTGCTTTCGCCGCGAATTCGTCGGTCTTGCCTGTAACCCTGTCATCAAATCTTACACCGACTGCAATAATAAGATCAGCTTCGGAAATTGCCATGTTTGCCCTGTATGTTCCGTGCATTCCAAGCATTCCAAGCCATTTTTCATCTGTGCCCGGAAATGTTCCAAGCCCCATCAGGGAAGTTGTTACATGAATGTCTGAAAGTTTGGCAAACTTAGTAAAAGCTTCTGCAGATTTTGAAAGAGCAATTCCGCCGCCTCCGAAAATAACCGGTTTTTCAGATTTTTTAATAAGCTCAACAACCCTTTGAAGCTGTTTCATATTAGGCTTGTAATTAGGGTTATACGATGGCATTTTTACATCTTTGATATTCTTATATTCTGTTCTTCCGGTTGTAATATCCTTAGGGATATCTATAAGTACAGGTCCCGGTCTTCCCGATTTTGCAAGATAAAAAGCCTCTTTTATAGTAGCTTCAAGGTCGTTTATATCCTTTACAAGATAATTATGCTTGGTGCACGGCCTTGTAATACCTACTATATCGACTTCCTGAAATGCATCATTACCTATCAGGGAGGTTGGAACCTGACCTGTAAAAACAACCATAGGAATAGAATCCATATAAGCGGTTGCTATACCTGTTACAGTATTTGTAGCACCCGGACCTGAAGTTACTATACTTACCCCGACTTTACCTGTAGCACGGGCATAACCGTCAGCCGCATGAACTGCACCCTGTTCATGCCTGACAAGAATATGCTTTATATCAGCATTGGTCAGTTCATGGTAATAATCAATAACTGCGCCTCCGGGATAACCGAAAATAGTATCAACGCCCTCGTCTTCCAGAGCTTTCCACAAAATTTGCGCTCCTGTAAACTCCTCCATGGCATCCACCCTTCAAGTTTAATTATTTAAATTTAATCTTTTTTTAATACAGCACCAAAATTAGCAGATGTTACATTTCTGCTGTAACGTGCCATATATCCCTCTTTAATTCTTGCCTCAGGCTTTACTGCTTTTTTAAGCCTTTCTTTAATCACACTGTCTTCAAGTTTAAGATTTATAGATTTCTCAGGTATATTTATTGAAATCAAATCTCCTTCCTCAACAGCAGCGATAACACCCCCGTGCATAGCCTCAGGCGAAATATGTCCTATTGCTGCGCCTCTTGTTCCTCCGGAAAATCTTCCGTCTGTAATAAGAGCTACATCTCCGTCAAGCCCCATACCTGCTATTGCAGAAGTAGGAGTAAGCATCTCCCTCATGCCCGGGCCTCCCATAGGGCCTTCATAGCGGATAACAACAACATCACCTTTTTTTATTTTTCCCGACATTATAGCAGCTGTTGCAAGCTCTTCAGAATCGAAAACCCTGGCTGGTCCTTCATGAACCATCATTGAATCAGCTACTGCAGACTGCTTGACTACGCAGCCGTTTTCGGCAATATTTCCGAATAAAACAGCAAGTCCTCCAACTTTATGATACGGATCATCTGTTGTTTTTATTACATCCCTGTCTTTAACAACAGCATTCTTAAAATTTTCACCAACACTTTTTCCTGTTGCAGTAATAAGCTCTTTATTGATTGCTCCAGTTTTAGACAATTCCTTCATCACTGCAGGAATACCTCCGGCTGCATTAAGATCTTCTATATGATCCTTGCCTCCCGGGCTCATCGAACATATATGCGGTGTTTTTGAACTTATTTCATTAATGAGTGAAAGCTCTACATTAACACCTGCTTCATGCGCTATTGCAGGCAGATGAAGAACTGTATTTGTTGAACATCCAAGTGCCATATCAACAGCCAGGGCATTTTGAAAAGCTTCCTTTGTCAATATATCAGAAGGTTTGATATCCTTTTCAAAAAGCTCAAGAATTTTCTGGCCGGTCATTTTTGCAAGTCTTATGCGTGCAGCCATTACAGCAGGTATTGTTCCGTTCCCGGGAAGAGCCATTCCAACAGCTTCTGTAAGACAGTTCATTGAATTTGCAGTAAACATTCCCGAACATGAACCGCATGTAGGACAGGCTGAATCTTCAATTTCAAGAAGCTCGTCTTCTGTCATAGTATTATTTTTAACTGCACCAACAGCCTCAAATACAGAGATAAGATCTACTTTTTCGCCTTTTTTAGAAGGATGTTTTCCAGCAAGCATTGCTCCGCCGCTTACCACAATGGCCGGAATATTTACCCTTGCCGCAGCCATAAGCATTCCCGGAACAATTTTATCGCAGTTTGGAACAAGTACCATTGCATCAAAAGCATGTCCCCTTGCCATTATTTCAACAGAATCTGCTATTATTTCACGGCTTCCCAGAGAATAACTCATACCTGTGTGATTCATGGCAATGCCGTCACAGACACCTATTGTACCAAAGGATACAGGAAGTCCACCAGCCGCATAAATCCCTGCTTTCACACCTTCAACAATTTTATCAAGGTGAACATGCCCGGGAACTATATCGCTTGAAGAATGTGCAATTCCGATTAAAGGCCTTTTGATTTCATCATCTGTATAACCCATTGACTTGAATAAAGCTCTGTGGGGTGCTCTTTCCACACCCTTTTTAGCGTTGTCGCTTTTCATTTTAAGCTCCCTTTAAACAAAAAAACCGCTATCAGCAGGGCTGATAACGGTTTAAAATTTAAGTATATTTCCATTATCAGCCTGAATAATTATCCCGAATGACGACGAGGACCGCAATTATGACTATGAGGTTAATAATAGAAATCAGATTTATTTTGGCTGATAAGTTCTTAAACATTTCTAAATCCTTTTAAATATCACTTAATTTTCTTTAACAATTATAAAAAAACCTGTCAATATAATTTCTTGCATTTTTCCTGATATTAAAATAAAATTTAAAAAAATCAAAATTTTTTATTTAACAATTTTTTTTCTATTTAAATGATGACAGATCAAAAATTAATATTTCAATCTAACTCAACAGTTACGGTTAATTCTTAAACTGAGCAAATTTTTTTATTTATACATTAAATAATCTTATTATTTTTTGTTTTTCAACAAATCAGATTACTGACTAAACATTATTAAATGCTAATATATTTTTTACAGATTATATTAAAGGCCGCAAATGATTGACACTAAATATAGTAATACAAAAAAAATACTTATAGTTGATGACAGCGCAACCATAAGAAAGCTTGTCAGAAAGGAGCTTGAAGACGCAGGATTCGAAGTTGATGAAGCTGAAAACGGATTTGAAGCCCTTGCAAGAGCAACCGAATCTACCCCACCAGACCTTATAACTCTTGATATTGATATGCCCGGCCTTGACGGCTTTGCTACATACAAAAAATTCAGGGAAAAGCATTATACAAGATTTTTTACACATGTAGACAACACAAGAATTCCGATAATTTTTCTAACTGCCAACGATACTATCAATGCGAGGGAAAAAGGATTTTCCATAGGAGCTTCCGATTTTCTAACCAAACCTTTTTGCCAGGGAGATCTCAAAAGAATAGTCAAAGAGATACTCTACCCTGCAAACAGCTTAAACGATATTAATGCGCTTATTGTTGAAGACAGTCCTACCTCAAGAAAAGTAGTTGCCGACCATCTCTTACGAAAAGGTGTAATTATTGATGAGGCTGAAAACGGAATTGAAGCATATAAACTTATATCAAGGGATCCCGAAAAATACGATATAGTCATAACAGACCTTGTAATGCCTGAAATGGACGGCAAAACTTTATGTGAAAAAATAAGAACAGAGTTAAACTTAAAAGAAATGCCTGTAATATTTCTTACAGCAATATCAGACCAGAATAAACTGATTGAAGTTTTTAATGCAGGAGCATCAGACTACATTGTTAAACCTTTTTTCAAAGAGGAACTTCTGGCAAGAATAAATGTCCATATTGAAATGAGACAGCTTACAAAAAAGCTTAAAAAGCAGCTAAAAGAATCTGAGGAAAAAGAAAAGGAAAAACTTGCAAAGGAAAAATTAAGAACTGTCCTTGAAACAGCCGGCACTTTCTGTCATGAACTTAACCAGCCTCTTCAGAACATATCAGGTTATACAGAACTTATGAATATGAATATTGATAAGCAGGAGGATTTAAAGAAATATATCTCCAGAATATCTGAAGAAGTTGAAAGAATGGGAAATTTAACAAAAAAGATTATGAAAATTACTTCATATTCCACAAAAAAATATCCTGGAGGATATAATATAATTGATATGGATTCAATCGAACCAAAAGAGTAAATCCGAAAATAAATCATCTTAAATTAAATCTTAATTGAGCGGTTTTTCAGCCTGATGAGCTTTTAATACAGACTGTAAAATCGCTTAATTATTTATATTCATTATCTTATAAATATTTGCTGACCTGAAACAAACTTTCTTCAGCAGCTAAAAAAATTATAATACGGAGAAAAAATGAACACCACAGAACTTGGCAAAAGTAAAATTTTTATACCTAAAGTAATGATGGGCACATGGCAGGCAGGTAAACAAATGTGGTCAGGAATTGAAGACAATGACAGCATTGAAGCTCTTAAAACTGCTTATGAAAAAGGTATAACAGCATTTGATACAGCAGAAATGTATGGAAAGGGTCATTCAGAAAAAATTCTTGGTCAGGCATTAAAAGACGTAAGAAAAAATATTGTCATAGCTACAAAAGCAGCTCCTTTTAATTTAACAAGAGATAAAATAAAAAATGCGTGCCACAGGTCTCTTAAAAATCTTGGAACAGACTACATAGATCTTTACCAGATTCACTGGCCTGCAGGAAGTTTCGGCTCCAGAAAAACACCTGTGGAAGAGACTCTTGACGCTTTAAATGAATTAAAAAATGAAGGAAAAATAAGAGCCATAGGTGTTTCCAATTTCAGTGCAGACCAACTTGAAGAAGCATCAAACTATACTGCAATAGACTCGGTTCAGCCCCCATATTCTATACTTTGGCGTCATGTTGAAAAAGAAATTGTACCTTTATGCCAGGAAAATCAGATTACAATGCTTGCGTACTCACCAATGGCTCAGGGTTTACTCACCGGAAAATTTCAGAAAGGACATAAATTTGAAAAAGGAGACAACAGAAAATCGAACAAGCTGTTTTCAGGTGAGGTTTTTGAAAAATCGCTTGAAATAATAGAAAAACTCAAACCTGTTGCAGCAGACCTTGATATGAGTATGGCCAATCTTGCCCTTTGCTGGGTCATCAGCCGCGATAACACGGTTGCCATTGCAGGTGCCAGAAGTGCAAAACAGGCTGAAAACAATGCAAAAGCCCTTAACTGCAAGCTTCCCAGGGATGTAATAAAACTGATTGATGAACTCAGCGCTGATATGGCCGGATTAACAGGAGAAAATCCTGTAATGTGGGATTAGCAAGTTTTTTAGACTTGAAATCCTTTGAAATATAACTAGTTTAATCTGTATTCTGTTTAAATATTTTAAGATTAAATCCGGAGGTTAAAATGAAAAAGCTTAATGAACTGCTTGAAGAAAAATTTAAAGAAAAAAAAGAAGATGAACGTCTCTTTTTTGTTCCAGATGAAGAGCTTAACAAAGTTGAAGAAATACAAACAACACTTGAAAACGGTTTAAAAGTATATGACCCTGTAAAACTTTATACATCAGCAGCCGATTCAGGATACTGGTGTGAAGCAGATTATATAGGTGAAACAGGCGGATATTATTTTGAAAAACTGTAAAAAGATATAAAAATATTTTTAAATAACTGCTTACAAGCTTCTACCTTTATAAATTTTTGACTTTGGGGTAATTTATAAAATACAGATTTCAAAATAGTCTTTTTGAAAATCTGTATTTTTTTCTGTTTTTATATCTTTAAAATTAAATCTTTTTTTCAGATTAAAAAAATTACTGTTTTTATAACCTCTTACCCCGGATTCAGATTGCGGATTGATTTTTACAATAAGAGTTTTGTTGTCAGTTTTAACCAGTGAAGACAAAATTCTTGTAACATTTTTTTTATAAAAAGACTTCTGAATTACAAGTTCACCAAATGACGGGTGCCACGGACCCGCGACTATCTCATCATTTGCCTGCCCATCAGGAGGAAGTCCTGTTCTTATGACATTAATATTTCTTCTAACGGCAAAATCTCTTATAAGAGAAGATACCGTAACAGCTTCATCAAGCTCAAGAGGTTTAAAAAGTCCTTTTGTATAAAGTTTTTCAAGCTGGGTATTTTTTAAAACTACAAGAGGGTATATGCGAAGATAAGACGGAAGGCAATACTGTATAAATCTAAGAGTCTTTACTATACTTTTTCTGGTTTCACCCGGAAGTCCCGGCATAACCTGAAGACCGAGCCTAATACCTGGAAATTTATTTTTTATCAAATCTGCAGCTTTTAAGGAATCTGCTGCTGTATGCCCTCGTCCGGATTTTCTTAAAACCGTGTCATCCATTGACTGGACACCAAGTTCAATAGTTTTTACATTATAACCTTTTATAAGCTCTAAATTTTCTTTTGTAATTGTATCTGGCCGTGTGGAAAATCTTATGGAAATATTTTCTTTGCCGGAAGCATATTCTGCAGCAATATCAAGATATTTTTTTACAAGATCTTTGTCCATTCCAAGAAAATTTCCCCCGAAAAATGCTATTTCAACAAATTCTTTTTTGCCTGAACTGTATGAAAGAAAATTCTCAAAGTGGCTGAAAAGCTCTTCTTTTCCTGGAAGCTGAGGTTTCTCAACACCTGTAACCGCATTCTGGTTACAGAAAAAACACTTATTCGGACAACCCTGAAAAGGAATAAAAACAGGTATAACATACGGAGCTTTTAAACTACCTGCCTTCAATAATTTTGAGCCCTTTTTTTGCAGCTTCCTGCTCTGCAGTTTTCTTGCTTCGTCCTGTTCCTGAAGATTTTATGCCTGCAATAGACATTTCAACTTCAAAAATTTTGTCATGATCAGGGCCTGTTTCTTTTACAACTGTATATACAGGAGGTTCTTTGTATTTCATCTGAGCAAGCTCCTGAAGCCTGCTTTTGGGGTCAAGATAATTCTCAGGATTCCCGGCCTTTTCCATAACAGGCATAAACATCTTCTCAATCATAGCCTTTGATTGTTCAAAACCACCGTCTCTGTAGACAGCAGCAATCAGGGCTTCAAAAGAATCTGCAAGGATTGAATTTTTTTCCCTGCCGCCTGAAGCTTCCTCTCCTTTTCCCAGAAGAAGGTATTTGCCAAGATAAATTTTTCTTGCCAGGGTTGAAAGCATTACTTCATTAACAAGATTTGCTCTTATTCTTGAAAGATTGCCCTCATCCATGTCGGGAAAATACTTCATAAGCATATCACCGACCACAAGATTAACCACTGAATCTCCTAAAAACTCAAGCCTTTCATTATCCTTTATTCCCGAATCAAAGGATTCATTAGCATAGGAACTGTGACATAAAGCCTTAAAGCAGTGTTTTTTATTTTTAAATTCATATTTTATACTTTGCTCCAGCTCTTTTAAATTTTTTTCATCTATTTCCATCTGTTTACTTTCATAAAAATTATTATTAAAAAATTCTTCTATTTAGTTGATGAACGAAAAAATTTGCTTTTCGACCAATTACTAATTAATAAAACTGCCGACAAAAAATCATGACCTTTTGATTTAATAATGATTCTTAAAAAAACAAAAATCTTTTCCTGCATATATTTTCAGTGATGTTTTACCTTTCGAGGATGGATTTGTAAACCGAATAAGGAATTTTAAGGTTGTTTCTGCCTTTTCCCGGAACAAGACCTTCATTTTTATACCCATGAAAATCGCTTCCGCCTGTAGGAATAAGACCGAGCCTGTGGCACTCATTTCTGAAAAAAGACCGCATAGATTCATTATGGGAAGGATAATATACTTCGATTCCTTCAAGACCCGCATCTTTTAAATATTCAAATATAAAAGCATACTCCTGGTGATTTTTTTTCAAAAGTCCGGGATGAGCAAGAACAGAAACTCCTCCGGCAGCTTTTACCGCTTTAAGGGCATCTTCAACAGGTATTTTATACTTTGATACATAAGCCGGCTTTCCTTTACCTATGAACCTGTTAAAAGCCTCTTCAATATTTTGGACATAACCTTTTTCAAAAAGATACCTGCCTATATGAGCCCGGCCTACCTGAACATCTCCTGAAAATTCAGCCAGACTCTCTTCAGTTATATCGACTCCTGAGATATTAAGCTTTTTTATTATATCAGGATTTCTGTTTTTTCTGGCCTGTCTTAAAAGCTCAAGTTCTTTATTCAGCCGGGCGTCATAGATATCAACTCTGTAACCGAGCAGATGCAGACTGTCTTCTAAATCAAATTTCCGGGGCGGGCTTGTGCTTATCTCAACACCGGTCAAAAGCTCCGGAAAGTTATTGAGATCTTGGTTATCCAGAGCTTTAACCCCATCCATAGTATCATGGTCTGTAATAGATACTGCTTCAAGATCAAGATCTGAAGCCATATTCATTATCTCTTCAGGTGAATATACTCCGTCGGATGCTGTAGTATGAATATGGAGATCTATCATAACTTATCAGAGCCCGAGCGCTCTTTCCCTTGCCTCCGCCTTTGTTTTGCATTCAATGCACTCTGTAGTCACAGGTCTTGCCTTAAGCCTTTCAATGGAAATATCATCTCCGCAAGCTTCGCAAATACCGAAAGTACCTTCCTCAATACGCTCAAGAGCTTTTTTGATTTTTTTTATAAGCTTATGCTCTCTGTCACGAATTCTAAGAGTAAAATTCCTGTCTGTTTCATGGGATGCTCTGTCTGTAGGGTCAGGAAAGTTGTCTTTTGACTCTGTCATACCGCTTACAGTATCATCGCCATGTGCAAGCAGCTCTTTTAACTGATTTTCAAGAATTTCTTTAAAATACTGAATATCTTTCTCTTCCATCGGGATACACCTTTCGTATAGGTTCCGTCCATAAGATATAAATTAAATCGAGTTGGTAGCAAATCAAGTAATAAATGTAAAGTTAAAATAACATTGTTATTTTTAATTTACAGATGAACAAAACCTATATTTAAATCTTAATATAAAGTTTTTATATAATTTTTAAACAATTGCATACATCAGAAATTTTAATTTTTTTTAAAACAATCATAAAATAAAAAAACAAGTTTTAAGTAGCAGACAAATTATCCGGAAGGTAATGGCCATGAGGGGACACAGTAAAAAAAGCGCCATGAATTATGGTTAAAACTACTTTCTGCTGAAATCTTTTATTTCACATGAGCCATTATCTGAATCAAGCCCGAAAAGAGTTCTCACAAGGGAAAGGTAGGAATCTATATCACGATGAGAGCCCGGTTCTTTCAAAAAACTTATGGGATCATGGAGTAGCCTTGAACATATAGCTTCAACCATTTTGGAAACAGCCTCGCTGTTTACATTTTTCTCAAGGTTGTTGTCTTTCATTGTTTTATATATTTCATATTCAACTATCTGTTTGACTTTACTGCGAAGATCAACAATGGTCGGAACTACCTGAAGATTTCTTTTCCATGAAATAAAATTTTCAGTCATTTCCTCAACTATTGCTTCGGCAAGAAAAGCCTCTTTTTTTCTCTCCTGAATATTTGTATCAACAACATCCTGGAGATCATCAACATCATACACATAAACATTATCTACTTTATTTACTTCAGGATCTATATCTCTTGGAACAGCTATATCAATGAAAAACAAAGGCCTGTGCTTTCTGTTCTTCATTACCTGCCTCATCCCTTTTCTTGCCACAATATAGTCAGGAGCTCCTGTGGATGATATTATTATATCAACCCATTCAAGAGCTGAAGAAACCTCTTCAAATCTTATGGCTGACCCTGAAAACCTTTTGGCCAGATCAAGCCCTTTTTCAAAGGTTCTGTTTGCAACAAAAACATGGGATATTTTATTTTGTACAAGATGTTCTACAGCAAGCTCAGCCATTTCTCCTGCACCTATAAGAAGAACCTTCCTGTTAGCAAGTTCTCCGAAAATCTTTTTTGCAAGCTCTATTGCTGCATAGCTTATTGAAACTGCATAACCGCCTATGCCTGTTTCTGTTCTAATCCGCTTGGCCGCCTGAAAAGCTCTGTGGAAAAGTCTGTTAAGAATAACACCTGAACTCCCTGCAGCTGTTGCACACTTATATGCTTCTTTAACCTGCCCCAGTATTTGCGGTTCTCCGAGAATCATTGAATCAAGACTGGATGAAACCCTGAAAATATGTTTTACAGCTTCAGCCCCCTTCAACTCATAAAAAGAGGATATAAAATCAGACATAGGCACATTTTTTACAACAGCCAGGATTTCGTATATTTTTTTTACAGCCTCTTCAGGATAATCCGAAACAAATACAGCCTCTACTCTGTTGCATGTAGAAAACAAAAAAGCCTCTTTAAAGACTTTTTTCTTTTTCATTAATTCAAGACCTTTTTCTATCTCTGCTTCACTTAATGAAAGCTGTTCTCTTATTTCAACAGGAGCCGTCCTGTGACTCATTCCTGCGACAATAATTTCATGCTTGTTTAATTTGCTCATAACACCTAAACCTTAAAGCTTTTCTGATCCCATAAAATATTGACTATGGGAACTGTCCATAAAAATATTAATACCTATAAATGAAAAAACAATAATACAAAAACCGATTACAGACATTACAGCAGCTTTTCTTCCCCGCCACTCTGAAGTAAATCTTCCGTGAATAATAGCTGCATACAAAAGCCATACTATAAAAGACCATATCTCTTTGGGATCAGAAGAGAAAAAATAACCAAAAACATGCCTTGACCAGATTATACCTGAAGCAAGTCCTGCGGTAAGCGCAATAAAACCTGCTGTTATACAAAAGTTGCCTGCTGATTCAAGAATTTCAAGGGAAGGAAGATTTTTAAAAAAAACACCGTGTTTCTTTTCCTTGAGATTTCTTTCCTGAATAATATAAAAAATCCCTATTATACAGGCCGTAAAAAAAGCTGCGTTTGCAAAAAAAGTAAGAAAAACATGAAGTGCAATCATAAAGATATTTAAATCATTTTGTCCTTCAAACCCGGACTGAGGAAGAAAAAAAGATGTGCCTGCAGCAATACTGAGAAAAAAAGATACCGCTCCACCGAGAAGATCAACTTTATACCTGAAAAAAAGTATTACAAAATAAACAGCAACAGACCATGAAGCAAGAAGAAGAGAGTTCTTAACGCCAAAGGCAGGTATATGTCCGATTTGAAAACCTGTTATGCAGATATGTGCTGTATGAAAAAAAGCTCCCGCAATAATAAGTGCAAAGCCTGTTTTTCTTAATACTTTATCAGATTTTATCTGAAACATAAGATAAAATGCAAAAGCAGCTGTATATGCAGATGCAGCAAGCATCATCATAAATCAGTTTCCTTTGGAAGTTGCAGAAAAATTAAATTTTTCCACGTCAAAAAAATAATCGTTTTTTTCCTGAAGCAATTTATCCATAAGACCCTGTGCAAGATCTCTGCTGTCAAGAATCTCTTTTAACTCATTTTCAATGTTTTCTATATCTTTATCTTTGATCGATTTCAAAAGATTTCCAAAAACCATTTCCCTGAACAGATTTTTATTTTCAGGATCTCCCCTTCTTTTTTCAAGAATGGAGTTTCTTATTTCACCGAGAAAATACAAAAAAACTTCATATTCGTCTCCGAATTCTTTTTCAAGATCCTGTCTTAATTTTCTTGATAATGCAGGACTTTTGCCTCCGGTTGAGACTGCAAGCGTAAGATCACCTCTTTTTATACTTGAGGGAACAATAAAATCAGAATCTTCTCCTGAATCGGCTATATTGCATAATTTACCGTTTTCCCGGCATATACGCATAACATCTTTGTTAAGAGAATTATCATCTGTTGCTGAAAAAACAAGAAACATTTTTGATATATCTTCTTTTTCAAATTTTTTCATTCTTATCAAAAGATTATTATTTTTTTTTAATTTCTCAAAACCATTGTTTATTTCAGGCGAGACTAAAAAAACAAAAGCTCCTGAATTTAAGAGACTCTTAGTTTTCCTTAAAGCTACATTGCCTCCTCCGACAACCAGAATATTTTTGCCGCAGAGATTTAAAAATACAGGATAATATTCCATGTTACAATTTTATCTCCATAAGATCGTATGCAGTTTTAATTTCACCTTTAAATATATTCCCGGCTTCAGTTATAAAATCCTTTGTTTCACATTCAGGATAAAGATGGGTCAAAATCATTTTTCCGGCACAACCTTTTTTCGCATATCCTGCTGCAAGCTTTGGAGTAAGATGACCATCAACTTTTCTATCATCAGGCATAGCAGCTTCTATAAGCAGTATACTGCAATCTTTGATAAAATCTTCAAAATTTTCAGTCAGGTCCATATCTCCGGAATAAACAAAAGATTTTTTATTTTCATTTGTTAATTTCACAGCCAGGGATTCAGGCCTGTGAACAACAGGAAAAGTCTCTATTATTATATTACCAAATTTTAAACTGCCCCGGCATGAATTGTCAAACTCTATTATTTCCAGGTTGTTATCATTGTTTATCCAGTGACCATAGACATTTTTAAGGCCTGAAAAAAATTCTTTAACGCCGGTTCCGCCCATTATATAAAGCTTTTTATTTTTATTTAAACCTCCGTACTTAATTGAAAACAGAAAAGATACAAGCTCCGCACTATGATCCGGGTGAAAATGTGAAAGAAAAACAGCATCAATATCATTTATATCTCCGCCTGCTTCCATAAGTCTTTTTAAACAGCCCGATCCAGTATCAAGAAACATATTAAGTTTATCTGTCCTTACCCAGACTGAAGACTGGGATCTCTTAAGAGAAGGTGCAGCTGTTCCTGAACCAAGCACAGTAACAATCAACTTTTTTTCCTTTTACTGCCTGTTCTTATTTCTATATGCTTTCTTATCCATAAAGCCAGTTTTCTCTGATTCCTTGGAGAAACATAAGGTTCCAGAGACGCATATTCTATTTCAGCCCTTGCCATACCTTTATGACCACCTGCTGATCCGTACTCTCCGAAACTCGATTCTGCAACTTTACCTGCATTTTTTCTTATACCGTCATTTCTGAAAATAATTACTACTTTTTCATCACAATTTCCGGATACTATTGTCCAGTTTATCTTATCGACCCTCATAAAAAAATCTGCAATCTGTACACATATATCCGGTGTCGGAACCTCGCCCAGATGAACATAAAGCCGGTTTCCCTTAATAACTCTGGAGTGAAAAGCTTTTTCATAATACTGGAGAAAATCAAGTGGAATCTCGGCCTGATCTATTCTTCTTTCAAGGTGGATATTTGCAAATTTGAAAAGATACTGAAAAGCTCTTATATCTTCGGGAAGTGTCTGTCTCTGAAAATTCGATGTGTCTGTTTTTATGCCGTAGTACAAGGCTGTAGCCAGCTTGACAGACGGTTTTATTTTTGCTGCTTTCAGGTATCCGGTCATCATTGTAGCTGTTGCACCATAGGCAGGTCTTATATCGTAATAAGGAGCCTTGCATCCTGTTTCAGGGTGATGATCTATTATAGCATCAGGATTATAGTCTTTAAAATATTCACTGTGAGATGGCTGGGAATCGACCATTACAAATTTATTGAATTTAGTCTGATCTATATCTTCAATATATGTCATTTTTATTCCCAGCAACCTTATCATAGCAAGATTATCCGGCCTTTTTATTTTGTTTATATTTGCAATTGAAACTCCTGCAACTCTTCTCCACAAAAGTCTTTTAACGGCCATTGAACTCGACATGGCATCAGGATCAGCATTAATAAGAATAAGAACCTGATCATCAGTTGAAAAAACCGAATAAAACTTTTTAACTCTCTCTGAGTTCGAAAGAGTCATAAATCCCCCTTTTTTATGAAAGGCATAAATTTAAAGTTTATTCTCCACAATATCGATTGTATGGAGAATATTTTTATCATTCAGACAAGCTCTTTTAAGCTGAATCATACAAGCAGGGCAACCGGTTACTATGCTTTCGCCTTTTTCCGGCGCAAGCTCATTAATCGCTGAATCAAGTATTTTTCCCGACAGAAAAGGATGGTCAGCCAAAAAAGTACCTCCGAAACCGCAGCAGGTATTTATTTTTGATTCATTTTCCAAAGCTTTGCCTGTAAGCTTCTCTAATATATATTCAGCCTCCTTATCAGCACCAAGAGACTTTAAATGACACGGCAGATGCCATTTTATTTTTTCATTACCTGAAATATTTTCAAAAACATTATTATTTTGCATTTCTTTATAAAGAAACTGATGAAAATCTAAAATCTCAAATTTATGATTAAGCTCAGTTCCCGAATCTGAAAATACAGGCCAGAGTTTTTTAAGAGCAGTTATACAGGTAGGACAGGCAGAAACAATATATTTTGAATCAATGGCCGAAAATCTGGAAGCAAGTTTTTTTTGAGCTTTTAAAAAAGAACCTTTATCTCCGGCCGAAAGATATGGCATTCCGCAGCATTCACCTGAAACAATCTCTGTTTTATATCCAAGCTTATCAAATATTTTTTCAGCCTTTGAAATTTTATCATAAAAAAACTTATCAAAAAGACAGCCTGTAAAAAATATAATACTTTTATCTGAAGAACTTTTTTTTATTTTTTTATTATACCCGGGTGAAAATATTCTGGAAAAAAAAGGAAAAGCAACAAAAAATTTAATTGCCTGTTTTTTAAGAAACGATTTATTATCAAGGCCTGCAGTTAAAAGCCTTATATTAACAATAAGTGATTGTGTATCTATTTTAGCAGGACATACACTGCTGCACCTGCCGCAAAGCAAACAATACCTGAACCGTTTTTCAACAGCAGAAATATCTGAGAGGACTTCACTTTTTAACCCTTTCAAAAGCAAAAGTTTGCCCCTTGCTGTATGCTGCTCAAAGCCGGTTTCTTTGTATACAGGACAAACAGACTGGCAACGCCCGCATTTCCTGCATGAATCAACAGCTGAAAAAACTTCATTAAAAGCAAGAACTGTCTCTTTAATACTCAGCTCTTTGCCGCTGTTTTTTTTAAAAAGCTTCATTTTATTAAAACTGCCTTAAATCAGTCATCTTAAGGCTGATTCTTTTTTAAAACATCTACAAGGTACAGAAGTTTCTCATCTGCCTGACTTCCTGATACGGAACAGGCTCCTGCACCTTTGTGACCTCCTCCGTTATGACTGGAAAGGAGTTTTCCTACATTGACATTGCATGTATTATTAAAAATTGAATGTCCTATGCTTAAAATAACCTTATCAGGATCTTCATCTGCATAACGCAGTTTAATACTTACATTTGTTTCAGGAAAAAGTGAATAAATAAGAAATCTGTTGCCTGAAGGAGCTTTTGTACCAAAAGATCTTAAATCAAGAACTGAAACATTTTCCTCTATCCTTGCATATTCTTTTAAAATATTTTTCCATTCAAGATTTTCCTCAATTACCTGTTCAGATCTTTTTTTTACTTCCAAATCTTCCATTACATCTTTTATATTTTTATAACGAAGCAGATTTATAAGATGCTCCCAGTATTCACTGTCTTCAAAGCCTCTGTTTTTTATAGTCATTGAAAGGAGTACATAAGGATAGTTTTCAGGATAATTTACTTCATCTGCACTAAGATCTGCAGAATCTATTTTATCAGTTTCATATATAAGTTCATCATATTTGTTATTAAATTTATCCCTGTAATATTTATATATAACTCCAGCTGCTGAAGGAGCTATTTCGTGAGCTCCTGAAAAAGATTTTTCTGCGGTATTGGAAACATGGTGGTCAAACCACATAAAAGCATTTTTATGAAAAGGAAGATTTGCAAGAATATCGCCATGTTTAATATCGCACTCATTATTTTGTATCTGGTTGGGCTCAACCCAGTAAACTTTTTCATCTATATCAAGAGCCTCATAAAGAAGAACTGCACAAACAATACCGTCAAAGTCCGGCCTTGTAACTATTCTCATTGTACTCACCTATATTAGTTTCTGAACAAAAAATTCCAGTTTCCGACCAATTCTATATTTTTAACACCGCGATAAAAATCAAAATATTTTGCAAGTGCTGAATATTCAAAATTTTTGAACTTATTATAATTTTGATTTTTACACAAGTATATATTATCTTCTATCATACATAAAACAGACTGTTCATCTTATTATATAAAAAAAGAGAAGGAAAATGAAAAAAATTCTGCGGGATCCAAAAATATGCACAGAAAATCAGGACTCTTTATCCGATCATAAAACAAAGCTTCATAAAATAACAGAAACAATAATCGACTCCTGCTTTGACAAGGAATGCTTTACCCATTTAAACAATGAGCCGATTCCTTCAAGGGGTGAAATTGTAAGCATAATAAATGAATTTATCCAGATTCTTTTTCCTGGTTATTTTTCCAAAGAAAAGCTTGAGCCGCATAATCTTCAATATAAAATTGGACTGAGTGTTTCAAATCTTTTTTCAAGACTTGCAGAACAGATAATAAGAAGCTACAAGCATGAATGTTTCAGATACAATAAACCTTGTGAGGTTTGCACAGATAAAGGATATGAATCCTCACTCAAGCTGTTTGAAAAAATCCCTCATTTAAGAAAAATTCTTGCCACAGATGTTACAGCTACCCTTGAAGGTGATCCTGCTGCAGAAAATTACGATGAAATAATTTTCTCATACCCTGGTATATTTGCAATAACTGTATACAGAATAGCCCATGAACTCTACCTTATGAAAATTCCTCTGCTTCCGAGAATAATGACTGAATATGCCCACAGTGCAACAGGTATAGATATTCACCCCGGTGCAAATATTGAAAAAAGCTTTTCAATAGATCATGGAACAGGGGTGGTTATAGGAGAAACAACAGACATAGGAAAAAATGTAAGGATTTATCAGGGTGTTACACTTGGTGCACTCTCCCTTCCAAGGGATGCAGGAGAAAAGTACAGAGGTTTAAAAAGACACCCGACCCTTGAAGATGGTGTGATTGTATATTCCGGAACCACAATACTTGGAGGCGATACAATAATTGGAAAAAGAGCTGTGATCGGGGGTAACGTATGGCTTACCGAGTCTGTACCTCCTGACACTACAGTTTTAATGGAAGAACCAAGACTGATTTACAAACAGAAAAACTAAGTTCGGAAACTATGTATGAGTTTATATGAAAAAAAGGTTTTGCTTGAATCTGATAAAAATGAGGTTTTTGCTTTTCATGAAAGGCCCGGAGCCTTAAAAAGACTCTCACCCCCATGGCAAAAAATAGAGTTAGTAAAGCATAAAGGAGGTATAGATAAAGGTGCATCCGTTAAAATGCATCTTTATGATCCTTTTAAAATCACATGGAAAGCAAAACACACTGAATACATAAAAAATGAATATTTTGAAGATGTCCAGACTTTTGGTCCGTTTGCTTCATGGAAGCATCAGCATATTTTTGATAATTTAAGTAATAATTTATGCTCAATGACAGACAGGATCGAATTCAAGCTGTACTTTCACAAACTTATTTATCCTGTTGCAGAAAAACTTTTGCTGAAAAAACTAAATAAAATTTTTCATTACAGACATAAAATACTTCAAAGGGATTTAATTATAAATTCCAGGTTCAAAGATAAAAAGACCATACTTATAAGCGGTGCAAGCGGGGTTATAGGAAGGCTTTTAATACCCAGACTTACTACTGCAGGACATGAAGTAAGAACTTTGGTAAGAAGATACCCTGAAAATGAAACTGAATTTTACTGGAACCCTTATAAAAAAATAATAGATCCTGCTGCTTTTGATAATACAGATGCAGTAATAAACCTTTCCGGAGAAAATATAGGGGTCGGTAAATGGACAAAACAGAAAAAAAATAAAATAATAAAAAGCAGACAAGATACAGCTTCACTTCTTGCAGAAACAATAAACAGTCTTGAAAATCCGCCTGAACTTTTTGTTTCAGCTTCTGCAACCGGTTATTACGGAGACAGGGGTGATGAAAAGATAAATGAAAACTCAGGCAAAGGCGACCTTTTCATATCCGATGTATGCAAAATATGGGAAGATTTTGCACTTTTATGCACAAACAGCAAAACAAGGGTTGTGATTTTAAGAACCGGAGTAGTTCTTACTCCTGAAGGCGGCGCCCTGCCACTTCTTTTAAAAGGATTTTATACAGGAACAGCAGGTGTATTAGGCTCAGGTAATCAGTATGTAAGCTGGATTTCTGCAGAAGATTTTATAAATTCTTTATACCAGTTATTATTTGACACAAATATTTCAGGAACTGTAAATGCATGTTCTGAAAATCCTGTAAAATTTAAAGAGCTAATAAAGGATATTTCCCAAACCCTTGGTCTCCCGGCATATTTTAAAATACCAGAAAAAGCTGTAAAACTTCTTACAGGTCAAAGAGGTTATGAAACTGTGCTCTGCGGAGCAAAAGTAATGCCTGACAAACTTCTTGCAAACAACTACAAATTTATACATAACAGACCCAAAGAAGCTCTTAAAGAAATGCTTGGAAAGGAAGTAAAATTACATGACAAATTCTGATAAAATTTTTCTGGCTTCAGTAATGTGGATTGCCTTTGTTTTCGGATTTACTCACCATTTTATTCCTGAAATAAAAGGACTTCATTTTGAACGTCTTCATATTTTTCTTTTTAATCTTTGTGCAGGCGGTTCAATAATTTATACATATACAACAACAAAAAATATTTTATCCTTAAAAAGTCTTTTATTTGTTTTGGTTTCATTTATTTTCGCAATTGCCGCATTTGCAGAATTTTATATTATCTCAATAATCTGTGCCGTTACCCTGTCTCTTGTTGTGGAAAAAGCCCGGTCCAGGAAATTCGGGTTTATGCCGTGGATGTTTTTTGATAAAAAAATGATTGTGCATAAAAAATTTCACAATGCTTCAATGCTTTGTCTTTCTTTGGGACTTTTTATTTCAGCCCTTGTAATGATCAACAATGAATATTTAAATCTTGTTCAAATGGATAAACTTGAGCTTAACACATTTTTTCTCGGTTTCTCCTTTCCGCTCTCACTTATAACCATGGCTGTTATGTTCAGGCTTACCGGAGACAATAAAAAATACTCAACCCGGGTTTTAAAAAATATAGGCTTCTGGTCTGTAAATCTTGGTGTGATTATATTTTTTATTTTTATTCTTTTTGAGATGCTTATTGCTGAGCTTATTATTTCTATTATCCTTTTTGCCTCTGTAATTTTAATTTTTTATATTTTTATTACAGATGAATTCAGCAAACAGCAGAGAACATTTCTTGCTTCAGGAATGTTTTTTCTCCTTTTTACAGGAATAAGCGGAATTGGATATATTCTTCTTGAAATGACTCCATGGTATTCTCCTGAAACAGCAGAAATTCTTTTAAGAATGCATTCCTTTACATCAGTTTACGGATGGAATTTAAGCGGCATGGCAGTACTTATAAGATTTGAAGATTTTCCAATAGAGCTTCACTCAAAAAAATTCATAGCTCTTCACTGGGTTACATCACTTATATTTGCACCTTTTGGCTCTGTTTCAGCATTATCTGCAGGAGCGGCTGTTGTTTTATTTGCAATACTTCTAAAATGGATATTTTTCAGCAGATCAGGACAAAAAGCATTAAATGGCAAAAAATAAAAAGCCTGTATCAAAAAAAAGAATCAAAGGAATCCTCAACAAACAAATCCTTTGAAAAGCCAAACTTTAAAGCAATGTCTCGTATCTGATTTTTCTTAACCGAAAGCTTTACAGGATCAGCTACAGGTATGCGTCCCCCCTGAACAAGAAAAGTCTCTACATTATTGCTTTTAATAAAATTATCTGTTGCAGCAGCGTCTTCTGCAGCCTTTGTGTAAACCTGAAAAAGTTTTGCAAGATATTTTTCAAAGTCTTTATTTTCACAATTCCATGATGATAAAATATTAAGAAAAACCCTGAATTCATCTTCAAAAAATGGGTACAAAATATCAGATTTTTTAAAATAATCTTTTAAAATTTTGTTTTTTTCTTTTTTTATTTTATCAGCATTTTCCCAAATAAGAGCAAATATAAGATCATGGTTTTCTTTGTTTTGCTCTGAAACCAAAGATAAAATTTCTTTGTTCATATTTTTAAAAAAATCAAGCTTTTCAAAAAAGTACAAAAGCTTTTTTTTATCAGCATTTATTTGAGTTGACTGTTCATTATCAGAA
>JBNJDM010000034.1:0-25151 GCA_051744925.1 Thermodesulfobacteriota bacterium | reverse complement strand
TGCTGTACCAGATGCATCTAACTGTTAAATGCTCTTGAACTCAAATCACAATATCGCTCAACTCTGATTTATGAGGCACATAAACTTCCTTTACAAGCTCCATGCCTGAGCCGGGCTTTACAAACATAACCCTGCATTTTGAACCGGCTGGAGCTTTAGTGTATGCTGCACATGCAGATCCGGCAGTAAACATATTTTCCCCGCTGCCTCTTAAAATTGAAAAAGGGCCTGGATAATCAAGAACTTTCATAGTAATGCATTCTATCTCTTTTGATATTGCAAAAATCTGTTCATTTTCTTTTTCATCCCTGCCTACAATCAGCTTTTCACAAGGAGAAATCCTTAAGTGCCTTCCGTATTTAAGAAGTTCATAATCATTGAGTTCAATAATTCCCTGAAACTCCATAAGATCACTTAAACGTTTTGAATATATTTTATCAGTGAGAAGGCAGCCCCCTGCAGGTGCAGGATAATCAGAAACATTATATTTTTTTGCAAGCTCAATCTGCTGTTTTCTCGACCTTCCGCTTATCTTGCATAAATCGGATCTTTTTATCCAGCCTCTTTGTTCAGGTATTGTCTCAGGAAGAAGGCCTCCGCTTAAAGGTCTTACTATATAACCTTTATATCCTGAGCGCTTTTCCACATATTTCAGGGAATTTTTTGTCTGGGACATAGGTCTTTGGCCTGCAACCTCTCCGCTGAACAAAAAATCAGCACCCTCCTCTTTCATAAGAGAACCTGCAATTGAAAACATAAGAGTATGGCAGTCGAGACACGGGTTCATATTTTTCCCGTATCTTACACCAGAACTTTTCATCATTTTTATGTAAGTCTCTGATATATTTTCTACTCTTAACGGAATACCGTATTTCTCCGAGGCTTTTTTCGATTTTTCAGACGAAAAAAAAGGAGTTTCAAAGGTTATCCATTTTACATCTACACCTGCATCTTTTAAGACCAAGGCCGACAAAATACTGTCGAGCCCGCCTGAACTTATGCCTAACGCTTTGATTTTTGGTTTTGTCATAATCTTATAGTTCTTTAAATTTATTAAAAAACCAGACTTTTAAACCAAAATTTAAAACCGGGCAAGTTTTAATAACACCTAAATCCTGTTTTTACTTATAAAAATAAAGATAAAACTCTATTATTACAGGATATTAAAATTAATAAAACTTTTAAAATATACCATAAATCTTTGACTTTATCTTTTTCATATTGAAATATTTCTCCAGGCGAATTCATTTAAACAGGTTTATTGCGCTACCTGGCATTTTTATTTACTGTATCCCCATACTTTTGCATATATGAAGAGTTATAAAATGTTTCCAACCGGATTCTTGCATAATTTAGGTAATTTTTTATTTTTTTATCTGTTCCGATCTGCTAAATATTATAAATAAAGTTAAAATGGCAGCAGATTTCATTTCCTTATAATATTTTTTTTGTTCCTAACACATTCCGAGGTGTTTATTTTGGAAAACAAAACTTATACCAACCCTTTTATAAAATCGAGGGTTGATTCACCGTTTCAGCACCACCCTGATTTAAAATCTTTATACACAAAAGAGTTCAGCTTTTTAAACTCTCTTGTTGATCAGGTAAAAGACGACAGCGAACACCAGAGCACAGCTGTAACTGTTACAGGAGAACCCGGAACAGGAAAAACCCATCTGGCAATGAGACTTACAAGCGAGAAACTCTGTTCAAACAGAATTTTCTATATCCGCCAGCCCAGCAATCATGAATCGGTTCTTCACTTTATATATTCAAAAATGCTTGAATCTTTTTGTGAAAATGTGAACCATACCGGATATTCACAGCTTTTCTCGTTTCTTGGAAAATCTGTTTCTTCAGTTCTTGTGAAAAACAGACATAACCTCGGGCTTAAAGAGAATTTAACTGGTCCTCTGAAAAAGGATCCAATGTCTCTTTTTAGTATTATAAATGAAAAAAATGAAAATTTTGACTTAATAAAAGAAGCTTTACTAAACTGGTGGGAGTCGAATTACAGCCTTTCAGGACTTTGCCCTGAAATATTAAAATCGTTTCTTAAATATGGAGCAAGCCGTAACCCTGAAAAACGAAGACTTGTATTCAGATGGATAAACGGGTCTACACTTTCAATAGAAGAAGCCGAATATGCAGGGCTTACACCCCATCACACAGATATTGACCAGGAATCGTTTGCGCTTGAAGCAATGAATGTAATTTCAAGACTCTCAGTTTATGATCAACCGCTTATTTTTATTTTTGATCAGCTTGAAGGGCTTGAAAATGACAAGACCCTTTTATATTCGTTTATGCAAGCAATAAAAGAGATCTTAACCAGTACGTTAAACTCGGTTTTTATATTCAATATTTTTGAATCAACCTTTAAAAAATGGGTTGATTCAAATGACAAATCGATTACAGAAAGATTGTCACAAAACATAATAAATCTATCCCCCCCTGAGTTTGAAGATAAAAAAGAGATTCTTAAAATCAGGGCTAAAAACGCGGGAGTACCCCTTGACATTTTTTTTACTGACAAAGAAGTAGAAAGGCTTGCAGAAAAAAGAACTGTCCGATCTATGCTTATAAATGCAAATCACCTGTTTGTTAATAAAACAGAAGGAATTCCCATTCCTGCCATAACGGAAACGGCCGAAGACAAAACAGCAGCTAAAATAAACGAACTTTTCCGGGAAATAAATTTTATAAAGCAATATCTTAATATCCGGAACAGCTCTCCTGCTGAAATTGATACAGCAAGGGAAATTGATACTTTTTTTAAAGAAAAAGCAAAGGAATTAACAAGAAAAAAATCCCAGGAAAAAGTATATTCCGAGACTGAAGACACAGGCAAAATCATTGCAATAGCCCAGCCCTTTATAGGCGATTATATACTCGAAACAGGAAAGCTCAAAGCTTCAAGAAAAAAACTTCCGGAACATATTCTTTTCAGTAGCAAAACCAAAAATATTGCAGCAGGCTTTCTTCATATGAACGGTCTTGCGCTTACTTCAAGACTTAAAAATCTTAACTCAATGTGTGAAAATTACCCTGACATAGATTTTTATCTTATGAGAGATGCCTCTTCATCAGAAATTAATGCAAAAGGCGCCAGAAACCTTATCCAGGAACTTTTATCCAGGCAAAACTTCAGTCTTTTAACGATTTCAGAAAAAGAAAGGCTTAATTTTGAACTTATATATGAACTTATCCTTTCAATACAAAACCGCGACCTTGATATTGAGCCTGTACAGGCACTTTCTGCTGCAAAAAAAATTACAGGCAAAAATTTTATTTTTGAAATTCTTGAGAAGACCGGAGTCAGCATATAAATAAAAATAAAAAATTAGTTAAGCTCCACATATTTAATCCTGATATGCTACAAATCTTAAAATCACTCAATTTAAGTCAATGCAGACTATGGATATGCTTAACCTGAAAATCAGTCAATTTAGGATTGACTTTTTTTCTGCGCAAGACTATACATCAGGTCTGAAACGTTGAGGAGAGATGGCCGAGCTGGCTGAAGGCGCACGCCTGGAAAGCGTGTGTACCTTACCGGGTACCGAGGGTTCGAATCCCTCTCTCTCCGCCATTTTTCCCGGAAGCTGATTTTTTTTACAAACATTAATCAGCTTTTTTTATTTTATTAAACCTTAGAGTAACTTTATTATGGCTTATCTTGTTCTTGCCAGAAAATATCGCCCAAAAAATTTTGATTCAGTTGTTCACCAGGAACATGTTACAACTACGCTCAAAAATGCAGTAAGACTTGAGAGGGTTGCTCATGCCCATATTTTCACAGGCCCCAGAGGTACAGGAAAAACAACAATAGCAAGAATACTTGCTAAATGCATGAACTGCGGCATGGGTCCTGCTGAAAATCCATGCGAAGAATGCAGATCCTGCAGCGAGATAAAATCAGGCAGCCCTTCCGATGTAATTGAAATAGACGGTGCATCAAACAACAGTGTAGAACAGATAAGAGAGATCAGGGAAAACCTCCAGTACAAGCCGACACATTCAAGGTATAAGATATATATTATTGACGAAGTTCACATGCTTTCAACCGCGGCTTTCAATGCACTTTTAAAATCCCTTGAAGAACCGCCGTCACATATAATGTTTATGTTTGCCACAACTGAACCTCACAAGGTTCCGGTCACAATAATGTCAAGATGTCAGAGACATGATCTAAAAAGGGTTCCTTTGAATATCCTTACAGATCACCTTGAATTTATATGTAAAAATGAAGAGATCATTGCAGAGACTCAGGATCTTATGAATATAGCTGCTGCTGCCGAAGGTTCTGTAAGAGATTCAATGAGCATACTTGACCAGGTTATTTCATCAAGTCCTGACAGCAATCTTTCACCTGAACATATTAACTGGGTTCTTGGTTCATCTCCGTTTGAAGTAATCAAAGAAACATTATCCGCAATTTTAAATTCAAACAGAAAAAAACTTATAGAAACAATATCTCAGCTCTATTTTTCAGGGACTGATCTTAAAATCTTTTACCAGAAAATCACTGAATTTTTACGACACACAATTATTTTAAAAATAGAAGATAAAAACATAATAGAAATTCCTGAAAATCAAAAATCAGAACTTATCAGTCTGAGCGAAGGTTTTTCAGTCTCCTATCTTTCAAGACTGCTTGACATTCTTTTAAAAGAGGAAATAAGAGTCCGCCAGTCTGACAATATAAGAATTCTTCTGGAAATTATATTTTTAAAACTTTCTGAAATTCCAGAATCCAAAAGTATTGAGGAACTTTTAAGCCGGATTGAAAAGCTGAAAAACACATCCGGATCTCAGCAGCCAGCTTTACCCGAAAAAGATAATAAAGCTTATACTACAGATAATAAAGCTGAAAAAAAAACAGATACCGAAGTTTCTGTAAAAGAAACAAAACCGGAACCGATACCTGATGAAAAAGCTGAGCCTGATACCGAAAATAATGAAAACATAGCCTCAAAAGAGACTAAAAATTTATCAGACCCTGAAAAATGGGAGGAATGCATAAAAGAATTAAGGAGGAAAAACCCTTCTGCCGGAAACCTTTTAAGTACAAATTCGGAGCTTATCTCTATTGAAGATCAGACAATAAACATTCTTGCCAAAGGAACCGGTTATCACTTATCAAGACTTAAAAAAGAAAAACCTGTTATAGAAAAAACAGCAGAGAAAATCTTTGGGGAAAAAATCAGATTAAATATTAATGAATCTTTTTTAGATGATAATGAAAAAAAAAATGGTATAAGGGAAAAAGAAAAAATTCATATCAATGCTCAGACAAACCAACTGGTTATGTCAATAAAAGACCAGATGAACGGCAAAGTAATTGATGAAAAAATAATAGAAAACAAAAAAATCGATTCTAAGGAGGAATAATATGAAAGGCGGCGGAAATATGAACCAGATGATGAAGCAGGCACAAAAGCTTCAGTCAAAAATGGCAAAAATGCAGGAAGAACTGGCAGACAAAACTGTTGAAGCTACTTCCGGCGGCGGAATGATAAAAGTAGTTGCAAACGGAAAGCAGCAGGTAGTATCAATTGATATTGAAAAAGAAGTTGTAGATCCCGAAGATATTGAAATGCTCCAGGACCTTGTGACAGCAGCAGTAAACGACGCCCTTAACAAATCCCAGGAAATGGTATCAAAAGCAATGAGCCAGGTTACGGGCGGAATGAATATACCGGGAATGATGTAAATCTGCATTAAAAACCGATTTAGTCATAGATTAAAATTTTTATTAAAACCTGTTACAAACAAAAAAACAGCCTGTCGCTTATATACTTTAATTGCGGCAGGCTTTGCAGTTTCAGCAGACTGACAAAAATCTAACCCTGATGCATAACTGGTGAACATATGAATACTTATCCTGATTCAGTGGCCGAGCTTATTAAAGCATTAAAAAAACTCCCCGGCATAGGTGAAAAAACTGCTGAAAGACTTACTTTCCATCTTTTGACAGCACCTGACAATGAAAGCATGCGACTCGGGAATGCTCTTACCGACCTAAAAAAAAATACAAGATTGTGCAAAAAATGTTTTTCTCTTACAACCAGTGAAATCTGCAGAATATGCTCAGACGAAACAAGGGAGAAAACTCTTGTATGCGTTGTGGAAAAACCTTCTGACATGGCAGCTGTAGAAAAGACCGGAAGCTATAAAGGAGTTTATCATATTCTCCAGGGTGTTTTATCACCAATGGACGGCATAGGACCTGATGAAATAAGACTTAAAGAACTTTTTAAAAGAATTGATCAGGATAATATTAAAGAAGTAATAATTGCAACAGGTACAAGTGTTGAAGGCGAAGCCACTGCTTCATATATTGCAGAAAAATTATCTTGTGGTTTAAATCCTCCTGTAGTATCAAGAATTGCCTCAGGAATACCAATGGGGGGAGATTTAAAATATTTTGACCAGGTAACATTAAAAAGAGCAATGGAAAAAAGGTATGACTTCAAATAACAGCTCATCGGTTCTTTTCGAGTGCATTCAATGCGGCGAATGCTGCAACGGAATCGGAGGAACTTATGTTGATGATAATAAAATAAGGGAGATTGCAGATTTTTTAAAAATCTCCGAAGATGAATTAAAGGAAAAATACCTGATACTTTCATCTGAAAATAAGTATATGATTGCATGCGGAAGTGACAACAAATGCATTTTCTTCAAGGAAAACTGTACAATTCATCCTGTCAAACCTAGGATGTGCAGGGAATGGCCGTTTATCCCAGCAGTTGTAAAAGAGCCGGAAAACTGGGAATATATGTCACAGGCATGCCCTGGAATTAATGAAAAAGCTGACATAAACAAGGTTAAGAAAACAACCATAGAATCACTTAAAAGTACAAGATCTGAAAAAGAACTGAAAAAAATCATTTAGTATTTGGCCGGAAACCAGAAGTTTTTGTTCAACAACTAATATAAAACAATACAGACAGAAGGTATTCATGATTGGTGTTTTTGATTCGGGGATAGGCGGACTAACAACTGTTAAAGCAATAACTGATAAACTCCCCAGTGCAGATATTTTATATTTCGGAGATACAGCAAGAACTCCATACGGTTCAAAAAGTGCTGATACAATAAAGGGTTATTCTGCTGAAAACACCGATTTTTTAATGGAAAAAGGGGCTAAACTTCTTATAATAGCATGCAATTCAGCATCAAGTGTTGCAACAGAGGTTTTAAGAAAAAGATACGATATCCCTGTTTTTGAAGTTATTACTCCTGCTGTGGAACAGGCTGTAAAAACAACAGTTAACAAAAAAATAGGCGTAATCGGTACAAGGGCAACTGTTTCAAGCGGAATTTACGAAAAAAACATCTATGCCGCAGACAGTGATATTAAAGTTTATTCCAATGCATCACCACTGCTTGTGCCTCTAATTGAAGAAGGCTTTCTAAAAACACCTGAAACAAACAGAATTTTAAAAAGATACTTAAACCCTCTTAAAACCAGACAAATAGATACTCTTATACTTGGATGCACACATTATCCGATTCTTAAACAGACCATAAGCCAGAAAGCGGGAAAGAGGGTAAAAATAATAGATTCTTCTACAGCAATAGCAGAAAGTGTGGTTTCATATATAAATTCCTGTTCAAACGGCTCAAAAATTACCGGAACACAAGGAAAAAGAGACTTTTATGTTTCAGATATAACTCCTCAGTTTGGAAAGCTTGCACAAAATATTTTAAAATTTAATGTTACACTCAGGCACAGAGAATTGTAAAATATTATGGCATACTGTATTTCGGACCTGCAATAAGCATACTGTTAGGCATTATAGTCTGAATTTTTTCAAGAACACTTCCGAATAAAACATCTTTAATTACACCGTGCCCGTATGCTCCCATAACAAGTATTGAGTCATGCGGCACCTGGTACAAATCCTTTTCCAGATTCGATATTTCATAAAAATCCCAGGAACTGAGATTTTTTTCCAAAAGATCATAAAGTCTTGCCTGTTTCAGAATATTTTCATAATCCTTGGAAGATTTCTTCTTTTCTTTAAAAGTAATAATCTTCAAAGGTTTTCCGGATGTCTTGCTGACAGTAATCGCAAGCCTCATTGCATTGACGGAGTTTACAGACCCTCCGAAAAAAACCGTTACCGATTCCCATGGCTTAAAAACTGTGGAAGGTATAAGTACAGGAAACTGTGCAGATTTGACAATTTTTCTTACTCTTGCGCCTATATAGCCAAGCCCTATTTTTGAAGATAAATCACTTATTGTTCTTGGACATGTCATATACTCAAAATCAGATTGCACATCAGGAAGATTTGTTGCTGTTCTGTTTTCCGACCTCAAAAATACGGGTTTGGATGGAAACTTTTCCATAAGGTCTGATACATTTTTTTCTGCTGTTTCAGGACTTTTTAGGTAGGACCTGTCAAGATCAATCTGTATTGCTTCATTTTCAAAATACATAAGAAATTTATCTGATTCAGGGAAATACACAACTGGCCTGCAATCCATAAGCTTACAAAAGTACAAAGACTGGAGAATTGTTTCCCTTCCAAACGGGGTATTTCTGAATATATGAAATAATCTCGGCTTCATAAAAAGTCTCCTACATTTCTGATGTCTGGACAATAAGCTCTCTTCTGTACTGGTCAAGCAAAGTCCCCTTTGAAACAATACCTACAAACCGCCTTCCTTCAAGTACAGGAATTGAAAAAAGACTGTATTCATCCATAATATCAAGTGCCTCTTTTAATTCCATATCAAGGGATATTACAGGAATATCTGTATCCATAATCTGGTAAAGAAATACTGTTTCATACATTACAGGATCAAGAAGAAACGGTCTTACATGATCAAGATGAACCACACCTAAAAAATCCTTTGTTTTACTGTCTAATACAGGAAAAAAATTTCTTTTACTTACTTTGAGAAGATAAATCAGATCCTTAAGAAGCATATCATGATAAACTTCCCTGCAGTTTTGCTCCAGTAGCTCTTCAATTTTAAGATCTGAAAGAACTTTTTCATCTGTGCCCGGCCTTAAAAGCTGGCCTTTATTTACAAGCTCTTTCAGATAAAGAGAAGCTGGTTCAAAATATCTGCATATAGTTGAAGAGAGTGCAGAAACAATAATAAGAGGCACTATTACTTCATAACCGCCTGTTATTTCAACTATAAGAAAAATTCCTGTAAGAGGGGCCTGAAGAACTCCGGCCATAACACCTGACATACCCAAAAGAGCAAAACCACCTTCACCCACAAGATCTGCCTCGGGGAAAACAAATATAAGAGCTCTGTAAAACAATACTCCTGTAAAACTTCCAATAACAAGTGAAGGTGCAAAAATCCCGCCTGAACCTCCCCAACCCAGAGTAAGAGCTGTAGCAGCAATTTTCGCAATAAGGGCAAGAGCTACAATTGTAAGTCCGTTCTGATATATACCTCCTATCAGATCTCTTACAGAATGATAGCCTTCACCAAGAGCATCAGGTATAAAATAGCCAATAATACCTACAGCACAGCCACCCATTCCGGCTTTAACCCAGAAGGGTATTTTAAATTTTTCTTCAGTAAAACGAGCAAAACCTGCACTTTTTTCCATGGATCTTGTAAATACAACAGATACAAAAGCTGTCAAAACAGCCAGAACAGCTGCAGCACAAGCATCTTCAAAACCGATTGTAAAGCCTGTGTTACTGAATGGAATCTGATTTCCTCTTAAAAACCTGCTCATCTCTGTTCCGGCAACAGATGATATAGCAACCGGAACAAGATAAATTGAATTCCACTGAGCAAGAATAACCTCAAGAGTAAAAACTATACCTGCAACTGGTGCATTAAATATAGCTGATATTGCGGCTGCGCTTCCGCATCCAAGAAGTGTTATTCTCTGTCTTTCGTTGAGTGAAAAAAGCCTTGCGATATTTGAACCTATGGCTGCCCCGCTGATCACTACCGGAGCTTCAGGTCCTGCAGAACCGCCGCTTCCTATGGTAAGAGTACTTGATACAATACGGGAAAAAATAGACTTAACCCTTATGAAGCCTCCTTTTTTGGAAACAGAATAAATTACATCAGGAACACCGTGTCCCTGATCATCTTTAGCTATTTTTTTAAGAAAAACAGAGGAAAGAACTGCTCCTGCTCCGGGTATAAGAAATGCCCACCAGTAAGTTCTCAGGTGATGAAGATGTTCAAGAAAAAACTCTATTGAAAAATTAAGAATGCATGCAGCAATTCCGCTTAAAACACCAACTATAACAGCTATTATAAGCAGGACAAAATTATCATCAAAACTGAAAAGAAAACTCTGGATATATCTGTGCCTGAAAATTTCTTTCAAAACAAACTCCTTTTAACAAATTCCAAGCTCAGACTCATAATATTCAATTTGCTTCACCAAATCTTTTTGAAGAGGCTCCTTTTTTAAAAAATCGATAAAGCTGTCATGACGAAGACAAAAAGAAATATTAGAAAGCAGCTTCAAATGCTGCTCCACTTTTGTGCATACTATAAAAAAAAGAACAAACACTTTTTTATTATCTATTGAATCAAAATCTACAGGATTTTTAAGAAAAACTGTTATGATCTGTGGATAATCTGCAAAACTTTCAACCGGTTCTCTGGGATGAGGTATTGCCACACCCCTTCCTATTCCTGTTGATGTCATATTTTCACGCTCTATAAGTCTTTGCAGATAAGTTTGTTTCAAATCTTTGCTGACACTAAAAGAATCTACAACATATGAAAATATGTCTTTTTTTGATTCATAGTCTACATTATATAAAATTCTGCCGGCTGCAACTGCAGAAGATAAAATTTTTTCTTCACTTTCGGGCTTTGTATTATCTTTACATTCACCCGAGTTTAAACAGATATTATTTTTTCTTGCCCACTCTTCAAGCTTATTCTTTTTGAATATGCAGGTTTCGCCGGATTTATTAATCGGAACCCTGCCCTGCCTGATCCACCGTTTCAAAGTGTTGACAGGAAGATTTAAAAAAGATGCTGCTTCATTAATTTTAAGCTTCATTTTAATACCGTCTTTAAAATTTACAACAAAATAACTTTATAACGTTATACGCTGTTTTACATAAAATCAAGGTATAAAAACAAATTTTAAAATACTAAAAAATTTCAGGTTAGCAAGTATTGTATAGATAAATAAAAGAAATGTTTTCCAAAGTTAAATTAAGTTTATATTTGGCGGAAACCAAAATTTTTTGCGCAGTTTAATACAGATTAAATTTTGATTCTAACTTAAAAATAAGCAAAAGAGACGATTTTTGTTGAGCAGCTTATCTTCAGCAATACACTACTGATTAAGGCTGCTTTCTATAGCTTCACGCCTGTATATGATCTCAACCCTTCTGTTCTTGGCTCTGCCATCGGATGTATCATTGGTATCCACAGGCCTGAAGCTTGCGTAGCCTGCAGCCGACAGAAGCCCGGGATCTACGCCTGTTTTTATAAGATAGCGAACAACTTCGGTTGCCCTTCTTGAAGAAAGCTCCCAGTTAGAAGGAAACCTCGTAGTATCAATAGGTACATTATCTGTATGTCCTGCAACTTCTATAGGATATCTGAACTGCTTGAGCACCACGGCTATTTTGCCGAGTATCTCTATACCTTCATCTGTGATCTCAGCCTCTCCTGTTCTGAACAAAAGAACATCGGATATAGTTATGACAGCTCCTACTTCAGTCTCTTTTACATCTACCATACCGGCAAGTTTGTTAAACATAACAAGTTCATTCACATCTGAAACAATATCTTTTATTTCTTTTTGAATCATGGCTCCTGGTTCATCTACAGCTTCTTTTTCAGGCTTTTCCTCTTCAGGAGCAGCATTTTGCATCACAAGCCCTTCACGGGTCCCTGCTTCAGGTATTGTCTGAACTCCAAGCGCACTTCTCAGGGACTGAACAAGTTCTTTAAAAGTCTCTTCCTGAATTGTACTCATTGCAAACAAAAGAACAAAAAAACACATAAGAAGAGTTACAAGATCAGCAAACGTAGCCATCCATGCTGGAGCACCAGGCTTTGAATCTTCAGCCGCCTGGTCGTCTCCTTCAGATAAGCCGAAACTTTTTTCTTCTTCTGAGTTATTATTTTCTTCTGCCATTTAAGTTTTCCCGGCGGTTTATTCTTCTGGTTTTTCTTCGGTCTGTTTTTTATTCATAAGATAAACCTTTAATTTTTCTTCCATTAGGCGAGGATGTTCTCCTTCTCTTATGGAAAGAACACCTTCAAATAAAAGATTCATATTTGTTATTTCCTGGGTGTTTCTCAGCTTAAGTTTGTCTGCCATTGGAAGGAATAAAAGGTTTGCCATTATAGCGCCGTAAAAAGTAGTAATCATAGCAACAGCCATTTTAGGTCCTATTGTAGAGGGGTCATCAAGGCTTGCAAGCATCTGGATAAGGCCGATAAGAGTTCCTGTCATTCCGAATGCAGGAGCATAAGCACCAAGTGAAGAAAAAATATCTATTCCTATTTTATTCTCCTGCTGAACCATTGACATTTTTTTCTGCATTACCTGGGCAATATCACCTGTTTTTACACCATCCACAGTCATCTGGAGAGCGCTTGCAAAGTAAGGGTCTTCTATATCACCGATATCACCTTCTATGGAAAGCAGACCGCCTTTTCTTGCTTTATTCGAAATATCAATCAGCTTATCTATCAAAAGCTGGGGATCATCAATTTTAAAGGAGAATACCCTTTTCAAAGCATTGAACATTTTTTTAAATTCAGGCAGAGGATAACCTACCATGGCTGCGGCAACAGTTCCTCCAACAACAATAATAACCGAAGGAATATTAATAAAAAGCCCAAGACCACTGCCCAGCAATATTGTCCCGATTATGGCGGCAAGCCCTGAAACTATCCCTATTATTGAAGTGATATCCAAAATCTACTCCTTAAAATATTCTTTGTCGACATGATATAAATGAATTTTCAAGTTTACATTATAAAAGCAATAAGCTCAGGTCTTGACCAGTATAGAGTCTACTACAGGCTCTCCACGGTCATATGCTGCAATTTTATTAATAAGCTCTTTATTTAAAACAGTCCCTGCAGGTAAAAGCATTGCTCCGTTTTTTGAAAAAACAGCTGTTTCAAGCTTCATACCAGGCTCAAGATCTTTAAGACTTAATGCAAAAATATCAAAATCAGAAAAAAAATCTTTTCTAAGCAAAACTCTGTACAGCGCAGAGACAGCTACAGGATCAAGACTGCGCCCTGAACTTTGATCAAGCTCCCTGATTATTTCCTTATCTTTCTTTTTCTTATGGTAAAGATAATAATAAAATGCTGCTGTTCTTACAACCCGAATTTCCGGTTTTACACTTTTTCCTTTTTTCGAATTCGGTCCGCTTCCGTCAAAAAATTCGTCAAGATCCGGAAAAACTGTAGCAATTTTTTTTAAGCCTGAAAATTTTTCAATAAGAAACACACTTTTTTCCGGGTAAAGCCTAAACTCATCTTCGGAATAATCGGTAAAAATCATCCCTGTTAAATGAAGACGTGCAATAACTTCAACATATTTTGTCAACTCTTCAGACAAATCCATCTCATCGCTTATTGCCATTGCAAGCTTTGCAACCTTGACTGAATAGGACATGTCTTTTTTGACTAAAAAAGATGAAATAAATTCAAAAGATTCTATTGCAGAAAAAGTATCAGCTTTGATATTCTTTTTTAAATTTTTAACTAAAACAAAGTATTTTTTTCTCTCAGCAAGTAAAGATTCAATCTGACTCATTGAATTATCAAGCCTTTTTTCAGAATCCTGAAAAAGTTTTTGAAAATACTTTGTGTTTTCTGATTGCTGAGAATCATCCATTTTGAGATAACCAGTTTTTTGAAATGAATATAGCTGTAAAGGTTTAATTTTTTTCTTTTATACTGCGGGCTATCAGAGACTCAGGGTCTAAAAAGCCTAAAAGGTATAAAAAAAAGGTTAAGCCGGGTTTAAGTTTTAATTATTTTTAACTATGCGTCAACATAATTCTCAAGCCACCATTGATCCGAATCTGCTTCAATTAATTGTTCAGCCAGGCTTATCCCGTGCTCAGTTACAAGCCTTTTTTTTACAGCCTCAATCCACATTGAAGTTTTTTTTGCACCCTTATCCTTAAGAATTTTCAGATCTGCAATAAAAGCAAGCTGATCAGCATCATTGGCAAGTTTTGCCTCTAAAGTTTCTCCTTTATTAAACTCTTCAATGAGACTTTCTATTTCAGAGCCGAAAAAAAGTCCGCTTACAATATCTTTAACTGCCTTTTCTTCATCTTTTACCACATATTTTTTCTGAACATAATTTATATCTCCTGTCCTGGCTTCAGGAAGATCATGGAACAACGCCATAAATACAATTTTCTTTTCATCTGCATCAGGATTTAATTTTGCAAGAACATAAGCAATTACAGTAATAATAAATGAATGCTCAGCTACATTTTCACTGCCGTTGCCAAGAAAGCTGTACCCTGATCTCGGCAGTTTTTTCAAAAGACCTGCTTCGAAAATTAATTTAACAAGATTTTCCATCTGCATCTCCATAAATCGAATATTATTTGCAGCTTGACATTTCAGCGGCAGAATGATTTAATTTTATTTATTTTTCAAGTAAAAAACCTGCCGAAAACAAAAAACTACGGGATTTTTGTATGAACCGACAAGTAAAAAACAAATTACTGATCTTTACTTTTATATTATCAGCACTTCTTTTTTCAGCATCTTTATCATCAGCAAGTGGGGCTGAACAAAAAACAACAATAACATATACAGTTAAAAAAGGTGACACTCTATGGGGTTTGTCACAAAAATTTTTTGACTCACCATGGTACTGGCCCGGACTCTGGGCAGAAAATACAGATATTGCAAACCCTCACTGGATCTACCCAGGCCAGGAGATAACACTTTACAGCAAAAACGCAATCTCTGAAATTAAAGAAAAAAAGAAAAAATCTACAGTAAAAGCAGTTGAGCAGATAAAAAAAGATGTAAAAAAAGAAAAAGAAAAAAAACCTCTTTTTGCATACCAGAAAATCAACAAACTCCCTTTTATAGCTGAAGAAAAAATCGACTATGACGGAATAATAAAAAAAGGAGTCGGTTCTGTTGATATGTACTCAACCACTGATGAAGTATATATCTATGCAGAAAACAAATCTGCCAAATTTCTTATAGGTGAAAAATATGCTGTGTATAAGCAGCCTGAAAAAATTCTTGATCCGCATACTAAAGATTTAATAGGATATCAGTATAATCTTGCAGGCGTTGTGGAAATTCTAAAAAATAAAGGCAACCTTTTAAGGGCTGTAATCACAAACACTTACAGACCTATAAACAAAGGTGATCTTATAACAGAATTCAATGAAATATCTCCTGATATATTTCTAAAACCGAGTGTAAAAAATCTTGAAGGCAAAATTATAAAGCCTATAAATGATGGGATTTATATGGGTGAACAATTTACAGCCTTTATAGATGCAGGACTTGAAGACAAAGTTGAAAGAGGCCAAATTTACTCTGTAGTTGAAGAACAGACAATTGAAACCGACAGAAAGAATAAAGTAAAAGAACTTATACCTTTTGCATCTTTTATTGTTCTTGACTCAAGAAAAACAACCTCATCAGTTCTTATTATTGAAGCTGAAAAACAGATCAAAAAAGGAGCAAAGTTCATATCCCCGGGAATATAAAGCCTCCTTTTTTAAAACTGATAAAAAAACTGCCTGTTTTAATGTTTTTAGGCAGTTTTTTTTATACTTAATCTTTGTACAGTCTTATTTCTTCCAAGGAACGATACACACCTGAAATACTATAATATTAAAGACTGATAATAAATTTCAGCTTATTATACTTTACCTTTGTTTTTCAGACTGATATTACAACTTTAAACTTGAATTGCTAGTTTTATAATCTAAAATTTTATTTTTATGAAAGAACATTCAATCATATTTTTAAACTAAACTGAACATATTTAAGTTTTTTATAAATTATAAAAATTTGTAAAATAATTATTTAAATTTAAAATTTAATATACGGGGATAGAATGGATTTCAAAAACATTGAAGATGTACAGTCAAGACTTGAATCTTCCAATTATATACCTTCAAGAGAAATATCGACTGTGATTTTTCTGGCTCAGGCAACTCAAAAGCCTGTACTTATTGAAGGTCCTGCCGGAGTTGGGAAAACCGAACTTGCCAAAGCTGTTTCAAGAAGCATGGGAAGAGACCTCATCAGAATGCAGTGCTATGAAGGTCTTGATGAAACAAAAGCTTTATATGAATGGGAATATGCAAAACAGCTTCTCTATACCCAGATGGTAAAAGATAAAATTGACCACCTGATTTCGGATGTAACAAATATTAATGACGCAGTAGCCAAAATATCAAGCCAGGAAGATGCCTTTTTTTCAGAAAAATTTATTCAGCCCCGGCCACTTCTTAAAGCTATTACATCAGAAAAACCTGTAGTTCTTCTTATTGATGAAGTCGACAAATCTGATCCTGAATTTGAAGCTTTTCTGCTTGAACTTTTAAGCGATTTTCAGGTTACTATTCCCGAAATAGGAACCATGTCTGCAGTATCAATGCCTTTTGTATTTTTAACTTCAAACAATTACAGGGATATGAGCGATGCACTCAAGAGAAGGTGTGTTCATCTTTATATTGACTATCCTGAACTTCATACAGAACGACAGATTGTGAAAATGAAAATTCCCGGAATAAAAGAGGATCTCCTTGATAAACTTGTTCAGACCATAGGCAATTTAAGAAAACTAGATCTTAAAAAGAAACCTTGCATATCAGAGACACTTGACTGGGCAAAGGCACTAATAGCTCTTGAAGCCGATGAAATATCACCTGAAATTTTAAGAGACACACTAAATGTTTTATGCAAATATAAAACAGATGAAGAAACAGTAAAAAAACATATTGAAAGTCTTGTATAAATATGCTTGAAACTATTTTAAAATTTAGCGCCTGCTGCCGGTCATACAGGTTTAATATCTCAACAGCACAAACCCTTGACTGTTTCGAACAGATCAAACTTATAAATCCTGTTGATGAAACTGAATTTAAAACAGTTTTAAAAACCAATTTTGTTAAGACACAAAGGGATGCCCCCCATTTTGAAATTTTATACAATCTTTTTTTCCATGATATAAATATATCAAAATCTGAAGTAAACAAAGACAAGGAACTAAAAGACAATATACTCGATGCTCTTGGTGAATTTACTGAGCAAAACAATGATCCGACCTTTGATGTTCTAATGGATTTTCTCCAGGGCGACCCCCAGGAATATCTTGGTGAAATAAGTGATATGCATAATCAGCTGGAAGAGAAACAGGCTGCTCTTAAATCTAATATGGGCCAGCTTGCAATGCGTCTTGACGTAATGCTGAAAATAAACCAGCTGAGAAGCAGAGTTCTCGAACTTGTCAAAGGTTTCGGGGAAAATGCTGCCCCTGAATCTCTGGAAAATGTTGAAAGGCATTTTTCAGCCCTGCTTGACAAAGCATACGACATCCTTACACAAGAACCTAAAAAAGATAATGTCGGTTTAAAAGACGTAAAAAACACTGAGGATAAATATAAAAATATAGGAAGCAAACCGTTTTCCAACCTAAACCCGGAAGAAATTGAAATGACAAGGGATGTCATTGACCAGCTTGTAAGAAAACTCAATGACATAACATCCAGAAGATTTGTAGCAAAAAACAAAGGCCGTCTTGATATAAAAAAAACATTAAAAGATGCCAACAAATTCCAGGGAATACCTGTACATATCCACTACAAACACAAGCCGCTGAGAAAAGGCAAAGTAGTTACTCTTTGTGATATATCAGGCTCTGTATGGTCTGCATCAAGATTTATGCTTAACATTCTTTATTCTCTCCAGGACTGCTTTTCAAGGGTGAAAAGCTATGTATTTGTGTCCGGATTATGTGATGTTTCAGAAATCTTTGAACAAAATGAGATTAATGATGCCATAGATAAAGTAATGAATGAAGCAGATATAGAATATGATGTTCCAACAGATTACGGTCAGACCTTTGCAGAATTCAAAGAAAATCATATGAATGAGCTTAATTCAAAAACAACTCTTATAATAATAGGAGATGCAAGATCGAATTATATGAATCCGCATGCAGAAATACTTGAAGATATGAGGTTTAAGTGCAAAAGAATAATCTGGCTTAATCCTGAACCTCTTGCAAGCTGGGATTCAGGAGACAGTGAAATGCTAACCTACAAGTCCCATGTTAATGAGGTAAGACCGTGCCAGAATATTAACCAGCTGAGTGCATTTATTGAAGACCTGATATTATAAAATCTTAAGCAGATTAATAATAAGAAACATCCTAAATGACATCTGCTTTTATATCGTTTTAACAACAACAACGGCTGTATTTTCAAGCGCCCTTACAAGCTTGATACTAACATCTCCAAGCACAAACTCTTCTGCCTTTGAAAGCTTTTTTCTTCCTATCACAACCATTGTATGATGATTTTTGCTGAAATAATCTATAAGACCGTCAGCTACTGTTGAAAAAGTCCCTTCTATTACTTCTGTATGAATATTGTTTTCTTCAAAACCTGCAGCAACCAGTTCATCCTGTGCCTCAACCATTAAGGCTTTTATCTTTTCAGGCTCATTTTGCATGTATTTTTTCCCCATGAGCTCTTCACCGCCTGAAGGTATTCTCAGAATATGGAGCAGTGTAACTTCTGAGTTCTCAGGGCAAAGACTTAAACCTATAAGATAATCCAAAACCGCCCTGGAAGTTTCATAATTATTTACTGGTACAAGGATTTTATTTTTCAAAACTTCCTCCTAATTTTATAACGACTTTAAATATCCCCTGAGGGACTCAAGTATCTCATCAATAAATTCATAATAAATCGGTGACCCTTTTGAAAAATGGAGCAAAATATCATTAAGCATTCTTGGAATATACGGATAAAGCTTTCTTAAATTTACAAACCTGCTTGCATCAAGAAGAGAAAAATCCCCTTCTTCAACACTGTTTATAAAATCTCCGTATGTATATGTATCATGCCTTATCATATAAAGGTTGTGAAACCCTTTTCCTACTGCATAAAGTATAATATTGCCCATTCCGAAAAGATCTAAACTGAAAGGGTTTTCAGGAGCATCATAATCATAGTCAAAATCTATCCAGACAAAATTTCCTGTTTTTTTTTCAACTACAATATGATCATTTCTTATATCCCCGTGCTTAAACCCGTTTATATGAAGATGCCTTATAGCTTCAAAAGATTTTACCAGTTTTTCTAAAATCCCTGGAAGCACTTCAAAAAAATACTTTTCATGTGGCATTCTTTCATATTGTTCCATATAAACAAAAAAATTAGCACCTCTTACAATATCGAGCACTCTGATATTATTATTTTCCGAATCCCAGAACACTTCGCCCTGCATAAAATCGGGATTACCTTTGACAAGCTCAAGAATTTTCCCTTCTTTTTCAGGACTTCTGAAGCACTTTATTTTTGCACCGCCGATTGAAGTCATAAAACTTTCAAAGTAAGTCAGCTTTGCAAGCTTTCTTTCTTTTGAGTCCTTGTCAATTACTCGTTTTACCCAGAACTTTGGATCTTCAACACCAAAACGTCTTTCTTTTTCATTCCCTGTGACTTCAAACTCCCGGCTGCCGAGACATATAATATCTCCGGGGACTATTGAAAAAAAATCACTGGTATCATGCACCAGATTTACTTTTTTCATTGAACAATATCTTTCAGCATTCTCAGAGGAAGGCTTCCTGCAGCAGCCTTCACAGTTTCAAAAAAGTTTCTAAGTCCGGTATACTCAATTCTAAGTCCAAGATGACGCGAAAAAACCTTGAATGCATCAAGATCATCTTCATGAAGAATCCATGGAGCATCGTGATACATTTTCAAAACGCCAAGTACAGCTTTATTGTACTTAATAGGGACTGAAAGCATTGAAACTATACCTTCTTTTTCAGCAGCTTCAGGATTTATAACCCTTGAATCCTTTCTTATATCTTCATAAAAAATTACTTCACCGTTTAAACATTCCTTGTTTTCCCCTGAAACTATTATAGGCTCATTTTTAAGATAATTCGTGGTTAATCCGCAGCTGGAGACCCTGAACAATTCCTTTTCCCTGTCATCATAAAGCTTTATGGAACAGGCTTTAATCCTGAAAGCACTGCAAACGCCTTCAACAAGATGTCTTTGCAGAACAGCCAGATCTTCATATGTAGAAATTGCATAGCTGATAGCCTTAAATTCCCATAACCGAATTCTTGCTTCAGGTTTATCTGACATAGTATCCTCTTATGTTAATTATTTTAGAAAATATTTTATTTGTGGTAATCACTTATATATTTTATATTTATAAACATTGTTCGTCAAACAAATTATAAGGAGTTCATAACTTTGAAAATTTTAAGCTTCAACGGTTTTAAACCTGTTATAAAAGAAAATGTGTTTACTGCAGACGGTTGTATAATCACAGGAAATGCTGTAATAGAAAAAAATGCCTCTGTATGGTTCAACACAGTTATAAGAGCTGATATGGATAAAATCTCAATAGGAGAAAACACAAATATTCAGGACAACTCTGTACTTCACTGTGATGAAAACACTCCGCTTACTATCGGGTCAAATGTCACAATCGGTCACAACTGCGTTGTACACGGGTGTACAATTGAAGATAATGTACTGATAGGAATGGGTTCGGTTATTATGAACAATACAGTTATAAAAAAAGGCTCAGTAATTGCCGCAGGCTCTGTTATACTTGAAAATACTGATGTGCCTGAATTTTGCGTTTTTGCAGGAACTCCTGCAAAAAAAAAGAAAGATCTTGATGAATCAGTACTTGAACTTATAAAAAAATCTGCGGGCCATTATTCAGATTTAAAAAACAAATACCTTGAAATTTATAAAAATGAATAACGGTTTAAAGCTTTTTTTTATTATTTCAGCAGGATTTATCCTGTTTCACTGCACTTGTTTTATAAGTATCTACCATTCTAATTCTGAGCTTTTTGCAAAAGCTGTAACAGTTTTTGAACAAAATTATTTTTTTTTTACTCCGTGCTGCTATGCAGCTGAAAATCTAAAAAGCTTTTCAGCTGCTTTTTTTTCAGCTTTTTTCTTTACCTTTACAGCAGGACTTATAATTGTTCTTTTTCCTTTAATATTAGGTCTTTTGTATAATAAGGGTACAAAAAAATTAAAAATATCATGCATAATACTGATCTTTTTTTTTACTTTAACACAGTCTGTTTTTCTTAAATCTTTATGGTTATTGGCCCTTCCATCACTTGCAGTTTTTTATCTTACTCTAAAATTCAAACCGGTTTTCAGATTTAATTTTATTTTTCTTATTCCTGCAGCAGCAGTACTTATAATAATGCTGGCTTACAAGGGAAACTCTTTTTTTCTTGATACAAGAGACAAAATCCTTTTAACAAATTCTGCTGGTAAAAAAATCAACAAATTCTATTATAAATACACTTTATACCCGGCAGAATTAATAAAAACCCCTTTTGCCAAAAAACTTAAAACATCTGATTTGCAGGGTTTTTCTTCGATTAACGAAAGAAAAAAAACAGAAAAATTACTAAATAAGTTCAACTATTTTACTATAACAAATAATAATATTAAGGCTGATCTTAGTTTAAAAAAAACAAGAAATTCTATAAAAATAAATTCGGGAAAATATGCCTCAAAACTCAGCTACTCAGATCTTTATAATCAAAGCAAAGATATTTTTAAAAAAATATCAGAAAAAAATGACAATTCTGAATTTTTAAGAAAAATTACTATTGCAGGGTTTATATGCCTGCTTTTCTTTTCAATTTATTGCTTTACTTCTGCATTAAACTTTTTTTTCAATTTCATTAATCATAAAAAAATACAAGCTCTTGTTTCAGCAGGAGTATGCACCTGTATTCTTTTGATAATTTCAGCACCTCTTATGCAGAATGCAGATATAACAAAAAAAAATGTCTTAAATAAACTTGATTCAGACAACAGATTCACCCGTCTTGAAGCGCTTAAATTTGCGGGTAAAAACAATATCGATATCCCGGCTCCTGAAAAACACCTTAATTCAGATTATACTGCTGAAAGATACTGGGCTGTTTTAAATTTTAAAATAAAAAACATAAAAGATCTTTTGAAAATATTTAAAAAAACAAGGGATGAATCTTTAAATATAAAATGCACAGCTTATAAAAAATTAGGCGGTTACAACTCAGATCCGCGGTTTAAAAACCATATAAAAAAATTTTTAATTGACAATTACCCTGAAATAAAAGACTGGTATGTTCAATGGTACGCATACACATACAACCGGAATCTGTTCTTAAAATAGAGACTGCACACATTTTCGCCCTTACTGCACTCCTGTTTCTGATTGAATCATGTGCTTTTATATTTCCTGCAAATGCAAATTTTCTTATTGTGACTGCTGCAATACGGACTATTGACCTGGCAGCCATATCTGCATTTATTTATTATTTTAAATTAAACCGGCTTTTTTTTAACAAAAAGCTTTTTTTACAAGGTATTGTTCAGGGTATTATTGTTTCAGGTGCTGCAGGTGTTTTGTTTTTTGCATCTTTTTTTTTGATAAGATTTTTTTTTAATACTAATCTTATTACTTTGTTAAATTCAAGCATGCTTAACAAAGAAAAACTTTTCCTTCTTATTATCGCAGGAGGGATAATAAGCCCTGTGGCTGAAGAATTCTTTTTCAGAGGATTTATTTATAAATATCTAAGACAGCACAACAGTATTTTTTTTGCTGTTGTTTCTTCATCTCTGATATTTTCCCTTTTTCACCTGAATGCCGGTTATATGCCTGTTATTCAGTTTGCAGGAAGTATTTTTTTTGCTTTGGCATTTGAAATTTCCAAAAATATATATGTTCCTGTTACAATCCATATAACAGGAAACATTTTTATATTTACAGCACCTTTTATTAACAGCTTTATTCTGTGATGAATCAGTCTCCTATAGCCCTTGAAACCATTTCAAAAACATCTTTTGGAAGATTTTCAACTTTTGAAATTTTTCTGAGATTTTTCTCCATCATATCTTTAGTACCGGCATCAAACTTTTTATAATTACTTAAATACGAAACAAGCCTTGCTGCAATCTGAGGGTTTATCTTTGAAAGTTCTATAATATTATCAGCTAAAAACCTGTAACCTTCTCCGTCCTGCCTGTGAAATCTTGTAAAATTGTTTGCAAAAACTCCAACAAGAGATCTTACCCTGTTTGGATTTTTAATTGAAAAAAGAGGGTCTTTGAAAAGTAAGCATACTTTTTCAAAAGTATGCTCTCCTGAAGATGAAGCCTGTGCAGCAAACCATTTATCCATTACTACAGGATCATGCTTCCATTTTGTATAAAAATCGCTGAGAGCTTTTTCAGTTTTATCATTTTCATACTGTACAAGAGCTCTTAAAGAAGCTGTGGTATCAGTCATGTTATCTGATTTTAAATAAAGATCAAAAATAAAATCACTATAATCAAGCTTTGAAATATAAAATAAAGAAGTATTTTTAAGTCGTCTTGCTGCAGTCTGTTCTTTTGAAAATACGTAGCTGGTGCAGATATTTTCATTTATCAGTCTTAAAAAATCTTTTTCAAATTTTATGCTTAAAGACTTTACTAAAAAAGATACAGCTTTTTCAAGTATATCCGGGTTAACCTTAAAACCGCAGTTTATAAGTTCATGAGCCGCATCTGAATATAGGGGAAGTGTAAGAATTTCAGCTCTTATAGATTTATCAGATTGGGTATCGTTTATAATACTTAAAAAGGCATCAAAAACATTTTCCGGAAAAACCGGGTCTTCATTTTTTAAAAACGATTCATAAAAATCTTTTATAACCCTGAAAACAACTCTTTGAGAAGCTTCCCATCTGTTGAAGGGATCTGTATCACCAGACATCAGGAAAATATCGTCTTCCATCCCATATCCTGCATCAAATCTTACAGGCGCAGAAAAATTTCTCAGCAGAGAAGGCAGAGGCTTTTTTACAATATTTTCAAAAACAAATTTTTGTTCTTTTTTTGTTAACAGAAAAACTGTTTCTTTTTCTGAAATACCTGTATTTTCTTTATAGATTTCGAGCTGATTGCCATTTCTATCAAAAAAAGCTGCCTTAACAGGAACAGGAACTGCAAGCTTCTGATTTTCTCCGGGAGTATCCGGAATTTCCTGATACGTTTTTAATACAAGTTTTTTTTCATTTTCAAAGTATTCATATTCAAATTTAATAAAAGGGGTTCCGCTTTGTTCATACCATCTCATAAACTGCCACAGATCATAACCTGAAGCCTCAGACATTGATGAAATAAAATCCTCGCATGTAACAGCCTGCATATCAAATTTTTCAAAATAATGATTCATTGCCCTGATAAAGTTTTCCCTGCCAAGCCAGTTGTAAATCATTCTTATTATTTCAGCACCTTTTTCATATACAGTTGCTGTATAAAAATTGTTCATTTCTATATAAGATTCAGGTCTTACAGGATGTGAAAAAGGGCCTGAATCTTCAGGAAACTGCCTCGACTTCAGAGCTCTTACATCTTTAATTCTTGAAACCGGTCCAAACCCCTGCTCAGAAGAAAAAAGCTGATCCCTGAAAACAGTTAGACCTTCCTTAAGACTCAGCTGAAACCAGTTTGCAAGAGTTATCCTGTTTCCTGTCCAGTTATGAAAATACTCATGTGAAACCACAGATTCTATATTAAAAAAATCATCATCTGTGCCTGTTTTCTCATCAGCAAGAACATAATTGGAATTAAAAATATTAAGCCCTTTATTTTCCATTGCCCCCATATTAAAAGCTCTTACAGCAACTATCATATAAATATCGAGATCATATTCCCTTGAAAATACATCTTCATCCCATTTCATAGCTTTTTTAAGAGAATTAAGAGCATAAAAACACTTTGTTTTATTTTCAGGTTCTGTGAAAAGCCTTAAAACAACATTTTTTCCTGACATTGTTTCGTAGTGATCCTCAACACAGTACAAATCGCCTGCAACAACTGCAAAAAGATAAGAAGGCTTTAAAAACGGATCATGCCACTTTGCATAATGCCTGCCGTCTCCCA
>JBNJDM010000033.1:0-25326 GCA_051744925.1 Thermodesulfobacteriota bacterium | reverse complement strand
GAATTTAACACCTTTTCCTGCTGCTTTAAAAAGATAATATCCATTACTTGAGCCAATATCCAGAACTATTTTATCTTTTAAATCGATTTTATCGCAAAATCTCTTCCATTTAAGATATGAATTCCATTCAGAATCTATGTAAGTCCCGAAAAGATCAAAAGGGCCTTTTCTCCACGGCAGCATTTTTAAAAGAGACTCTTTAAGCTTATTCGTGTTTTCTGATGAAATATCTTGTTTAGTAAAAACAGAAACAGCTTCTTTATTTAAATTATATTCATCTGACTTTATATCAGGAAGTGATTGATAAATTTCTTTAAACTGAGTAATAAGTTTGTTGCTGTCAGAATTGAAAAGCTCTTGTTTTTCTTTTATAAGATGAGCAAGACTTTCTGATAAATTATCAAGACCATGTTTTGAAGCATTTTTTATTAAATTATCCATTTTAAATCTTTTTTCCTGCTATGAATGAAGTAAACTGAAACCATTTAAGATATACATCAATAAATGAAAATCCTGTATTTTTTAGTCTTTGAATATGTTCAAGACTTGTTTCAGGAACTAAAACATTATCAAGTGCTTCTCTTTTTTTATTTATTTCAAGCTCAGAGTATCCGTTTTCTTTTTTAAAATCGTAGTAAATATCAGTCTGGGCATTCTCAAACATTGTGCTGGTACTTAAAACTTTTTCTGTTAAAAGAAAAATACCTCCTGGCAAAAGATTTTTATAAATTTTTTGTATAAGATCAGTTCTTTTTTCTTTTTCTATGAACTGTAATGTAAGATTCATTACAACTACTGAAGCATTATCAGGTACAATATCATTTATATCTTTTGTTAAAACTTCAATTCTTTTATTATTGTTTCTGGTATCAAGTCTTTTATAATAAATATCTGTCATATGCCTGGAATTATCAGCAGCAGTCATTAAAAAAGGTTTATCACCCATTTTTTCAAGAAATGAAATCCCGAAATTTCCGTTGGAACATCCAAGATCATAAATTTGGCTGTTTTCCTGATAAAACTTTGCTGCAAGTTCACACTGAAGACGTATCGATTCACTATACAATGGAACTGATCTTCTGACCATGTCATCAAAACATACAGCAACAGTTTCATTAAATTCAAAAGGATTTGGAGAATTATCTTCTGAAAAAAGATTATCTTTGTAATTCATTTTTATCTCTCCTGATTAAAGGCTTCTTGATATTATTACCCTTAATTTTTTTATATATAAACTCTGATTGAAGAATTACCAAAAAAAATATAAAATAAAGAAAATTGTATTTTCTTGAAAATTTTTTGTAACCTCTTTTTAAAAAATGTATCTGTAATTTAGTTTTTTTAACTAATCAAGGGGGAAAAGTATATGGGGAGAAATTTATATCTTTATTTGTTTTTATTTATCTTTGTAGCTGCTTTACAAACATCAGCTTCTCCTAAAGCTGAAAATGAAGAGCCAGGTTCTGAATTAAGAAAGTGGACTACGGCAAACCACAAAGATATCGAGCTGCTGCAGCAGGATTTCAAAACACCTGAAGAAGTTACTCAGGCCTGTAATTTCTGCCATACCGAAGCCGCAGACCAGATACATAATACAATCCACTGGACCTGGAAATGTGATGCTGATAAAACAGGCAAAATGGGAAAAGGCGGCATAACTTTAAATAATTTCTGAATGAATATTGCAAGCAACGAGGCTCGTTGCACATCATGCCATGCAGGATACGGATGGAAAGATAAAAATTTCGATTTTTCCGATGAAAACAAAGTAGACTGCCTTGTCTGCCATGATCAGACAGGAGAATATAAAAAATTTCCTACCGGCGCAGGTTATCCTCCCATGGAAGACAAAATGTTCGGAGGCAAACTTTTTAAAAAAACAGATCTTAAAAAAACAGCACAAAACGTTGGACTTCCCGGCAGAAAAAACTGCGGTGCATGCCACTTTTACGGAGGAGGCGGTGACGGAGTAAAGCACGGGGATCTTGATAGTTCACTTCATGACCCGTCTTATGAACTTGATGTACATATGTCTGAAGAAGGCGGTAACTTCTCTTGTGCAAGATGTCATACAACAACAGATCATAAAATTTCAGGAAGATGCTATAAAACACCTGCTTTTACAGACAGAAAATCTGTACTCGATTCAGACCTTGTAAACAGAATTTCCTGTGTTTCATGCCATACCGACTCCCCCCATAAATCAATGGATAAACTTAATGATCATACAGACAAGGTTTCATGCCAGACCTGTCATATACCTGAATTTGCAAGAGAAAAACCTACAAAAATGTTCTGGGACTGGTCACAGGCCGGCAAATTTAAAGACGGCAAAGCCTACAGCACTAAAGATGAAAAGCTGAACAGGCATGATTATATGACTAAAAAAGGGAAATTCAGGTGGGAAAAAAATGTAGAACCTGAATATTTCTGGTTCAACGGTTCCATGGAATATACTCTTCTCACTGATGAAATTGATCCCTCAAATCCAATAAAACTAAACAGGGTTGTCGGAGACAGATCTGATAAAAAATCAAGAATTTATCCTTTTAAAATTCATAAAGCAGTTCAGCCATATGATAAAATAAATAATACAATGGTTTCAGTAAATCTTTTCGGAAACAATGATTCTTCGTACTGGAAAAATTTTGAATGGGATAAAGCCATAGAACATGCAATGGATTATATGGATCTTGAATACAGCGGAGAATACGCTTTTACAGAAACTGAATACCATTTTCCGATTACCCATATGGTTGCACCCAAAGAAAATTCATTAACCTGCACACAATGTCACAGTAAAGACGGAAGACTTAAAAATCTTGCAGGTTTTTATATGCCAGGCCGTGATAATTTTTCATTTATAGATAAAACAGGCTGGTCATTGGTTATTTTATCTCTTTGCATTGTTTTTATTCACGCCGTAATAAGAATTTTTTCAGCATCAGGAAGGGATTAAAAATGGAAAAAATATATCTTTATACACGATTTGAAAGATTCTGGCACTGGCTTCAGAGCCTTCTTATAGTAGTTCTTTTAATAACAGGATTTGAAATTCATAATACTTTTAATCTGCTTGGATTTGAACTTGCATTTAAAATTCATAACTATGCTGCCTGGACATGGCTTATACTTTTTGTTTTCATAATTTTCTGGATGTCTGTAACCGGTGAATGGAGGCAGTATATCCCGACTATGAAAAAAATATTTGATGTTATGATGTTTTACGGATTTTATATTTTCAAGGGATATCCTCACCCTGTACCAAAGAGTAAAAGAAAAAAACACAACCCTCTTCAAAGGATTACATATCTTGTAATAGTCTCTTTGCTTATTCCGTTTCAGATAGCTACAGGATTTTTCTACTATTATTATAATACACCTTTTATTCAGGGTTATGTTTCAGATTTAAGTATTCCTGCGGCTCTTCATACAATAGGAGGTTTTGCTTTTATTGTTTTTATTATCATTCATATTTATATGACAACTACCGGACATACCTGGTTTGCTCATATTAAATCTATGTTTACAGGATGGGAAGAGGTTGATGATCCAAAAGAAATTGAAGACTGGGAAATAAAAAAATCTGTGAAACAATAAAAATATATCTGCTTTTCCTATCAATTCAGTAATACGGGAAAGCAGATATTTTTTTTGTTAAGACTTTTTCAATCTTTTCCTGGATTCTTTTACAAATCTTGTAAAAAGCCTTCTTTGACTTTTTTCATATAAAAGATATTCAGGGTGCCATTGAACACCGAGTATAAATCTGTTGCTGTCATGTTCTATACCCTGAACAACTTCATTTGGTTCAAAAGCTGAAATTTTAAGACATTTACCTGGTTGTTTCACAGACTGGTGATGGAGAGAATTTACTTTTAAATTTTTTTTATTTAAAATTTTATAAAGCCTTGAATCAGAATTAACAATAATATCTTTTTTAGGAAGAAGAGTTCTTATCATTGGATATTCTTCATAAAAATCAGTAATTTCAGGATGAAGGCTGCCTTTGTAGTATAAATTAATCAGCTGGGATCCCCTGCATATACCAAGAACAGGTATATCAGACTTATCTGCTTTGTTTAGCACAAAATATTCAAGATTATCCCTTTTTTTATCAGTTTTTGATCTTTTTTTTGTAGAAAAAATCCATCTGAAAATTATAAGAGACTGAAACATTAAATAAATAAAAAATCTTGTATGTTTTGTACGAGGCAGGTCTGAGGGTGAAAGAATAATATTTTCGGGTTTTATTTCATAAAAAAGAGGATCTATATCTGACCCCCCGCTTAGTATAAGTCCGTCGATTTTTTTATTTTTTAAAGGCTTTAAAGGAGTTATCCATTTAGGAATTCCGCCTGAAAATATAACAGCCACAGAAATAAAGAAAAAAGAGGAAAAACCGCCAAAAGATGGTCCTGTAATACCGATTACAGGTTTTTTATTCATTAACAAACTCCTTTGATATTTCTATCCACTTACTTTTATAAAAAAGTTTTTTTCGATTTTTAAAATATAATAAACTTAATTTTTCAATTTTTTCTGAATCAGAGGCAAGTTCTTCAATCATATACCATATATTCCATTCATCAGAAGGTTTCCAGAAATCTGTTCCGATGTTGCAGTTTGGAAGCCTGTAATGAAAAGCCGGTCTTTTACCAACAAGCTTAAAATCCTTAACATTTTGCTGCACTTTTTTTTCATCTATCATCGAAATAACCGGAAGCATATCAAGAGCTCTGTTTCTTGTTGGATTATGGACAATATAATCATTTATAAACATATCTTCGGAAGGTTTGTAATCAGGATTTAAAACAAGATTTACATATTCTTCGGGAAAATTATCTATAAAAGGAGTAAGTTTTCTTGAAAAATTAATTTCTGATTTTTTAAAAATATAATCAAATAAAAGAAAAAAAGAGCGGAGATAATTAAGAAGGATTTCATGATTTAAACAAGGAACTTCAGCATTTATATGCATTCCGAATGCATTGAGAAACGAAGCTTTTGTTCCCTGGGCACCCTTATTTACAAGTTCATCAGATAATTTGTCAAGAACATAAAGCTTATCAAATTCCACAGGCGGGGTTACTATTTCAAAAGGAACAACTGTTGATGCAAGCTTATTTAAAATATCTTCAACTGAAGGCTTTATTTTATAGGAGTCAAGATTAATTCCTGCTTTTCCAAGATATTTTTCATAAGCTTTATTAAGTAAAATATCAGCATCAATTATAATATTAAAATCACCAAAGCTTGTATCTTTTACAATATACTCATATCTGCTTTTTTCTGTAATTGTTCCATTAAAAAGCCTTTTTACAGCCTTGGCTATTTCAAACAGTTCTATACCTGTGAACTCAAGCTCAAATCCGGCTTTTCTTGTTTCGCCTTTATCATTTGTTATATTTACAGGCAGTTTAAAGTTCATATTCACCTATTTAGTCTGATAAAAGAGAACGTCAGTTTTTTTGTTGAGCAACTGCTTAAAGATTTAATTTTTATGCAGCATTATCCCTGCAGGAAGAGATTCTCCAAATCTTTGCTTTTCTTCAGTCTGCTCAACTTCAATAATATCAGTTAAATATTTTAAATTTTCATAATCTTTATAATTTTCTAAAAATTTTGCAGCTTCATTTCTTTTTTCTTCATTAATATCTCTTGTCCGGTCGCCTGTAAGTCTTGCTATCTGAGAAACAGCATATCTTGCCTCTTTAATTTTTGCCCATTTTGGAGTCAATAAAAAATCGAGCCATTTTTCAGCAGTCTGAGGTATTACAACTTTATCAACTTCCCCGTATAATGGTTCTCTTGCCCCAATTCTTCCAAATACTGACAACAACTTTGGATCAGATTTTTCAGGCTTTAATTCATTTTTTAAAATATTTCCGAATCTTTGCTTATCATTTGAATGGAGATATTCAAAATTGCCTATTGTCATCCAGAGCTCATTTTTCTCTTTTATATCATACTGATTCTTTTTAAGTACAGAAGAAAGGTCCTGGGTTATCTGTCTTTGCTGACCCGGTTTAAGACCTGCTGCCACCCTTCTCCATAAAATCCACCATTCATTTTTATTTTGAATTTCCTTGCTGAAATAAAGACCTTTTGAATATTCAGGCCAGAGCTTTTTAATCCTTGCTTCATCAAAAGGATCTCCAATTCCGGGTCTGATACAAAAACCTGCAAGATTTAACCATCTTGCTTCATGCAAAGGAGATTTTTCCCTTAAACTGCTGTTTTCAATTAAAAAATCAGCAATTTTTCTTATCAGCATAAGAGGCCATTTGTTTTTAGATATTTCAAGTGTTTTTGAAATACTCTTAACAACTGAATTAACACTGTCTTTATCACCGGAAAATGATTTTTCAACAAGCTCAAGAATCTCTTCTGTTTTTGAAGATTCAATAACAACAGATGTATCTACAGAGTGTTTTTTGTTTTCAGGAAGGGTTTTACCCCTTAAATCAAAGGAAAGATCCCATGTATGCTGTGTTTTTATAGAATCACACCATATTCTTAAATCGCCTGTTTCTGTATACTGGGCTTTAAGTTCAATAGATATGTCGATTTTTTCATCTTTTTTACCGTAATTTATTATAGTATGCAAAGGCGGAAGAACTGAAAAAGAATCATCAATATCTTCTATGAAATCACCGCACTGGTCTCCGGATCTGAAACTTGATGAATAAAGCTCAAAACTTACAGGTTCATTTGTTTTTACTGTAAATGAGTATTCTTCAGGTAAACTTATTTTACTCCCCTCTTCAAGACCTCTTTCAACAAGGCATAAAACACCTTTTTTGCCTTGTTTTGTTTCCATGCCGAGATAATAACTTCTCGGGCTTCCACTTCCGACTTTTACTCCAAGGCCCTGTTTTACTCTGCCGTAATAAGCAGCACCAAGGGAAACAGAAGAATCAGGAAAAGGATTTTCCAAAATTTGCGGATATTTACTTTCTTCTTTTTCAAAAAAAGCTCCAACAGCGTCAATTACAGACTTTTGTATAACAAAAGGCTTTAGAGAACCACCGTTGAATAATATATAATCGGGGCAAGGCTCATCTTTTCCTGTAATTTTTTTTACATCTTCTTTATGTTTAATAAGAAAGTCTAAAAGATGTTTTGTAACAGCAGGTTCAGACTCATATGGAAGTCCGAATTCTGATATAGCTTTTTTATTAGCTGTCTTATTTTCCTGAGCAAGATCTTCTTTGGAAATTTTTGGGAAAAAACCGTTTAAAACTATATTTTCAACCTCATCTTTTTCAAGATAAACTGAAAATGTATTTTTAATAAGCTTTGAACCTTCTCCTACAATGGTAATTCTTTCTTTATCAGTTTTGTTCTCCAGAATATTTTCTTTTGCCTGTCTGGATAAATGGCACAAAGTTTTCCATTTATCTCCCTTTAAAAGAGACTTTTTTGAATCGGCTTTTGATTCTGCAAGTCTTGCCAGTGCAAGATCTATATTATCTCCGCCGAGTATGAGATGATCTCCAACTGCAATTCTGTCAAACTGTGGAACATTATTTCTTTCAGTAAGAGAAATCAGTGTAAAGTCGGTTGTACCGCCTCCGACATCGCAGACTAAAATAAGTTCTTTTGTATTGATTAAACTGTTCCAGTCTTTTTCCCTTTTTATAAGCCAGGAATAAAAAGCTGCCAGAGGTTCTTCTAAAAGAACAACATTTTTAAAACCTGCAAGTTCAGCAGCTTTTAGTGTAAGATTTCTTGCAGCCTCATCAAAGGATGCAGGAATAGTAAGTACAATAAACTGATTTTCAAAAAACTCGGTATCATTTTGTTTTTTATCAACATTCCAGCTGTTTTTTATATGAATAAGATATTCTGCAGATACTTCAACCGGAGATCTTTTTAAAACATCCTGATCTGCTCCCCATGGAAGTATTTTGGAATTCTGATCAACCTTGCCGTGGCAAAGCCAGCTTTTTGCCGAAGAAACAAGTCTTTGCGGAACTGCGCTTCCGTAATCTCTTGCAAAAGCACCAGGAAAATCATCCCGTTTCTTTTTCCAGGGATGTTTTATATCTGACTGAGAGAGTTCATATTCACCAGGTATATATAAAAATGAAGGAAGGGTCTCCATTGCCCTGAATTCATTTTTTCTTGTTATCTGAGGAATTAAAAACCTTTTAATTTCAGCTGATCTGCCTTCAGAAGTATCAATATAAGATACAGCAGTATTTGTTGTTCCAAGGTCTATTCCAATAATATACCTGAAATCTGAGTTATCCAAAAAATCCTCACTTTCAAAAATTTATCTGACAGGCTAAAATATTATTTTAAATTTAATCCTGACTTCTTAGATTGAATTCAAGCTTCCATTTTCTGTCATCATTTACTGAAGCACAGTAAAATTCAAGGGTTCCAACTTCTGTTGCATATGTTTCAAGAATAACAGGTATCATCTCATTTTTCCCGCCTTCAAGAAAAGTTTCAATTTCTGTAAGCTTTTCAAGTCTGTTTTGAAAATCTTCTACTGTTTCTCCGGGAGAAACATCGTCTTTTTCTGAAGATTCAAGAAGATTAAATGATACTTCTTCACCAAGGGTAAGCATATACTGGTTATCTTTAATCTTTATAACACTTCCCTCCTCCATTCCAAAAGGAGCAACACATACAGCTTTAGTCGGTGCAGGTATACCTGGAATTGCAGGCATTGAAGAAGCAACCTCAATATAATATGTTTTATTAAGCCCGCTTTTTATTCTGATTCCGCCTTTTAATTTAACCCATGCATAATATGCAGCTCCAACAGCAACAGAAGTATCTGAGTTAAGATTTAAAAGCTCTTTGGTATTATTTTCATTACTCCATTTTGAAACTGTATTTCTTATATGCTCTCTTAATTGTTCAGACTTCATTACACCGCCGTTAAAAAGTATAAATGAAGGAGAATATGAATCAAGAAACTCAGCAAGATGTTTTGTAACTGCAGGATCAGATTCATAATTAAGACCTGCTTCCATAAGACCGGTTTTTCTGTTGTTTACAGGTTTTTCATCTTTTGAGCATTCAGGGAAAAAACCGTTATTAACTATCTGACTTAGTTCAGAAAAAAGAAGTTCACTTTTTACAGTTCCGGATATAAGCTTCATACCTTTGCTGTGAACAATAACTTCAGCTGATTCTTTATCAGGATTGCTGAAAAGATATTCCTTTGCCTCTCTGGCTTTATTTAACAATGACCTTATCTGCCATGAATTAAGTTTTTTTCCTGATGAAGCAATTTTTGAATTTAAAAGATGTGAAAGTGCAAGATCAATATTATCTCCGCCCACAAGAAGATGATTTCCAACAGCTATTCTTTCAAGTTCAAGGCTGCCCTGATTATCGTATACTTTTATAAGAGTAAAATCGCTTGTTCCTCCGCCGACATCGCATACAAGGATAAGATCATCTTTATTTATCTTTTTTCTCCATGAATCTTCATTTGCAAGAAGCCATGAATAAAATGCAGCCTGGGGTTCCTCCATAAGAGTTAAGTTTTTTATACCGCAGTTTCTGCAGGCTTTAAGAGTAAGTTCCCTTGCAACTGCATCAAAGGAAGCAGGTATTGTTACAGTAATATTCTGATCTGTGAAATATGAGTCAGGTTCATTTTCAAACCTGTGATTCCATGCATTTTTTATATGATTTAAAATTTCGGTCTGAGCTCTTACAGGAGAAAATTTATCCCTAACTTCATCTGAATTCCATGGAAGTATTTTTTCTTCTCTTTGAACATGCTGATTACAAAGCCATGACTTTGCAGAAGAAATAACTCTTGAAGGGAGTTCTCCGCCTCTTTTACGGGCGTACTCACCAACTATAAAGGTTTCATCCTCTTGCCACGGCAGAGTATATCTGTTTTTGTTTTTATCATTTTCATCCGGGAAAAAGATAAATGACGGAAGAAGAGGTTTTGATAGAATTTCTCCCGGTTTTACAATCTGGGGTATATCAAAAATTTTAAAATCAGAGTTTTCAGAACTGTCTGTAATATGTGTATATGATACAACAGTATTTGAAGTACCAAGATCTATACCTATAAGATATCTGTAATTATTTTCTTCCATTTTTACCTTCTTTATTCGACTTCAACTTCTGCAGGAACAAGCAGTTCAGCATTATCTGTTTTTTTTAGCTCGGGCATATTTATGTTTGAAGCTCTCCATCCTCTGTGTCTTATTGTTCCTTTAAACGGAGGGTTGCCTACTACTTTTCCTGTGAGTTTATATTTATCAGGATTAAAATTTTTGGGAACTTCTATTAAGGATTCTTCTTCTTCCTCAAGAAGAGGCTTTAATTCAACATATTTTTTTAAACCATCATTACAGCCTTTATGAATACTTCTTACTGCAGCACCGATATCCTGATCATCGTAATCTGAAAGATCTTCACTTAAAAAATCTAGAAAACGTCCGTCTTCCTGGAGAACAGATAAAATGTGCAAAAATTTTCTTTTTTCAAGTTCAGGATCTTTTTTTGTATCATTGGTATCAGGTGCAGCATCTCTTGAAGCCGGTATAAGAGAAATTGTCTTTTTTGCAGAACTTCTCAAAATCAGCCATGTTATAAAAGTAAAAATAAAAACAGATCCTGCAGTAACAGGAAGAATAAATATATAAAAAGGATCTTTAAAATTTAAAAGTAATGACAAAAAATTCTGATATTCAGGAGGATAAATCTTTGAAACATTAACACCTGAGATCATATTATATGCAAAGCCGGCAAAATAATACAAAACTCCTGAAATAGCTCCGAAAAAAATTATTGAAAAAATAAACTGAATCCAGAATATCTTTTTTGACAGCGATTTTATATAAATCTGTTTTTTATTTATCATAAAAAGTTCTCCAAAATTAATTATGTAATTTTTGAAAATTAAAAACCGGACTTAAATAAAAGGCCGGATATAATTTTTTCCTGATAAGGTTACTTTAAGTCAGGTTTTAAAGCAGTCAATAAATTTGATGTCTTTTTTATCAGACTTCAAGGGTTATGCCTACCGGACAATGATCTGATCCATAAATATCATTTAAAATCCAGGCATCTTTAACTCTTTTATTATTTATAAGATCTTCAGTAACAAAAAAATAATCTATGCGCCATCCTGCATTGTTTTTTCTTGCGTTAAACCTGTAAGTCCACCATGAATATTTTTCTGTATCAGGATAAAAATGCCTGAAAGTGTCTATGTAGCCTCTTTTTATTATTTCATCCATCCATTTTCTTTCAACAGGAAGAAAGCCGGATCTTTTGGAATTAGACTTTGGATTTTTAAGATCAATTTCATTGTGTGCAGTATTATAATCACCGCATATAATTATGCTTTTATCTTTTTTAAGCTTATCTGTGTATTCAAAAAACTTTTCATAAAATTCAAGCTTATAATTCAGTCTTTCTTCAGACATCTGGCCGTTTGGAAAATAAACATTAAAAAATATAAAATCATCAAAATCGAATCTTACAACCCTTCCTTCTTCATCAAATTTTTTGATTCCTATACCCTCTTCAAAATTAAGAGGCCTTTCCTTTGAATAAGCTGCAACACCGCTGTAACCTTTTTTTACTGTGGCATGTGACCATACTTCATGTTTAAAATCGAGCAGCGGAGACATCTGATCTGTAATCTGATCATGTTGAAGTTTGGTCTCCTGTAACCCTAGAATATGGGGATCAATTAGTTTTACAGATGATTCAAAATCTTTTTTTAAAGCAGCTCTGTAACCATTAACATTCCATGATGAAAGATTTATTTCCAATATATCCTCCGTGTTTACTTGCTGAACAAAAACTTCCTGTTTCAGGTCAATGCGTGTTTATTTTTATTAAAATGAAAAATCTTTTGTCATATTTAAAACATTTTTTTCAACTTTTTCTGCAAAATCATCAAGTTCATACATTTCAATGGACAAAAACTGCATTACTTCAGGATCAGGCTCATGCTGATTTTCGCTGCAGGAAGAAGCTGCTGAAAAACCTGCAGCGCATGCAAGATAATCTGCAGCATTTAAAATATATGAGAGTTCATTTTTGCCAGATTTTGAAGGATGATGATGATAACCTATAGCATGTGTCTGTATTTCAGGAAGCTTCCAGCTTTCAAGAAGATCAAAACCTATCTCTTCATGGGAAAAGCCAAACATTTTAATTTCAGCTTCATAGCATTTGTCTTTGTTTTCATTAACAAGAATCATAAATTCTTTTTTTCTCATATAAATATAATCATCAAGAAGAAGTTTGCCGCAGTCGTGAAGAAGACCTGAGGCAAAAGCATCAAGCTCAAAAAGAGGCATTTTTTCATTTGCTATTATATCGGCTGCCACAGCCGCTGCTATACTGTGAAAAAAAAGATTTCCTGGTGCTATGCTGTAACCTTTCAGTTCTTTGTCAAGCATCTTGCTCATCTGAGCAATCATTATAATACTCATAAGATTTTTTTCACCAAGAAGAATACATGCCTCATCAATAGTCGGGATAGGCGGATTAAAACCGAAATAGGCAGAATTGGCAAGTTTGAGTACTCTTGCGGCAATAGCCTGGTCAAGGGAAATCAGGCTGCTCAGATCTTTTGATGTATGACCCGGATTATCAAGAATCTTGCGTGCTTTTATCAAAACATCCGGAACAGGCGGAAGCGAAGGGCTGCTGTTTAAAATTTCAGATTTAAGATTATCACCGTAAAGGTGCTGATTATTGCTAAAATTTTTCCCGCTTATATTTTCCAGGGGATTTACTTTAATCTTATAACCGCATCCAGGACATAAAAATGAAAAAATTTTACCATCCGGATAGGTTCCCTCTTTGATATTTATATTTTTTTTGCATCCCGGACATTTAATTTTCATTTAAAATCACTTTTATTAGTAGTTACTAACCGAATTTTTTATGTTTTTTTAAATTCAGCGCATTAAAATCAATAGATTAAGTATCAGCGCATATAGTATAATATGAACTGATACTTAATTTGTCTAGTGATAGTCGTGGGTGCCTAGAACTGTATCAAGTCCTGTTTTTTCTTTAATAAACTCTGCCTTTTCTTCGGGAGTTGAATAAGGGCATCCAGGCTTTGCTCCTACCATGCATGATGACAAATAAACCATATCCGGGTTTATCTGAGAAAGAGCTGCTGTCATTTTAAGATTTGCAGCCATTGTTCTTCCCGGACATTCACACTTAACAAAACCAACAACCACAGAAGGATCTTCAAATTTTCCTTCACCCAAACCGGCTGCCTTAAGACATCTCCATTCTCCGGGACATCCGTATCCTGAATCCATATAAGAACCGCACCCAACAATAACAACTTTTTTCATAATACCCCCGTAAATTAATTTTTTTCCTTTTTATAAACTTCTTTAAATTTCTTCAAGAAAAGTTTTATTAAAAACATAAAGCTATTTATAAAATCAGATTTAATTTTAAAAAAACTTTATAGATAACTATATAAAATGTAGAATGAATAAATATTTCTTTTCTAAGTATAATCCTTAGTCTTTTGCCTAGACCAAAAATTATGGTTAAGCAACAGATTCATTTTTTTGTGACTTTAGCTTGTCATTATTAAACCTTACAATCGAGCAATAAAATAAAAGGAATCTCAAGTGAAAAAAACCTTAATTCTTGCCGGTTCAGGGCATGCACATCTTGCAACCATAGCAGAATCCGAAAAATTTATTTCTCTTGGAGTAAAACTTATTATTATTTCAGAGGATGATTTTCTTTACTATTCAGGAATGGCACCCGGATTTCTCGGAGATATTTATAATAAAGATGAAATCAGATTTAATGTAAAATCGATCGCGGAGAAAAAAGGAGCAGAATTTATAAAAGCAAAAATAACTAAATGTATTCCAAAAGAAAAAAAAATTATTACTTCTGATGGAAAAACCTTAAATTATGACTGCATATCTTTTAATACAGGAAGTGTTTCAGACTCAGATTTTTATTTAAACTCTAAAAATATTTATAAAACAAAACCTATAAAACAAATTGATCTTTTAAAGGAAAAAATTATTAAAACAGGGATAAAGAAAAATTTTAAGATCGGAGTTATAGGCGGAGGTGCAGCAGGAACAGAACTTGCAATTGCATGCTCTGATTTAATAAAAAAAAGAGTTAAAAAAAAAGATTTTTATATAAATATTTTCACAGGAGATAATATTCTTCCAGGATTTAATAAAAAATTAAAAGATGAAGTTTTAAAAAAATTAAAGAAATATAAAATCAATATAATAAATCAATTTGTAAAAAAAGCAGAAAACAGTTTAATTTATACAGATTCAAAAGCTTACAGAACTGATATAATTATTGTATCTTCAGGAACCAGACCTTCTGATATTTATGAAAATTCTGCCCTTTCCATAAATGATCATTCCGGCCTTGCTGTTAATAAATACCTCCAGAGCTTAAGTTATCCCGATATTTTCGGTGGCGGAGACTGTATATATTTTACAGATAATCCCCTTGCAAAAAAAGGGGTTTACGCTGTAAAACACGGGGAAGTTCTGAAAAATAACCTTTTAGAGTATTTTACAAATAAAAATTATAAAATATATTTACCTAAATCAGATTACATGCAGATTCTTAATACAGGAAATAAATCAGGGGTTCTTTATAAAAACAAACTGGTTATCCAGGGAAAAATCCCATTTTATATTAAAAACTATATAGATACAAAATTCATGAAAAAATACAAATCTTTTGAATAGCAATTACAATTGATCTATTCAGATTTAACTCAAAAAAAAAGAAAGTTTTATGAAAATTAATAACAAACTTTATTTTAAAATCATTCTTGTCCTGGTAATAGCTGCAGCATTTTTTTCCTTTAAAATTTTTGTACCCGGAGAATATTTAACCCTTTCATACATAAAATCTATACATACTGATCTTGTATCTTTTTATTTGGAAAACAAATTAATTTCCATTGCCGGATTTGGGGGGGTATACATTATTATGGCCGCACTTTCTCTTCCCGGTGCTACTGTTATGACACTTGCTGGTGCATCAGTTATGGGGTTCTGGACAGGACTTATAGTAATATCCTTTGCAAGCTCAATCGGAGCTTATCTTGCCTTTTTAAGCTCAAGATTTGTTTTAAGGGATTTTGTAAATAAAAAATATTCTGAAAAAATTAAAAAAATTAACCAGGGTATAAAAAAAGACGGTGTATTTTATCTTTTAACATTGCGCCTTATACCGGTTTTTCCTTTTTTTATAATAAACCTTGCAATGGGTCTTACTTCAATCAAGGCTTCATCCTATTATATAGTAAGTCAGCTTGGAATGCTTCCCGGTACAGCAGTTTATGTTAATGCAGGTACACAGCTTGGTGATATAACTTCCACAGGGAGTATAATTACTTTACCTCTTTTACTTTCTTTTGCACTTCTTGGTATATTTCCATGGATGGCAAAGTTTTTTATAAGCATATTAAAAACCAGAAAAGCTTTGTCTGGATATTCAAAACCGAAAAAATTCGATTATAATCTTATTGTAATCGGAGGGGGATCAGCAGGTCTTGTAAGTTCTTATATAGCTTCAACCGTAAAATCAAAAGTTTGTCTTATTGAAAAAAACAAAATGGGCGGAGATTGTCTTAATACCGGATGTGTACCAAGCAAGGCGCTTATAAAATCTGCTGAAATTATGAATTATTCCAAAACTTCAGAAAAATACGGTATCAAGTCAATGAATGCTGAACTAAATTTTTCTGACATAATGACACGTATTCATAAAATAATAAAAAAAATTGAACCAAATGACTCAGTAGAAAGATATACAGATCTTGGTGTTGATTGCATGCACGGCTGTGCAGAAATAATTTCTCCATATGAAGTTAAAATTGACTCTGGTAAAATATTATCTTCGAAAAATATTATAATTGCTACAGGAGCATCACCATTTATTCCTGATATAAAAGGTCTTGAAAAAATAAAATATCTTACATCTGAAAATCTCTGGGAACTTGATTATCTTCCTCAAAAATTGTGCGTACTTGGAGGCGGGCCCATAGGCTGTGAACTTGCCCAGGCATTTTCAAGGCTTGGATCAAAAGTTAGTATAGTTGAAATGAGCAGTAAAATAATGGGAAAAGAAGATGATGATGTTTCAGATTTTATTTCTGATGTTTTTAAAAATGAAGGAATTGACCTTTTTTTAAATCACAAAGCCGAAGAAATAAAATTAAATAATGGAAATAAATTTATTTCTGCATCCATAAATGGAGAAAATAAAGATATTGAGTTTGATGAAATTATTGTTGCTGTTGGAAGAAAAGCAAATACAAAAGGATTTGGGCTGGAAAATATTAATATAGAATTAAATGATAACAAAACAATAAAAGTTAATGAATTTCTTCAGACAAATATTCCAACTATTTTTTGTGCAGGAGATGTTGCAGGTCCTTATCAGTTTACACATGCGGCTGCACATCAGGCCTGGTTTGCTTCAGTAAATTCTTTGTTTGGAAAACTTAAAAAGTTTAAAACTGATTATTCTCTTATTCCCTGGGCAACTTACACTGATCCTGAAGTAGCAAGGGCAGGTTTAAGTGAAAATGAAGCAAAAGAACAAAATATTGAATATGATCTTACAATATACAATCTTGCAGATCTTGACCGTGCTGTTACAGACTCTGCAGATTCCGGTTTTGTTAAAGTTATTACCAAAAAAGGCAAAGACAGAATTCTTGGGGTATCAATTACAGGGAAGAATGCTTCAAGCGTAATAGCCGAGTTTGTTCTGGCAATGAAATATAAAATCGGGCTAAATAAAATACTTAAAACAATTCATATATATCCGACTTATTCCGAAGCTGTAAAATCTACTGCAGGAGAATGGAAAAAATCGAATAAACCTGAAAAAATAATTAATTTACTGGAAAAATATCACAAATTTATGAGAGGCTAAATTGCAAAACCCGGAAACAAGCGCTTTTTTTAAAAAAATAAACAATTATTCAAGACTTGAATACAAAGATACTGCAATATATGCAGCAGCTGACTATCCTTTCTGGATTGCTGTAAACAAAGCAGGTGACAGACTTATCCAGAATTTGGAAGATGATGCTGGTACTGGCAAAGGAAACAGCCTGGTTCAGGAATTAAAAACTGCTGAATTTTTAAAAAACTTTCCTGATCTTAGTTCAGATGAATACAAAGGCAGAAGTCATTATCTTGATTTATCCCATATTGAAGAATGCTGGATACATATTACAGACTCATGTAATCTTAAATGCACTCATTGTCTTTTTTCATGTTCGCCACAAACGAATAAAACCCTTGAATTCAGTGATATAAAATCAATAGTTGATCAATCATACAATCTTGGAGCAAGAGTATTTTATCTCACAGGCGGGGAACCTTTTGTACATAAAAATATCAAAGAAATATTAAGTTATATTTTAAATGATTTTGAAGATACATCTGTTGTTGTACTTACCAACGGAACTCTTCTTGATAAGTATACAGGCTTTATAAACACCCTTCCCTTACACAGATTATACTTTCAGATAAGTGCTGACGGAACAGGAAGTATAAATGATAAAACAAGGGGCAAAGGTTCTTATGATAAACTTTTAAAAAACCTTGAAGCAATAAAAGATATTAATGTATCCAAAACTCTTTCCATGACTGTTCATCTTGAAAATTTATCTGAATTAAATAAAATTGTAGATCTTGCTGCAGAGTACAATTTTATATCAGTTCATTTTATGTGGCTTATTCTTACAGGAAGCGCCAAACCTGAAATTTTTGCTGATCCTGACCTGATATTTGAACATCTTGAAAAAACATTTGAATATGCTGAAGAAAAAAATATAAAAATCGACAATCTGAAAAATTTTGAGTCCCTTATTTTTTCAGCTCCTGGAACAAAATACGACCTTGGAAATTCAGGATGGAGATCTGTTGCAGTGGGACCTGATAAAAACATCTACCCTACTGCTGCAATGATCGGAAGAACTGAACTTATCTGCGGTTCTTTTGAAGAAGGCCTTGAAAAAGTCTGGAAAGAATCTGAAGTATTAAATAAAATCAGAAACACTACTGTCAAAGATTCTAAAACTTACAATTCGCCTTTAAAATATATAACAGGCGGCGGAGATATAGATCACAGCTATTTCAGTAAAGGTGAGTTCGAAGGTTTTGACCCTTATTTAAACCTTTATGAAAACATAATTTTATGGCTTATCAATTCCTGTGCAGAAGATCCTTATAAATCTGATTATCCTGAAGTTACTCTTAAAATGGGTGACAAACTGCTTCAGTGTCATTCAGACGGAGAAGGTGTATCTCTTACCCATTCAAACTGTGTTCTTACTTTTTCAGGAGTTAAAAAAACAGTTGCAGATTTTTATACAAATGCTGATCAAAGTGGTAATCAGGATATAATAAATCCTGTTTGTTATCCAGAAGAAGAAATATCCCACATTCCATCATATGCAAGAATAAAATCTTACGGCTGCGGAAGTCCGGTTTTAGATTCTGAGATTAAAGAAGGCGAAGTTATAACAGATCTTGGATCAGGAGCAGGACTTGAATGTTTTATTGCATCTGCAAAAACAGGAAAAAACGGTGCAGTCTATGGAATAGACATGCTTGATCATATGCTTTTAAAAGCTAAAGCTTCTGCTTTAGAAGTTTCTGAAAATCTGGGGTACTCAAATATTGAATTTAAAAAAGGATATCTTGAAAAAATTCCTCTTAAAGATGAAACATCAGATCTTGTTATTTCAAATTGTGTAATAAATCTTTCAGAGGATAAAAAAAATACTCTTCAAGAAATTTACAGAATATTAAAACCAGGCGGAAGAATTGTAATTTCTGATGTTGTTACTGATGAACTAAGTCCTGCTTCAGTACAAAATGATGAACAGCTTCAGGGAGAATGTATTGCCGGAGCAATGGTTGTATCAGATCTTTTCAGAATGCTTGGTTCATCAGGTTTTAGTCAAATATCTGTTGTAAAAAGATTTTTTTACAGAAAAGTAAAAGGTCATGATTTTTATTCACTTACATATCAGGCATACAAACCTTCTGAAGTAGAATATGTACAGGCTTTATACCCAGGACCTTATGCTGCAGTAGTAACTGATGAAGGAGAAGTTCTTTTCAGGGGTGAAAAAAAATATATAAAACAACCTGAAAATACCAAAAATCTTTCTCCGGATATAATTATTCTTGATGATCAGGGAAACGCAGTAAATATAGAAGCTGAAAATACTTGTTCATGTTTTTCTGCTCCTGAACCTGTATCTGTGAATTCTGAGAAAAAAAGAGAGGTTTTTGAATCAGGCTGTATGGTCTGTAATTCAGAGCTTAATTACCTGAAAAACAATGAACTTAAAACCTGCTTTTTCTGTTCCCGGGAATTCAGCGCAGATGCTGTATGTGAAAACGGACATTATGTATGTGACAAATGCCATGGAAGTGATGCTGAAACTTTTGTTAAGGAAGTTTTGATAAAAACATCTCAAAAAGACATGATTACACTTTTAAATATTATAAGATCCCACCCCGGCTTTAATGTTCACGGACCAGAGCATCATTTTACACTTGCAGGAATAACAGCGGCTGTTTACAGAAATAACGGGGGCAGCCTTTCTGATGAAGATATTCTTACAGCTGTTGAAAGAGGATCTTCAATACCTGGCGGAAGCTGTGCCTTCTGGGGAGGATGCGGTGCTCCCCTTGGAATTGGAGCAGGGCTTGGAGTAATTCTTGAAAGCACTCCTTTAAAAGCTGATCAAAGATACAAAGTCCAGAATATTGTTGCTGAAATTATGGCTGAGACTGCAAAAACAAAAGCTGCAAGATGCTGTCAGAGAGAAAGTTATACAGCACTTATAAAAGCATCACAGCTTGCAGAAAAATATCTTGATACATCTCTTCCTGCAAAAGGAGATACCAAATGTACTCAAATACATAAAAACAATGAATGCATTAAAAAGGAATGTCCTTTTTATGGAAAATAACTGCATATTTTTATTTATGAAACCTCCTGTGCCCGGTTTAGTTAAAACAAGGCTTGCAAAGGATCTTGGAAATGAAAAAGCGTGCATAGTTTATAAAAGTATTGCTGAAAAAACACTTAAAGAAATTAAAAAAACAGGTGTTAACTTTGAAGTTCATTTTTTTCCGGAAAACGGTCTTAATAAAATCAGATCATGGCTTGGATCAGATATTAAAACAGTTGCCCAGCAAGGAAAAGATCTGGGTGATAAAATGAAAAACGCCTTTTCCTGCGGATTTGAAAAAGGTTATGAAAAAATTATTATTTTAGGTTCAGATATTCCTGAAATAAATTGTGAAATTATAAATAAGGCTTTTAAAAATATAGATAATAAACCTGTAATCGGACCATGTGAAGATGGAGGATACTACCTCATAGGTTTTGATGCTTATTCTTTTGATGAGTCTTTTTTTACAGAAATAAAATGGAGTTCAGCTTTAGTTTTTGATCAGACAGTAAAAAAAATGAGTGATTTAAATCTTTGCCCTGCTTTTCTCCAAACTCTTAATGACATAGATGATATTAATGATTTTAATAAATATTCATCTGACAATAAATTTTTAAATACAATTAAATAACAGGAAATATAATGAATAAAATTATCTGCTTATTTTTAATAACCTTTTTTATCTCTTTTTCAGTTCATGCCAAAGATGTTATTTCTGTGGCTGAATTTTCATCTTTAAATGTAAAAGATGAAAATTTTCAGGGCTTTGAACCGCTTACGTTTAAAAAAATTGATAAACATACAAAATACTCTCTTGTAAAATTAGACAATAAAACTGTTGTTCATGCAAAAACAGATAATTCAGCATCAGGTCTTATAAAAAAAATAAAAATCGACCTTAAAGAATATCCTGTTATAAAATGGAGTTTCAGAGCTGATAACATATATAAAAACGGAGATGTCAGAAAAAAATCCGGGGACGACTATCCTGCAAGAATATATATAGCCTTTGAATATGATCCTGATTATCTAAGCTTTTATGAAAGAATTAAATTCAATACAGTAAAAGCGATTTACGGAGAATATCCACCTGTTGCTTCAATTAACTATATCTGGGCTAATAAAGCCAAAAAAGAAACAATAATTGAAAATCCGTTTGTTGACCGTGTAAAAATGATTGTTGTTGAATCAGGCGCTGAAAATCTTGGCAAATTCATTACTTTTGAAAGAAATCTTTACAAAGATTACCTCAAAGCTTTTAATGAAGAACCCCCTCTAATCTCAGGAGTTGCAATAATGTCTGATTCTGATAATACCCATGAATCTGCACAGGCTTATTACGGAGACATAGTATTTAAAAAATCAAAGGAATAATAAATGTTTTCTGTATCTGTTATTATTCCTGTTTTAAATGAAGAAAAAATAATTAACAGTCTTATATCAGATCTGAAAGTCAAATTAGTAAACTCAGATCATGAAATAATTGTTTCAGACGGCGATCCAAAAGGTTCCACCATAAAAAATATTAAAGATCCTGATGTAGTAAAAACTCTTTCCAAAAAAGGAAGAGCAGCTCAGATGAACAATGGAGCGTTAAAAGCTTCCAAAAGTATTTTATTATTTCTTCATGCTGATTCAGTTCTTCCGGATAATTTTTTAAATTCTGTAAAAAAAATAATTATTAATAAAAATGCATCTGCAGGAGCTTTTGATCTTAAAATAGATTCCAGCAGGTTTATTTTTCAAATTATCGAAAAATCAGCATCTTTAAGATCAAGAATTACTAAAATCCCATACGGTGATCAGGGAATATTTATACGAAAAGATATTTTTGAAAATTTAAATCGGTTTTCAGATATACCGATTATGGAAGATATAGATCTTATGCTCAGGCTTAAAAGAAAAAAATACAGGGCTGTAATCTCAAGGCAAAAAATTAAAACATCTCCGAGAAGATGGGAAAAAGAAGGTATAGTTTACTGCACAATAAGAAATCTTATACTTTCCACACTTTTTTATTGTGGGGCAGATCCGTCAAAACTTGCAGAATTTTACAGATAAAATTTCAGACGAAAAGCTCTTTTTATTTGGTATATTCAGCTTTAGAATCGATATGATCCGGTATGGTTATACACCATTTTTTTAATTGAAATTTGCTGAAAAGATATTTCCCTCTTGGCGCAATTTCAGGAAATATATTACCCGCCTTTTTACCTGACAATATATTAAGAGCTATTTTACCTGCAGTTTTACCCTGTTCTTCACCTGATAAAACATATCCGCCAATGGTTTTATCAGGACCTACTGCAAAATCCCAAAATCCAAAAACAGGAACAGTTGTATGCTCTGATGTCCATTTGACAATAGTTTCATCATTCACATGCATGCCATTATCATCAATAATAGACTGATATAATCCGACAAAAATTACATCATATCCTTTTTCTTCAGCATTCAGCACATTTTTTTTCCAATCACTATATTTTGTTATAAGTTTTATCTCTGATTTAACACCGCCGAATTCCATTGATTTTTTTCCATAAAAGATTTCAGAGTTTAAAACCTCGGAAGTCGGACTTGCATCAAAAAGGAGCAGTGCCTTTTTTATTTTTTTAATTTTATTAATAAACAAAATTGATCTTTTCAGTAATGGACGTTCAAGGGTTCCGGTGAAATTATCATGACCGAATATATTATAGACCCGGGGATTATTGTTAATTCCAAGATATACAACAGGTGTATCAGTTTTAATAAATTTTGGGCCAAGGTACTTTAAAGCATTGTCATCACCAAGAATAACAAGTACAGGATCAACCTTTTTGTATTCATCCCAGGCCATCTGAGCCCTTTTTTCAAACTCAGATTTGGGTAATCGCTTGGTATCCATTTCAAAATATACAAGATTGTATTTATTACCTAAAACCTCACTAATCCCTTTTTTATAGCTCGCATCCCAGGGAAATTCGCTATGATAGCTTTCAATAACTAATATGTCATTTTTCTGTGCAAAAAGAGATAAAGGATAAAAAATAAAAAGAATTAAAATTATAATAATGCAGCGTTTCATATTCATTTTCCCTGTGAAAGGTTAAAAGCTCAGCCTGAATCATTCCAGAAAAGGAGTATAAATACAAATTTAAAAACTTATAAATGCTTTAAAATCATTGAGTTTGTCAGAAAATATTTATAAACCTGATTTATTAGATGGTGCCATATTCTTGGATATTCATTTATTGCTGGTATGATCATAATTTAGTTTATATATTTTTAAATATGAGTCAAGTAAACACCATGCTTTTTTCTTAAAACTAAAGTATTATTGGAAATTGTTTTTTACCGGGACAATTAACTCCAGTCAAATTAAGTTGAATTAAAGTTGCATTTTTAAAGGGTTTTCATGTAAAATCTTTTATTTATTATGAAAAATAAGTATTATAAAAAAAAGAAGATAAATCATGCATTCATTTTTATGTTTCAACAAATCTGAACTGCTTCCCATAAAAAAAACGGAGTAAATCATGAATGAAAATAAAATCCCTTTAAGAAGTGAAGTTAAGACAAAAGATCAGTGGAACTTAACTCATCTGTACAATTCTGATTCAGACTGGGAAAAACATTATAATGAAGTGGAAAAAAGTATTAAGAAATATGATGCATATAAAGGAAAACTTAATGATTCATTTGATTCATTTAAAAAAGCTCTTGATTTTGATATGGATGTTTCAAGACAGCTTGAAAAACTCTTTACCTATGCACATCTGAAAAATGATGAAGACAAAACCAACCAGTTCTATTCAGGTATGTACCAGAAAGCTGTAAATCTGCATTCAAGGATTTCAGAAGCTTCAAGTTTTCTAATACCGGAAATCCAGTCGATTCCTGATGAAACTATAAAAAGCTTTATGAATAAAGATTCTGTTTCTGACTACAGGTTTTATCTTGAAAAAATTATCAGAAATAAACCGCACACACGCAGCATGGAGATTGAACAGGTACTTGCAATGGCAACAGAAGTAAGACAAGCGCCAATGCAGATATTTTCTCAGCTTGACAATGCTGATTTAAAATTCGGAACAATTAAAAACGATAAAGGAGAATCTGTACAGCTGAGCCATGGAAATTTTATTTCGTTTCTGACAAGCCCCTCTCATGAAATCAGAAAAAATGCATTTAAAACATTTTACCAGGCTTATGAAGATCATAAACATTCCATATCAGCTGCACTTTCTGCTTCCATCAAAAAAGATTGTTTTGTATCAAAGGTAAAAAACTTTGAAACCTGCCGTGAAGCAGCCCTTTTTTCCGATAATGTAAGCGTTGATGTATATGATAACCTTATTGAAACCGTAAAAACAAATCTTGATCCTTTATTCAGATATCTTGATTTCAGAAAAAAAATGCTTGGTCTTGATGAACTCCATTTTTATGACACATATGTTCCTGTTGTAAAAGAGGTTGAGTTTAAAATGTCCTATGATGAAGCTGTTGAAGTATGCCTTAAAGCCCTTGCTCCCCTTGGAAAAGAATACACTTCCATTCTTGAAAAAGGATTAAAAGGCGGCTGGGTAGACAAATATGAAAACAAAGGAAAAAGAAGTGGTGCATACTCATCAGGGTGTTATGATTCTCCGCCATACATTCTGATGAATTACAATGAAAATACCATTAACAGCCTTTTTACTCTTATACATGAGGCAGGGCATTCAATGCACTCCTACTATTCCTGTAAAAACCAGCCCTATGCAACAAGCAGTTATACAATTTTTGTTGCTGAAGTTGCATCAACTCTCAACGAAACACTGCTTGGGAAGTATCTACTTGATCTTTATAAAGATGATCCTAAAATGAAAGCCTATATTATTAATCGTGAAATTGACAATATCAGGGGTACTATGTTCAGACAGACAATGTTTGCTGAATTTGAAAAAATTTCCCATGATATAGCTGAAAAAAATCAGCCTTTAACTCTTGATACAATAACTGGTGAGTATAAAAAACTCCTTGAGACCTATTTCGGCGATACAATGGTTATTGATGATGAACTCTGCCTTGAATGCTTAAGAATTCCACATTTTTACTCAGCCTTTTATGTATATAAATATGCAACAGGAATAGCTGCGGCAATTGCCATAAGTAACAAAATTCTATTAAAAGGTGATTCAGCAATAGAGGACTATCTTAATTTTCTTAAAATGGGAGGAAGTGATTTTCCAATCAACGAGCTAAAAACTGCTGGTGTGGATATGAATTCACCGGAACCGGTTGAAAATGCCATCAAACATTTTGAAAACCTTGTAACTCAACTGGAAAATTTGATGTAACTTTTTATATAATTTTCATGCAGTTAAAACCGG
>JBNJDM010000032.1:0-25848 GCA_051744925.1 Thermodesulfobacteriota bacterium | reverse complement strand
CACGAGGATCTGTAATAGAGGTTAAATTCTTTTTTTTATTCCACTGAAGAAGTTCCCTGGCATAGAGAGCAAAACTGTCTGCCTGAATATATGAAATATAAATACCAAGAGCTTTAAAATCTTTTATTAAATTATCTTTCCATTGTGCATCAAAATCACTCATTTTCAATTCCAAGGTAGTCGTTAATAATTTTTCTGTGATCAAAAGCTATATTTTCAGGCAGGTGGTCAAAATCGAACAATTCTGCCTCCAAAGCATCATCAGAACCTCTTGGCATAATTTCGAGATCTTTTGGTTCGCAGTAAAAAGCAATGCTTACACTGTGACCTCTTTTGTCTCGTTCAGGATCAGAATAAACTCCAAGTAGCCTTAGATTTTTTACACTTATCCCTGTCTCTTCTTTTGCTTCCCTTACAGCTGCTCTTTCAACAGTTTCACCAATATCAACAAACCCTCCGGGTAAAGCCCAGCCATAAGGAGGATTTTTTCTTTTTATTAACACAATTTTGTTGTTGTATAATATTAGCGTATCTACTGTTAGTAGCGGAGTTTCAGGTCTCATAATCTCCCTTTTAAAAAATTATCAATAACGATTTAACCCGATTCAAAGTTTTATACACCTAAATTATATTATTTTTCAATCTGATCATAAAAATAATTTAAAAACAAATAAGCGTGTAGTACAATAAACAATGTATTTTAAGCACAACATATATCAATATTTAAAATTATATTTCCGAAATCGGTTTTAAAACCTGAAAAACTGGTTAAACAAACTACAGGAGGCAAATTATGAAACCCGGAAGCAAAGAAGAGTTTTTAACACAAAAACAAAATTTTAAAACAAGGTCTGTAAATGACCGGAGAAAAGTCTCTGTACCAGTAAAAAAAGAAAGAAGGAGTTTTAAAGATAGAAGAAATGACTGGACTATTGAACCTGAAACAGGTATAAGCACTTTTTTAGGATAAACCTTTAAAATTTGTACTTTTTTTATTGACAAAACAAATATTAAAGTATAGTTTTCGCTACTTTATTCTGGTCTGAAAAATCGGCTTTTTTATAAATGCCGATTTTTTTAATTGATGCCTAAAGTGAACGATTTTAGAGGATGTTGCGTAATAAAGAAAATCAGCTCAGAACTATTGCAAAGATGACTTAAAACATCAGATATTCTGAATCAGGCGATCTCAAACAGTTTCATTCGGTTTCATTTTTTAAGAAAAACAGCTTACTTGCTTATGAAAAACTCATCTTAAAAATATGAAACGTTAATTTAGGTGATATAGTACATTAAATAATTAATTGGCTAAAAAATATTTTTGTTCGAAAGCTAATTAACTTATCCTGATAACTAAATATCAAAGTTACAGGAACGCCCGGGGTACAATATTTTTAGTTTAATAATTTTTTTATATTTTTAAGGAACAGGAAATGAAATACGACATTAACAAAGTCAGAAATATCGGTATAAGTGCTCATATCGATTCCGGCAAAACTACTCTCACAGAAAGAATTCTTTACTTTACAAAAAGAATACATGCAATCCATGAAGTCAGGGGTAAAGACGGAGTAGGCGCTACTATGGACTCCATGGAACTTGAAAAAGAACGTGGAATTACAATTGCATCAGCTGCAACATTTTGTGAATGGAAAGACTGCCAGATCAATATTATTGACACACCGGGCCATGTCGATTTTACAATAGAAGTTGAAAGATCTCTGCGTGTTCTTGACGGCGGTATTCTTGTACTCTGCTCAGTAGGCGGGGTTCAGTCCCAGTCTATTACAGTAGACCAGCAGATGAAAAGATATCAGGTGCCGTGTATTGCGTTTGTAAATAAATGTGACAGAACCGGCGCAGATCCATTCAGAGTTATATCTCAGTTAAGAGAAAAACTCGGCCATAATGCAATTGCAATTCAGATACCAATAGGACTTGAAGATTCACTTGAAGGTGTTATAGATCTTGTTGCAATGAAAGCATATTATTTTGAAGGTCCCCATGGTGATGAACTTCGTGAGGCAGAAATCCCTTCTGATCTTCTTGATCATGCTCAGGAGAAGCGTGAAGAGCTTATTGACGAAGCTTCGATGTTTTCAGACGAACTTACAGAAGCAATTCTTGAAGATACTGAAGTTACAGAAGAGATGCTTATAAATGCAATAAAGGCAGGAACCCTTACAAGAGAGATGACTCCTGTAATGATGGGTTCAGCTTTTAAGAACAAAGGTATTCAGAAACTTCTTGATGCTGTGAATATGTATCTTCCAAATCCAACAGAAGTTGTTAACGAAGGCCTTGATCTTGATAAAAATGAAGAGGTCATAACTCTTCCAAGTGATACAGAAAAAGAACCTGTAGCTCTTGCTTTCAAGCTTGAAGACGGAGTCTATGGTCAGCTTACATACCTGAGAGTTTATCAGGGAAGCGTGAAAAAAGGTGACACTCTTTATAATACAAGAACAAAGAAAAAACTTAAAATCGGCCGTCTTGTAAGAATGCATGCAGATCAGATGGAAGATATAACTGAAATCCCTGCAGGTATGATAGGTGCAATTTTCGGAGTTGAGTGCGCATCAGGTGATACATTTTGTTCATCAAATATAAATGTTTCCATGACTTCGATGTATATACCAAAACCTGTAATTTCACTGTCTGTGACACCCAAGGACAACAAAGCCCAGGTAAATATGTCAAAGGCTCTCCAGAGATTTACAAGGGAAGATCCTACTTTTAAAACTTATGTTGATGATGAATCAGGCGAAACTATTGTTCAGGGCATGGGCGAACTTCATCTTGAAGTATATATTGAAAGAATGAAAAGAGAATACAAAGCTGAAATCGAAACAGGCAAGCCAAGAGTTGCATACAGAGAAGCAATAACTAAAATGGCTGAATTCAATTATACGCATAAAAAACAGACAGGCGGTGCGGGTCAGTTCGGACGTGTTGCCGGATATATTGAGCCTATAGAAGAAGATTTCGAGTTTATTGACCATATAAAAGGCGGTGTTATCCCGACTCAGTACATCCCTTCATGTGAAGCCGGATTCAAAGAGTGCCTTGCAAAAGGTCCAAGACTTGAATTCCCTGTAACAGGTGTAAGAGTTGTACTCAATGACGGTGCTTACCACAGTGTTGACTCATCTGAAATGGCTTTTAAAACAGCAGCAAGAGATGCTTTCCTTGATGTTTACTTCAAAGCAAAGCCGACCCTTCTTGAGCCGATAATGAAAGTTGTTGTTGAATCTCCGGGTGAATTTCAGGGTAATGTCATAGGTATCCTAAACCAGAGAAGAGGTATCATTAAAGGTGTACATGAGGAAGGTCCGATGTGTACTATCGAAGCTGAAACTCCTCTTTCAGAAATGTTTGGATACTCAACAGAGCTGAGATCTTCAACCCAGGGTAAAGCTCAGTTTACAATGGAATTCGGATTTTACAAAAAAGCTCCCCAGGAAGTAATTGAAGAAGTAGAAGAAGAGATTAAAAAAAGACAGGAAAACAAAAAATAAGCTTGTTAAGCTCACCAGTTTTAATCAAGCTGGTGAGCTTTTTTTATACATTCCAAAAACTATCCCCCATTTTCAAAAAACATTTTTATATTTTCCATTACCATCATTTTCTTATCTGAATTTATTATGCTGTGCTTATCTGAATTTATATATAAAAGAACTTTATTTTCCGAGCCGGTCCTTTCAAAGATTTTGGCGGCGCCTTTGGGATCTAAAATTTTATCATTATATGACTGAATAATTATACACGGTTTCTTAAAAGCTTCAGCTGTATCATACATAATATTTGATAGTTTTTCTGCCTGCTTGTCTGAATTCTCGTTATTTACTATATACCCGGTTTTAGGATATTTACAGATTAATGCATCAGTATAATTCTTTTTAAAACCGAGTTTTCCTATTATGCTTTTAATTCCCTGTTTGCCGTTTGAATAAGGCTCAATATAATTAAGAAACTTTACAGGCGGAGCTATAAGAGCAACTTTTTTAACCAGATCAAGCTTTGAACCAGTTATTATAGATGCTGCCGCTCCAATGGAGATTCCGCATAAAAAAACTTCTTCACATAAGAGACTTAAAAGCTTTGCTCCTTCTTCAGCAGCATGAATAAAATCTTTGTACGAAACTTCATCAAGATTATTAATCCCTGTTCCATGTCCGGGGAATCTTACAAGATATACAGTGTAGCCTTTTTCATGGAAAAACTTTTCACACTCAACCATTTCCTGTGGTGAAGAAAGGTATCCGTGCATAAGAACAATGCCTTTTTTTCTATTCTCTGCAATACTCAGCCTGGGCATCCCGTACTTATTTTCAGGTATATAATCAGAACCCTTATCTGCAAAAGCAGAATAATCTTTATTAAACTTTAAAACAGGTTTGGTTGAAAGATTTGAAATCACCCTTCTTTTAATATTAACAGCAGAGTCCTTTGCAAGCCTGTCAAGATGCGGGGCTAAAACTATGAGAGGCTCTATTTCATTTGCAAAAACAGCAACAGGATTAACCATGCGTGTATCATGCGCATATTCGGGGATTTCAAACATTTTAGTATTTTTTTTAAGCTTTTTATCTTCAAAGAATAAAATATTTCTTTCTCTGCAGAAATGGTAAAACTCAAAAAATTTTTTGTACCTGTCGTCTGTAAGAAGGCTTATCTGATTTGACTGAAGAGACTTGTGAAAAACAACTCTTTCTGAGTCGATATCAAGTTGAGAAGCAAGATATACCCTTCTTTTGAGATCTTCAGGATCTATTTCATCTTTTGGTAAATATTTGAGAATATAAGAAAAAAGATGATCATGATTAACAGTAGTCATTGAATATATCGAATTCATGTATCGATACATCAGCTCCCGGGCTTTTGTTCTCAGAACTTTTATGCTTTTTATTGGATCATCAAAATCATAATGGGAACTGCTCTTAATATCAGACTTTACAAGCGGATCTTCAAGATACCCCGACACATTTATAGCTTTGCCAAAACTTATATCAATATCCACCCCGTTTAAAAGCATAGACCCTTCTGTCATAATCTCTTCATTTATTTTTTCAGGGACTTTATCAAGAAGGTATGAGGCAAGAAAATTAACTGCATTTTCCCTTGCTCTTATAGGATAATAAGTTAAATTTACAGGAACAATATATGTTTCATTATCTAAAAAATCATTAATTTCACCTGAAAGTTCAAAATGATTGCATAGTCTTTCCATTTCTTTTGGATCATTTTCACTAAGCCATTTGAGTCTTTGTCTGTAAAACTGGCATCTTAATGCCAGGTTTGCAGCTCCTGTATGAGGACGTTTCCATCCGTTTTCTGTGTTAACTCCGTAATCCCCGTCTATGAGAACATTCTTGTTTTTATTCATCAGACCTTCAGGGAAAATTATCCAGTCAGCACTTCCTTTTAAAAGCTTATTAATTATAAGCCTGTCTCTGTTTGGATCTTTTGTGGAAACAGCACCTGCTCTTTCAAGAAAATTTGCAAGCCTTCCTTTAAAAAGACCGTGCCAGGCAAGTGACCACACCGGCTTTTTAGTTATTTTTTCAATGTGGTAGGGAAGAATAAGTGTTTCAACCCTTGTAAAATGATTAATTGTAAAAATAACAGATCCGCCTGGTATATTTTCTTCACCTCGTACTTTTACATCAGCTTTGGAAAGGTGATAAAGCTGCTTTATAACAAAGGAAGTAGCATTGAATGCAAACCTGTTCATCTGAATCAGCCTGTTTCTTTGATAAAATCGAGAATAAAATTACCAATATCTGAATATGAACTGCTCTTTTCCTGATTATGAATTTCTTCAAATCTTTTTTCAATATCTTCGGGCAAAAACTCTTTATTATCTTCAATAAAATTTACTGCCTCAAAAGTTTGCACCTCAACCCTGTTCACAAGCCCCATTCCGACATTATAAATACCTGAAGAACTATTACAGTTTTGTGAAGCAAGATAAAGCACAAGCGGGAATACATATTCAGGCTTCATTTTTTCAAGCAGGTCTGCAGGAAGAAGCTCTTTTGTCATTCTTGATTCAGCAAGAGGTGCAACTGTATTTACGCAGATATTATACTTTTCAGCTTCCGGTTTTAATGAATTCATAAAGCCTATTAAACCCATTTTTGCAGCAGAATAATTAGCCTGACCAAAATTTCCGTAAAGCCCTGCTGCTGAAGAAGTAAAAATCACCCTGCCGTACTTGTTTTCTTTCATATTTAAAAAAGCAGGTTTTGTTACATTAAAAGCTCCGTTTAAATGAACATCTAGTACACTTTTCCATGAAGACGCAGGCATTCTTGATACACTGGAATCCTGTAGTATTCCTGCATTATTTATCACGATATCTATCTGCCCGAATTTTTCCAGAGCAAGTTCACATATATTTTTACCACCCTGTTCATCAGCAACATTATCTCCGGAAAGAGCTACACCGGCATCAAGTTTTTTTATCTCATCTGCAAGTTCTTCAGCTGCTGAAGTCTCTCCTGTCTGTGTTCCGTCAAGACTTACTCCGTAATCATTTACAACAATATTTGCACCTCTTCTGGCAAGTTCAAGACAGTAAACTCTTCCAAGCCCTCCTCCGGCACCTGTTACAATTGCTGTTTTACCTTTAAAATCGATAGCCATAAATAAAGCTCCTTTTGAATGCTGATGTTTAAAGATTTTCTTAACACAAAATTTAATGTATTATATATCGAAACTGAAAATTAAAAATCAGGTTTTAACTTAAATTAGTATTTGCCGAAAACCAGAAATTTTCGTTCAGCAACTAAATTAAAGTTTTGACACTATAAATAATTATGCGGATATAATAAATGATAAAAAAAACAATGTCATCCTACAAAAACAAGTTTCAGGAAGAAATACTTGATCTTTTTTTAAATCTTCCCTTTTCCAAAGACCTTACAACAAGTGAATTGTGGACAATTACCAAATATATGAACGTATTCAAGGTTAAAAAAAAAGAAGTAATATTCAAAGAAGGTGATCCCGGAAATTTTCTATGTTTTATAATTGAAGGAAAAATACTTGTTTTAAAAAGATCTGACAAAGGAAGGGGTGTACCCATTGCAGAGCTTGGACCTAAAAGAAGTCTTGGAGAAATGGCAATGATTGACCAGTCTCCAAGATCAGCTTCTGCAATAGCTGCAAAAGATTCCATACTTCTTACCCTTTCTAAAAAAGGATTTGACAAACTTATTGAAGATCATCCAAGAATAGGTGTTGTTCTTCTTAAAAGAATATCTGTTATTTTGTGCGCATATATAAGAAAAACATCAAGCGACCTGGCTGACAATATGCCGTCTCCGGAACCGGAAAACAAATATATGAAAAACAATGAAAACACCTGATACAGAAGAAAAAAAACTGATTCAAAGAAAAATTATCAAAAGCCTGGCTGATCTTCCGGCTTACCCTGATGTTATTTTAAAAGCAAAAAGAATCATACACAACAAACAGTCAGGAATAGGAGATATTTCTGATGTAATTGTAAAAGACCCTGCTCTTGCTGCAAGAGTTCTAAAACTTGCAAATTCTGCTTATTACAGTATTACAAAAACAACAGGTTCAATAAAATATGCAGCACAGATTCTGGGAGTTCAGACTTTATGCGAAATTATTGAAACTGCTGCTGCAGCACCTTTGCTCAAAACACAGCTCAAAGGATATGAAATTTCATCAGAACAGTTTTTTAAACACAGCCTTTTTACGGCATATACAGCCAAAACAATGTGCGGATATTTTTACCATGGATTCGAATCTGACGCTTTTACAGCAGGACTTTTGCACGACTGCGGCAAACTTGCACTTTCACCATGGATTGACAGATATTCAAAAATTTATAATAGTCTGATAAATCAGGCAAATGAAAATATTGATGCTGAAATAAGCCTTACAGGAATTCACCACGGTCATACAGGTTATGCAATGGTAAAGCTCTGGAATCTTCCTGTGCATATTCAGAAAGCTATTAAAGACCATCACAGGAAAAAATTTAATAAAGACGAAAAATTTACTTTGATAATTTCCATGGCTGATCATCTTGCAAAAGATTATATTGAAAAAGGATTCATTGATCATGAAATTTTTAATAAACTGACTGCAGGGTTTGACGAAATTGTTATTGATATAGATAAATTTATAGAAATTTCTTCTCAGGCATCCGATTTTACAGAACAAATTATCAGTCAACTAAAGTAAGAATATAAATGGAAAATAATAATATTAAAATCCCGAAATACTACGAAGGAAAACTTCTGAATCAGGAGAAATCTTATTTTTTAAAAAAAAGCCTTCTTTCGTATATAAAAAAACTAAAATCGATAAATGAATTTTTGATTCCGTCGATTTTATATATTTCTGCCTGGGAAAATGACAAAAATGAAATCTGGTATGAATATGCAGGTGAAAATTTTAAAGGACTTTTTTCATCAGAAATCGACGAACTCCCTGAAACATTTAAAAAATCAGTAATAGACAGAAAAGTATACATAAAAAATGAAAACCGGGTAAAGATTCACACACAGAATAAAGATCTTTTTTTAAGTAAAAAATTTAAAATCAGGTCAGAAGTTCAGGATTCCGGATTCAACGAAGCTGTTTATAAAATAAGATTTGACAACAAAACATTCTGGCTCAAGGACCAGGCTTTTGTAATATATTTTAAAGATGACAATGTAACAGTTTCAATAGGAAATCTTACAAATGTTACAAAAGAAATGGAAGCTGAAGAGGCAAGACTTGAAGCTGAAGAAAAACTTATAAAAAGCCAGAAACTTCTTCAGTCGCTTTTCAATCAGTCTTATGATCCTGTTTTTGTAACAGATACTAAAGGTACAATAATAGACTGCAATGAAATATCTGAAAAGACTTTCGGATATTTAAAAAAAGATATAATTGCAAAAAATTATAATAAATTTGTAGCACCCGAAGAAAGAAAGCGTTTTGAAAAAAATCTTGGGGGTCTGTTCAAAGAAAAAAACATAAGAACAGATACTGTTGTTGAAAATAAAAACGGGAAAAAAATACCTGTTGAAGTAAGTGCAGTAAAAATAAACAACACTCCACCGGTAATCCAGGCCTTTATCAGAGATATTTCAGATAAGATTCTTCTTGAAAATGAAAAAATCAAATCAAGCAAATTCGAGCTTGTAAGTACAATGGCAACAGGTATTGCACACGATATAAGCAATATTTTATCAACAATACTTGGAAACGTTTCCCTTGCATTAATAGAAGCTGAAAAATCCGGGAGTAAAAAAACAGGTGAAATCCTTCAAAGAATAGAAAAAGCAGGTAAACATCTTGATTCCCTTACTAAAAACTTTTTCAGAATTTCAGACTGGTCTTCTATAATAAAACAACACGTAGATGCCAAAAGATTTTTTGAACCTTTTATAGAAAAATATAAAGATTTAATGACAATAAAACTTTATAAAGACAATGATGTTAATACCCTGAATATAAACTCAAAAATGATGGAATCTGCAGTAGATGCAGTTTTGGAAAACGCTTTTGAAGCAATGGAAACTTCTGATAAAAAATTAACAGAAATTTATATAAAAAAAGATGATTTAACTGAATCAAACAATGATGTTCAGGGGATAATCGAAAAAGGGAAATACACCTTAATCAGCATTAAAGATTACGGCAAAGGAATATCAGAGAAAAATATAAACAGGGTTTTTGACCCTTACTTTTCAACAAAAGCCCTTTCTTCGGCAAAAGGTACAGGCCTTGGACTTACAAAAGCATTTTCAGCAGTTAAACAGCACAACGGTTACATAACAATTTCATCCAAAGAAAATTGTGGAACAACTCTGTCAATTTATTTACCGGAGTAAGTCATGGAAAATAAAAATCTTACAAAAATGACCCTTCTTGATATAATGGCAGAATATGAAAATTCTGAAGAAATAATAAAATCATATGATAAAAAAGCAGGCACCTGCCTTTGCTGCAACCATCTTTTTGAAACACTTGAAGATGTCTGTAAAAAATTCAGTCTTTCAGAAGAAGAGATTATAAGCCGGATTACTACCTGACAATATCAGACAAGCAAAACAGATTATTTCAAGTACATTGACATAAACTCCAGGATGAATACTGTTGAAACTGAAGTGATTTATAAAATCTTTTTTTATCAAGTTTTAAATCATCTTAAAAACAATCAAATTTCAAATTTTATCAAATCAAACATTTTCTTAATAAAATAAAGGAGACTTAAAATGGAATATTATAAAATTCCAAAAACAGATCTTGAAGTTTCACGTGTAGCCCTTGGGACATGGGCAATCGGCGGATGGATGTGGGGTGGAACAGATGAAAACGATTCCATTGAAACCATACATGCCGCTTTTGACAAAGGTGTAAATCTTGTTGATACAGCTCCTGTATACGGATTCGGCAAATCTGAAGAAATTGTAGGAAAAGCTGTTGAGGAGTACGGAAACCGTGAAAATATTTACCTTTCCACAAAAGTTACTCTTGACTGGACCCAAAATGAAGGTATAAAGCGAAACGGTTCAAGAGACCGTATAATGCGGGAAGTTGAAGATTCTCTTAAAAGACTTAAAACAGATACAATCGATATATATTATCTGCACTGGCCTGATTGTTCACGTCCTATAGCAGAAACAGCTGCTGTAATGCGCGAACTATACGACCAGTCTGTTATAAAGGCGGTCGGTGTAAGTAATTTCACCCAGGATCAGATGGAAACTTTCCAAAAAGAATGTCCGCTTCATTTATGTCAGCCGCCGTTTAATATTTTTGAGCGTGATATAGAAAAAGATATAAAACCTTATTGTCAGCAAAATGATATTACGCTTATGACCTACGGCGCAATATGCAGAGGACTTTTATCAGGCAAAATATCTAAAGATACCAAATTTGAAGGAGATGATCTTCGCAACAATGATCCGAAATTCAAAGAGCCGCGTTTCAGTCAGTATCTTGAAGCGGTTGAAAAACTTGAAGAGCTTGCAGGTAAAAGATTTAACAAGTCCCTTCTAGCATTCAGTTTAAGATGGATTTTTGAAAAAGGAATTCCTGTGGCTATATGGGGAGGACGCATACCTTCTCATCTTGAGCCGCTTGATGATATTTTCGGATGGTCTATGGATCTTGCAACTCTTTCAGCTGTTGAAACTATTCTTGCAGAAACAATTAAACAGCCTGTTGGACCTGAATTCATGGCTCCTCCAACAGGAGTATAAATAAAATCTTAAAGAAATTAACCGATTAACCCGCATCAGGCAGGCTTTTAGTGTGCCTGATGCAATTATATTGAATATTTCCCGGTAACAAAGACCTCCCTCGCGGATATCTAAACCTAGAATTTCCTTCATATGCCTGTTGGTAAATAACACCTTCCAGCTGTGTACATCTATGATATACACACCAAAAGGCAAAGCATGGAAAAGCGAATTAACAATGTTGTCGTTACTATGGCAGGTCATTCTTTTTTCAAATATTTATCGATAACTTTGGTAATACTCTCGGCTACCTTCTCTTTGTTAAAAGGTTTGATTATATAACCTCTGGCACCCACCCGAACAGCATCTATTACCGTCTGTTTCTGAGCGTGTGAGGTGACCATTATAATAACCGCTTCCGGATGAGATTCAACTATCTTCTTTGTAGCCTCAATACCGTCCATAACCGGCATTGTTATATCCATAGTCACAAGGTCCGGCTTCAGGTCTGAATAATTATCACAGGCCTGCTGGCCGTCAAAACAGGCACCTGCTACATTAAAATCGAGTTCTTCAAGTATATTGGAAAGATTACGCAGGCTAATGGCCGAATCATCAACAACCATAACCGAATATTTTGTCATTTAACTTCCTCCTGGTAATTAAGCTGCTCATCAAACAACTCCCTTGGTCCTATAAGATGTATATAAAGACTGCCATAATTTGTCTGAACGACTGAAGAATAAAAAATGGTCTTTTGGCTTTTCATCATACTCTTGCCCTCCTTAATTACAACCGGAGGAGAAAAAGAAATCCGGTTATCGCCTGGGGCAAAAAAAACCGAAGCATTACCCACGACAATATTCAGCATTTCTGTGGCTGCCGACTCCATAAATTCGCCTTCTTCATCCTCTGTATAATCGATATCCTGAGTCATTTCACGCAAAATGGAAAAAATAAGTTCCTTTTCAAAGGAAAAGGCAAAAAACATATTTATATCGCTGTTTACGCTGATAAGAGATGTCAGATAAGATAAATTGAGAGTACTTACAGGCTCATAGAGACAATTTGTCTCAGTTACAGACACTCGGACCTCGGATTCCAGAAATGACTGTGAGCCCTGGATAAGACTCTGCATCAAATCACCTATATTCACTTTTTGTTCATCCAAAAGCTGCCTCCTTTATGAGATTTATCAATCCGTCCGGTTCCCCCTGTCCGGGCAGATAGAAAGTAAACACAGAACCTTCATCTTTTTTGCTGTAAACCTTTACTGTGCCGCCCATATTATGCACTTCCACAGCTACTGCATCAAGGCCTACTCCCCGTCCGCAATATTCATCGGCAACAGCAGACGTAGAAATCCCCGGATGAAAAATATACTGCAAAAGTTCATTTTCCGTCAATGATTCCAGGTAATCCCGGGTAAACACTTCTGTACTCAGCAACTTATCAGAGAGCCTGCCTGTATCTATTCCCCGGCCGTCGTCCTTAATGCACAGAACAATACTCTCAGGCAAACTTTCGATGCTGCACTGAACAAGCCCATTTTCCGGTTTTCCCTTTTCCAGTCGCTCTTCGGGTTCTTCTATTCCATGGATAAGTGAATTTCTAAAAACATGTACAAGGGACTTAATAAAAGAATCAAACTCGTATGGATCTACAAGGACATTATCCCCACTGATTTCAAGAGGATGCAGTTGCTTGTCGCATCTGTCGGCCAACTGCTGAATAAACTTTGAATGCTTGTTCAGTAAAGCTTTTAGCTCTACATACCGAATCCCCTTCAGTTTTTTCAAAAGGTTTCCAAGCTCTTCATGTAGCTCTGTTTGCTGCTCCTGCATCTTCAGCATCTGCTGCACCTTATCCTGCATCTCTACCAGCCTGGACTCGGGTACGCTGATTTTTTTTGTGTCCTGTACAAAAGAACTACCAAGAGTTTCCCCCAGCAGCTTTTTATCATTTTCCAGGGCAAGCTCGAGAGGTTCCCGTGAAATTATGTCCTCATCCTGCACTGAACAGGAAGTATCTTTATTTTTAAGTATTTTTGTAATGTTTTCCTCTGCCAGATGCAGCTCCTCAGGAGTATAAGGCATCTCAAACTGCATAAACACACTCTTGAAAGTATGGACCTTTCGAAATGTCAGATCAAGATCGGCTGCTTCGCCGGTCACGCCGCCTTTTTTCTCTGGAGTCAACATATCGATGAACTGTTCATACTCCCGTATACTGTCCAAAAGCTCGTTTTTGTTTTCAAGGGCGCTGACCACAAAAGAGAGTCTTTTGTGCTCATCACGTACTTCCTGCTCCAGGAAAACCTTTTCGGTTATATCTGTGATAATAAGCATTATCTGAGTGCTGGAAACCAGTCTGTATTCCACCAGAATATACTTCTCATTTACATAAAATCGTTCAGGCAGAAGAGAGACTATATTCTCCCGGAGAAACTCATCATCTTCCTGCATTAGCATCTGAAGAGAACCGGCGAAATGCTGTCTGTCATATCCATCTTCAGGATACAACAGCTCAGGCAGTGTATCTCCGGCTACATTCCTGCCGAAAATATTCTCACATTCAAGGCTGTAATTAGGATCTATTAAAAGACTCTCATCCGCCAGCATAAATCCCTGCCCGGAATTATTCAAAAGCAAAGAAATTTTTTCCTCTGCGTCTTGTTTTTTTCTTACCTGATCCCGCCAAATTCTAATGGTAGTATCCCAGCACAGAAACAGCCCCCCAATACCTAAAACGACCACCAAAATAGCCAGTCTGGTGGTGTCAAAAGAGGTTCTTTCTTCCAGACGCTGCTGAATAAGTTGAGTCAAATCCCGCGTCCGGCTGAAAAATTCCATTCTCCTTTTGGTATATTCCCATCCGGAGAGCAATTTGTAGGCTTTATCCTTTTCCCCTCTGCTGACAAGGTTGAATGCCTCCTTTTCGATTTCTTTGATCACCTCCAGATTAGCATCAATCTCCTCAACTATTTTTTGCACATCTTCAGATGGCAGCAGCTCAGGAATTTTATGAAGCACTTCCTCCAGCTGAGGTTTAATTTGAAGGTAATCTTTTTCCCAGTTAAGATCACCGCTGGTGGCACTCACAAGGGCCGACATCTGCATGGATTCGGCGTAAAGCAGAAGCTGCCAGGAAGAACGTTCTATTACAAACTCTTTTTCCTTGAAAGAAACCATAAGGTTGTAGGAATAAACCAAATGCCACAACAAAAAACCTACCAGAAAGACTGTGATGGCAATAGAAACCTCAAACCATGACCGGGTAATACTCTCCTCCGACCTGTCTCCGGATTTTTTTTTAGAAAATATTTTCATAAATTATTTTTATCCCGCAAACCCCAAATCAGTTCTCAAGCCAGGCTTCCACCTGGGCCTCATTCTCACTGACCCATCTTTTTGCAGCCTGATAATAATCCATTTCTTCATCACGCGCAAAAAGCATAACCTGCTCCATATCATCGGGGTTCCACTTAAAATTCTGCAAAAGATTGAACACCCCGGGCATATCATTCTCCAGTCCTTCCCTGACGATGGTGGAAATATGCTCTTTCTGACCGTAAACTCCTTTCGGATCCTTCAGGTATTTGAGATCCCATTTGGCAAATTTCCAGTGCGGAGTCCAACCGGTAACAACTATCCAGCGCTTTTCTTCAACAGCCTTTTTCAGGGCCACGGTCATGGTTGGACCGCTTCCGGAAATAAGCTCAAAATCATTCAGCCCGTATAAATCCATGGCTTCTGATGTCCTGCCCATTATTCCCGCTCCGGGATCAATACCCACAATTCTGGATGCAAACTTCTCCCGGTGTTCCTTCAATTCTTTTATGCTTTCAATCTCAACATATTCAGGAACTACAAGCCCTATTCTCGTTCCTTTTAGATTAATTCCCAGGTTCCGGACTTTGTTACCGTATTTCTTCAGATAATCACCCTGCAGGGACGGCAGCCATGCAGCCACAGAAGCATCCTGATCTCCAGCAGCCAGAGACTGCCACATGGCGTGCAGGCTTACAGTCATAAGCTCGCAATCACGGTGAAGCTTCTCCTGAATCACAGCTTTAATTACGTGGGCACTAGCCTTCTCCGATTCCCAGTCCACGTAAACTAAACGAACCGGTTCTTTTTCCTGTTTTTGTACCTGTTCTTTTTCCTGTTTATCCTGAGAGCATCCGGAAACAAGCAACATAATGGACATTATAAAAACTGCGCTACGGGTAAAACAGCGTGAATACCTTGCAACTACATCAAAAGCCATTATCAAAACCTCCTTATATTAGGTAAGAACCTGCATTTTGTTAACCAAACCATAAAAAACATCTACACACTGCTACAGGTACAAGTTTTTTTAGATCAGGGTAATAAACTTTTAATTAAAATAACAAATTTGAGTCAACAAAATCAATACTTGTTATCAAAACCCGAATTCATCAATAATTTCAACCACCAGGTATAAATATCAGTAGTTTTTTCCAGTATGGCCTGGAAAATTAAATTTCTTTTTTTAAACCCTAAGTCTAATTTTTTATTTAAAATTAAATAAGTGATTGAAAAAGCCTAAGAAAATGATATTATTTCCAAACTTTAATTAAAAAAATCTATCAGGAGCCTTCAATGGAATTCAATGAAACTTCCCATGAGATATTTAAAACTTCTGACAATGTTAATCTTCTTATAAGATCATGGCTGCCGGATGATGATCCAAAAGCTGTAATTCTTGCAATTCATGGTGGTATGGCACATGGAGGAGATTATGTAACCCCTGCTCTTTATTTTAAAGATAAAAACATTGCAACTTTTGCACCTGATTTAAGATGGCATGGAACTTATCCAAAACACAACAAAAATGGCAAAGTTGTTTTTCACATAAACTCATACAATCAGTATGCACAAGATATCCATGAGATTTATACAAAAATTAAAAAAAGATACCCTGATAAACCTATTTTTATTATGTCTCATTCCAATGGCAGCCTTATATCTCTTTACTACGGACTGACTATTGGACAAAACTCTGAAATAGCAGGATATATTGTGTCTTCACCATGGCTTTCCAACAAAGTTCAGGTACCTTTATATCTTAAAGCCGCATCTAAAATAATTGCCAAAGTAATGCCCGGATTTGCAATAGAACCTGAGCCGCTTACTGAACATCTTACCCATGATAAAGATATAACAAAAAGACATTATGCTGATGAAAATTCAGGATTAAGAGCCACAAAAGTTTCTGCAAAACTTGGGGTTGAATCTGAAAAAACACAGAAGTTTGTTCTTGATAATATTGCAAAATGGGACAAGTTCCCTGTTTATGCATTTATTGCCGGAAATGATTATCTTGCAGATCCTGATGTAAGCGAAGCTGCGTTAAAAAGGATTCCCGGTAATCTGGTAAAAATCAAAAGATACAATAAAAATTTCCATGAAAATTATAATGAGATAAACAGAGATGAAATTTTTGATAATATAAGCCGGTGGATGGAAACTCTTGCCATATAAAGACAGAATTCGATTTTATTGATTTTCTCAAGACTTACCTATAAAAAATCCCGGAAATTACTTATAAATAATACTAGAAAGTAACTGATCTGTTTTAGAAAATACTATGCAGTATCAATTTAAAATTCTTATGCCCTTCTATTATTCAAAGTTATTGAATTATTATTCAGTATCAGGAATATCTTTATAATGTACAACTCTGTTACGACCAGATTCTTTTGCAAAATATAAAGCTTCATCAGCTTTGCCTATTAAAGAATCACTCAATGAATCAGAAACAATATCCTGATTCGGCAAAAATGTTGCTATGCCAATACTGACTGTAATCTCTTTTTCAAGTACTCTTATCCCGGCAATACGTTTTCTTATTTTTTCTGAGGCTATAACAGATTGGTCTTCATCAGTATCGTGAAGTACTACAAGGAACTCTTCACCTCCAAACCGGGCCGGAAAATCATTCTGCCGACCTGATTTCAAAACCTGCCCGACTGACCTTAATACTTCATCTCCTTTTTGATGACCGTAGGTATCATTAACCTTTTTAAAATAATCAAGATCAAGTATTGCAACGCTGAATTTTTGTTTTTTTCTCAGAGCATTTTTTATACTCCATTCAAGATGCTCTTTAACAGATCGCCTGTTTGCCAGACCTGTAAGCTCGTCATTCAACGCCATGGTTTGTAATTTTGCTTCAAGTTTTTTACGCTCAGTTATATCCTCTGCAGAGCATACAACATATTCAACTGAGCCGTCTTTTCGAAGTTTTGGTGTTTTGATAATTGAGATAAGCCTTTTTTCACCAGTCACATCCGGGATCCACTCTTCAGTATGTACAGATTTTTTTGTTGAAAAAACTTCTGTATTTGAAAGCTTGCAAACATCTACTACTTCTTCCGGAAAAATATCATAAAGGCTTTTAAAGGAAATATCTTCTGTTTTCATACCGTTGAAATCGGCATGAGCCTTATTAACTGCTCCATAGGTAGTTTCATCAATGAGATACCAGATCTGTGTCTGAATATTGTTCAGTAATATACGCTGATTTTCAACAGACAGGGCCATAGCATTTTCAGCAAATATCCTGGAGATCTGATTGAATACACGTGCCTTAACAACTCCGGGGGTATAAGGCCTGCTTATATAATCAACAGCGCCAAGTTTTAATCCTTCTTCCTCATCAACACCGGTGTCTTTGGCAGTAACAAAGATGACGGGAATTTCTCTTGTCTGTTCATCTGCTTTTAACCTTTGGCAAACTTCGTAACCATCCATTCCGGGCATCTGAATATCCAGCAAAATTAATGAAGGAGGATTTTCACCACGTGCAATCTCCAAAGCTCTGGCACCGTTCAAAGCAACCTGAATACCATAATCATCTTTCAAAAGCTCAGACAATGCATGTATATTAACAGGCTGATCATCAACAATAAGTATCATAGCCTGTTTGTAATCAAAATTACTCATACTAAACTTACTCATCATATCAAAGTTCTCCGTCTTTGCTGATATCTTTAAATAACTCCCCAAGAAAATCAACCGCACCGTCCATATCGAATTGTTCAACCATTATCCTAAGCTTGCGGGCCTGTTCTATGCCTATCCGGGTCCCAATGTAATCTGCAGCTGTATCAAGCAAATTATCTTCAATCAGTTCATTATTGCGAAGCTTTGCAACAATTGAATTCAATGCACTGCGGCCTTCCTTTTCATCTACAGTATTAACCTCTTTTTCTGAATGCAGATGCATGGCAATCTGTTTACATGCATCTGATATCGCTTCACTCAACTCGTTAATCATGGAATCAGCTGGCATTGTTTTTTGCCTGCTCAACCTGTCAATATCAGAGGCAATCTCCGCTATCCGCATAGCCCCTACAGTTGCAGCAGTACCTTTCAAAGTATGCAGCTCATGCTGAATTTTGTCAAAAGAAAGAGTATAAATCCTTTCCTGTAAATTGGTAAAATCTCCGGATAACTGGGAATAAAAACGACGCAGCAGTTTAAGATAAAAATCCGGGTTGCCCCTTGAAGTTGCCCTGGCCTGCTTCAGATCAAACCCATCAAGTTCAGGAAACTCCTTATCAGAATCTTTGGCCTGCAAAGCCAACTGATCTTCCTGTAAAATAACACCCTGATTTTCAAGATAATTACCCATTATGCGATACAAATCATTCTCATCAATCGGTTTAGCCAAAAGTTCATCCATACCTGCATTTAAGGCTTTGGTGCGATCAGCTTCCATCACCGCAGCAGAGAGTGCAATTACAGGAAGATGCATTTTTTTGCCTGATTCTGACTCTTTCCGGCGAATTTCTGCTGTAGCAGCAAAACCGTCCATAACAGGCATCTGAAGATCCATAAACACCAGATCAACACCCTTTTTTTCCAAAAGATTAAGTGCATACTTTCCGTTTTCAGCAACAAGTACCTCTGCACCGGTTTTTTCTATAAATGAAATGGCAACCTCCTGATTTAATTCGTTGTCTTCAACCAGTAAAACAGTGTATCCGGCAAAAGATGGTATTTCCAAAGAGCTTTGATGATTATCATAGATTAATTTACCGCCCGAGGCTTCCATCATGGCATCAAAAAGCTCAGATGCGGTAACAGGTTTTTCAAGAAATGCAGAATAAATTACAGTTTCATCTTTGGGCAGTTCCTCTTTATCATAGGCGCTGATCATAAATACAGGCGGCTGTGATCCTTTAAGCGTACCATTTTCATAAAGTTTTTGTATCTGAGAAATTGCCCCAAGACCGTCAATCTGACCTGGCATTTTCCAGTCCATAAGAATATAATCAAAATATTTCTCCCGTTTTTGTGCCTCAACAATCTTTGAAACTGCTTGTGTACCGCTTGAAGCTTCAATTACCCGGGCATTCCAGCTTTCAAGTATTCTGCGAAGCACCATGCGGGGCATTTTTTGATCATCAACCACAAGAAATGACATACCTGAAGTCATGTTTTCAGGAGAATCTACAAGACCAACAGCAGAAGATGCAACACGCATATCCAGGGTAAAAAAGAAACTGCTGCCTTTACCCGGTACAGAACTTACTTCAAGACTTCCGCCCATTGCTTCCACCAGACGATGGCTTATCACAAGCCCAAGACCGGTTCCCCCATACTTTCTTGTAGTCGAACTATCCGCCTGTGAAAAAGGCTTAAAAAGGCGGTCGATCTGTTTGGCAGTCATACCTATACCGCTGTCTTCTACACAAAACCACAGGGAGCAAAAATCTTTGGAAACATTGTTTTTGTCAGCTCTGCTTATATGCAGTGTAACATGACCTTTCTCGGTAAATTTTACAGCATTGCCAACAAGATTTGTCAGTACCTGCCCAAGCCTTAAAGGATCACCAAACAATACCCTGGGAAGATCAGGCGAGGCGTCAAATATAATTTCAAGCTCTTTTTCCTGAGCCGAACTGACAAAAAGCATTCTTGTCTGATCAAGCACATCTTTAAGCTCAAAAGGCTCTAAATCGAGTTCTAAACTGCCGGAATCAATTTTGGAAAAATCCAATATGTCATTAATAACTCCCAGAAGAAATTTTGATGAACGGTTTATTTTTTTTAGATAATCCCTCTGCTGAGCATTAACAGGAGTATCTTCAAGCAAACGCCCAAGACCCAGAACCGCGTTCATAGGAGTTCTGATTTCATGACTCATATTTGCAAGAAATTCACTTTTTGCCTGATTTGCCATCTGGGCATCAGCAGCAAGACTTTTGGCATAAGCTGTTGCCTCTTCCAGGTAAAGATTTGTCTTGCGCAATTCTTCTTCAGCATTCTTTTTATCTGTTATATCCACATAAGATATTACCACACCAAGCCCTTCAACAGGAGCTGCGTTCACAATAATCCATGCAATATCATCTTTACCCCGGACAACACCCATTTCTTCACCATACACAGTAATCCCATCCTTCATCGCACGTACACTGGCATATTCCTCCGGGGGCATGAAGGAGCCATCCTTACGTATTATCTGCCATTCAGATCCATCTATCTCACGCTGGAACTGGTGCTCCTGGGAAAGTCCGAGAATTTTTTCTGCCGCACTGTTGCTTTCATTAATAGTTCCGTCTTTTGATGCAATTGTTATTCCCACAGGGACTGTTTCAAAAAGAGTGCGGAATTTTTCTTCATTTTCCCGGAGTTTACGCGAAGCTTCCCTTTCAAGTGAAATATCTTCAACAATCACCCATATTCGTTTTTTTTCATTAATATCAGTAACTACAATACCTTTTAGCCGGACAGGATAGCGAGATCCGTCTTTTCTGATATATTCTTTTTCAAATGATTCAAAATATCCGTATTCCTTCATCTGAGCAAGAGCGATCTCTTCTTGTGGTGCATACTCTTTTGGAGTGACATCCCAGTAACTCAGAGCAAGAAACTCTTCCTTTGTATACCCGGTTGGTTCCAGAAGTTTGCTGTTTACTTCGAGAAAAGCTCCTGTATCAAAATCGTTTAAAGCAATCCCCACAGGAGATTGTTCAAAAAGCTCGGAAAGAAGTGTTGTGTTATACTCCCGCTCTCGTTCCACTGCTTTTTGTTCAGAAATGTCTGTAACAAAAACCACCAGCTTTGGTACATCAACCTCCAGGAGAGTAACACTTACAGCAACATCACAGACTGAACCGTCCCTGCGCAGATGCCGGGATTCAAAACGATCATATCCTTGATGAAAAACCCGCTGTATATGCATTGCAGTATCTTCGGGTGACTCAAGAGCTTCAATATCAGCAATACTCATGGCAAGAAGTTCATCTCTGGTGTAGCCAAGCATCTTTTCCATGGCAGAGTTTACAGTCTCTATTTCTCCTTCTGCGGAAGCAATAAAAAAACCATCAAGAGTAGTTTCAAGAATAGTCTGCAACTCAGTTTCCCGTTTTTTCCGATCTGTTATATCCTGATGCGTTCCCATCATCATCAGCGGCTTGCCGTCATCAGTCCGGCTGATCACTTTTCCTTTGTCCAGAACCCAGATCCAGTGACCATCTTTGTGTTTCATACGGCTTTCATACTCATAAAAGTCGGTTTCCTGGTTAAAATGCCGGTTTAGAGCTTCTTCACTCCCTTTAAGATCATCAGGGTGTGCAAAATTCATCCAGGTTTCTATGGAGACAGGCATTAGTTCTTCTAGTGAAAAACCGACCATCTCAGCCCAGCGTTCGTTAAAAACCGTATCCCCGGTCTGAACATTCCACTCCCATGTGCCGACATGCGTACCCTCAAGAATACCCTGCAAACGAAGGCGTTCCTGATGAAGTGCAAACTCAGCCTCTTTTTGAAGGGTTTGATCATAAAGATATCCGCGAATGCTTATTAGTTCTCCTTTTTCATTACGTACAAGTTTGGTAAAATCATAAAACCAGCGATACTCTCCATCCTTACAGCGAATGCGGTAAGACTGTTCAAAGGCATCAATATGATTTGTAATATTATAAGTTACTTCCGGCAGGATATGCTCAATATCGTCAGGATGAATCAACTCAGAATATTTAATTGAAGGAGACTTCATCTCTTCAGCAGAATATCCTAATATCTCTTTGACATTCACCGATATAGACCTGATTGGCCAATTTTCTGATGGCTCCCACTCAACAGTAAATACAGGACCTGCAGTAAAAAGATCACGTTCCTGAAGAAGCTCCTGCTCCATTTGTTTTCTGTCTGTTATATCAATATTGGTTCCTGTCCAGCGGACAGGTTTTCCTGTAGAATCCCTTTCAATTTCTCCTCGTGTAAGTATCCAGCGCCAACTGCCGTCTTTATGCAGCAGTCTGTTCTCAACTTCATAAACCTTTGTTTTTCCCTCAAGATAATCATTAATCCCTTTTTTTATTCGATTAATGTCATCAGGGTGCCAAAGATTCTTCCAGCCATCAAAGCTGTTTTCAATTTCATGATCTTCATAGCCCAGCATTTTTTTCCATTGCTGAGAAAAATAGACGCTGTTTTTTTCCATATCCCAATCCCACAAACCTGCGCCAGTACCGGCAAGAGCCCTGCTGAAACGATCCTCGTTCTCAGCAAGAAGAGTTTCTGCATTCTTGCTTTCTGTAATATCCATAAACATGGTGGTAAATTTAAATTTTTCCGTGGAATAAACATGAACGCGATACCACTTGTCAAGATGCTCGCTATACTTCTCAAATTCCTTTTCTCCACCGTACAGAGCAATATCGCCGTAATAACCTACCCAGTCAAATTCAGACTTTTCAATGCCTGGCATCACTTGCCTGGCGTTACTTCCAATCAGATTTTCAGAATTTAAACCGGTTAATTTTTCAAATGTCTGGTTAACTTCCAGAAACTCAAAGTCAACGGGCAGGCCTGAATCATCCAGAATTATGCGGTGATGAGCATAACCTATAACAGGGCTGTTTAGAATCGGATTATTCTGGTTTTTCATATTTTAGTCTCCATTGATTTGCAGTTCAGGGGACTTACTTTACTCTATTTTGCATATTTACTTAAAATCATTGCAATATCAATTTTTAATTTTATCAGACTAAAAGAGATGTAATTAGTGATTGGTCTAGAATACGCAGGTATTATTAATTTTATCAAAAACACAGTTGAATAGTTATTGTATTATGCCAAATAAGCTGGGTTATATAAATCGGCCTGGATGGCTGATTTTTTTGGGTAAAAATAAGATATTTTTTTTAAAATTCTTTTAATCTTTACAGAAACATACTTTTTCAAATGCACCCGCTCTAAAATCCTGGGGTGCATTTGCATTCTTAACCAAAAAAGATGCCCCTGAATTCTATTGAGCAGTATAACCGCCATCTATAACAAGCTCAGTCCCGGTAATAAATTTAGACTCATCAGATGCAAGATATAACACTCCATAAGCAATATCCTCAGGCTCTCCTACATGACCAATGGGATGACGTTTATCAAGCTGCTCCCTGAATGCCTGAACTCCTTGTGGAGAAGATTGAGCAAGCTCCTCTACAAGTGGTGTCCAGATAAATCCAGGATGTATGGAATTGACTCTGATATTGTCTTTTGCATAAAACAAAGCATCATTTTTACTCATCAGCCTGACAGCCCCTTTGGATGCATGATACGGCGGCAAGTCTGCAGCACCTACAATTCCATAAATAGAAGACATGTTAATAATGCTTCCGCCACCCGTTTTTTTCATTATCGGAATTGTATGTTTGGTACAGAAAAAAACACCTGTAACGTTCACACCCATGACTTTTTCCCACTCCTCTTTGGTTATTTCGTGAGTAGGTTTATTCACCCCGGCGATTCCTGCATTGTTAACAAGTATATCTATTGATCCGAATTCATCTGCAATATCTGAAAAAGCTTTGCTGACACTATCTTCATCAAAAGTATCTACATGCCAGTATTTCGCAGTTCCACCGGATTTTTCGATTGTTTCTACTACTTTTTTTCCTTCTTCATCTGCAATGTCTGTTACAGCGACTTTTGCTCCTTCTCTGGCCAACTGCAGACAAACTGCCCGGCCGATCCCTAATGCACCACCGGTAACAACAGCTATCTTGCCTTCTACTCTTTTCATAATTAACTCCTTTTTTTATAGTATGATTAAAGTACGGCTTACCGAGCCCTTAACGTTTATGAAAGGCACGTAAAATCTGAAATTTTGTTATTTAATTTTTTATAGCGTATATGAATGTATCTGTTGTGGTGGAGCCATCAGGTTCTATATATTCTTCCTTTACAATCTCTGACACCCTGATGTTATTCTTGGATAAAAGTTCAATAATAAACTGATCTTTGTAGTAGTTGAAAAAAATCTCTTCATTAGAAAAACTGGTTGTTTCTAAACCTGACTTTTCACCGTTCATATAATTCAAATAAAGGCTGCCATTGCTTGCCATCAGATTCGATAAATTATCCAGAAATGCTTTTGTTTCTTCGTTTGTCAGGTGAACTATACAAAAAGAGGCAATTATAACCCCGAATTTTTCATTTATTTCCAGAAAGCGAATATATTTTTGTAAAAACTTGAATTGAGGAAATCTTATTTTGGCAATATTTATAAATGTGACAGAAAGATCTACACCTGTAAAGAAACAAGTCTCATCTTTTCCCAGTATTGTTTTGATATTATTCCCTGGCCCGCATCCTAAATCGAGATACTGGCACCTTTTGGAATATATTTATCATGAAAATCAGAAATTCTGTCTTGATAAACTTTGTAATTATCGAATTTATCAGCATTTTTTTATATGTATCTATAATCAGGTTAAACAGAAGAAAAAATTTCTCCGCATACAGGAAAACACTCCCTTTTTTGCAGATCAAATAATAAAATTCACCAGCTTTTAGTTTAAGCTTTAATACCTGGAACTTTTACTGATCAAGGCATTCAGATCTTTATTATAAAAAACCTGAGTCAGGGAATGAATTTTGCTTAAAGTTTTTCATAAAAAACTTAGATAATGGTGATTATTATGGCTATAAACAATCAAGTATTTATTTCATCTGCAAGTCCCTTAATAACCTCAAAAGTTCAAATCAAGGAAAAAAACGATATGTTTGCTTCTGTTCTTGCAGAAGCAAAAGAAAAAATTTCTACGTCTGAATTTATTGAGGATAAAAATACTACAGGTTCCATAGAACAACTGATTGAAGAATTCAGAGAAAAAGGATTCAAAGGTCTTTTTAAGGCTATTGAGGAAGAAAAAATTAAAAAGCTAAGACAAGAAATTTTAAGAGAAATGGGATTTACTGAAGAAAAACTTTCAGAACTTTCTCCGGAACAAAGATCTGCCATAGAAAAAATCGTTTCAGAAGAAATTCAAAAAAGAATGGCACTTGGAACACTTTCTATTTCTTGACCGTTTTTTTGCAGAAAGTTAAAATAATTAATAATTGCTTGAAGCATAAGGAACTGATTTTGGTTTTAATTATTTTTTTCTTAACTGTTAACTTCTTGTATATTCGATGAATATTTGGAGGTAATTTTCTGGAGACTTGATGGGTAACTTTTAGGTAGTAGCGATCAAAATATTGATTCGATCTCAGCTGGGAGTTGATGATGAATAGATACGAAATTATTATTTACTGGAGTATAGAAGATCAGGCGTTTGTTGCTGATGTCCCCGAGTTACCCGGTTGTA
>JBNJDM010000031.1:0-25871 GCA_051744925.1 Thermodesulfobacteriota bacterium | reverse complement strand
TTCCGAGAATAGATTATATTTTTTTATCCAAAGATCTTTCTGCAGACAAATATGAGGTAATAAAACAAACGCCTGGTGATCATTTTCCTGTGTTTGTTACAATAAAGAATAAACCAGCTCTTATGCATTAAATCTGACGTAGCATTAAGTATAATTATGAATAAACAGCTATTCTCAAAACCTCATCAACAGTAGTTATTCCTTTAAGCATTTTTTTTACCCCATCTTCATAAAGCTCTGTCATATTTTCAGACAAAGCTGCTTTTCTTATTACTGGAGGAGAACAGTCTGATGTTGTAAGGCTGCTTATTTTTTCAGAAAAAGGCATGATTTCATATATACCTGTTCTGCCATAATATCCTGTTCCTCTGCATTTTGAACATCCTTTGCCCTTATAAAGAGTAACCGTATTCTTTCCTTTTAAATGTATTCCTTTTTTTGCAAGTTCTGATGGATCTTCTTCATAAGAATATTTACAGTCACTGCATATAGTTCTTACAAGTCTTTGTGATATTACACCAACTAAAGTTGACCTTATTAGATAAGGCTCAAGACCTATATCTATAAGCCTTGCTATTGTTGAAGGGGAATCATTGGTATGAAGAGTTGACAATACAAGATGCCCTGTAAGAGCTGCCTGAACAGCATTTCTTGCTGTTTCAAGATCTCTCATTTCACCTATCATTATTACGTCAGGATCCTGTCTTAAAATATGACGAAGAGCACGGGCAAAACTCATATCGATATTTTGTTTTACAGCTATCTGATTAAAGTCCTCGTGTATCATTTCTATAGGGTCTTCAATAGTAGTAATATTTATTTCAGGATTAGAAATTAAACTTAATGCTGAATACAAAGTTGTAGACTTACCGCTTCCTGTAGGACCGCACACAAGAATTATTCCATGCGGTTTTTTTATAAAATTTTTTGTAAGTTCAAGATCACGCCCCTTGATTCCAAGAGAACCAAGATCCTGAAAAAGAATATCAGGATCCATAAGTCTTAATACAACTTTTTCACCAAATGCTACAGGAAGAGTTGAGATACGCATTTCAACTTCTACGTTATTTTTTGCAGTTTTTATCCTGCCGTCCTGGGGCCTTCTTTTTTCGGCCATATCAAGGCCTGACATAGCTTTAATCCTGCTTACTATAGCATTGTGAACTTTTTTGGAAAGACTGTATACAGGATGTAAAACTCCGTCTATCCTCAGCCTCACAACAGTTTTTTCTCTTTTCGGCTCTATATGAATATCACTTGCTCTTTGATCAAATGCATAACTTATAATATGGTTAACAGCGCTTACAATATGATGATCATTGGCAGGAAGTTCATCCATTGATTTTAATTTTACATACTGCTCAAGATTTCCAAGATCTATCTGATTTTCTGCAAATTCATTTTCTGCTGCTGAAATTGATCTCTGAAACCCGAAAAATTCATTTATCAGCCTTATAATATCCGATTTTGCACTTATAACAGGTATTACCTTAGCTTTTGTAATCCTTGCTATATCATCAAACGCTTCCATATTAAAAGGGTCAGAAGTTGCAATAAAAACTTCGGAGCCTTTCATTTCAAGGGGCAGCAAAAGATGTCTTAAAGCAAGGTTTTTTGGAATAAGAGATGTCACTGTATTAATATCAAGCTTGAGCGGATCTATCTTTCTGTATTCAAAACCCCATTTTTCAGCCAGAGCCCCAAACACTATATCTTCATCAATTTTTTTTCCTGTAGATTCATTGGCTATAAATTCAAAGCTTACAAGAACATCTACTGAAAGGGTTTTATCGTGAACAGCTGAGTAAAGGTTTTGATTTTTCTTTTTTATTTTTTCGTACTGATATTTATAGTTTTTTAAAAAATAATTTGCAGATTTTTCAGATAAAATATTTTTTTCAACAAGTACTGAAGCAATTTTTTCAGGATTAAACGGATTTACCCTGTTCTGCATAAGAAAACCTCCGGCTGTAGTATAATTCAATAACAGTTTATAGCAGACTACAATCAGTGCTTACAACTTAAATTATTTATTGATCATGGAATGAAATATTGGGTATAATTAAAAAAGAGATGATTTAAAAAAAGTATAATAAAATAAAAGCTAAAAATTAATTCCTTTGTCAAAAAAGTCTTCAAGCAATGATTTAAATATAGATACATCATCTGAAACTGAAGAAAGAATCTCCTCGTACTTGTCAAATTCAAGAACACGGAAATTCTCAAGGCGGGGTTTTATATAGATATCTGGCATAAATCTTTGAGTTTTCTCATAAACAATCGCAGACTGCATTATCTGAAAAGTATTCAGTATTGTTCCAATAATCCCTGGAGTATTTTTATCGTTTACAGGAGTTTTTTCTCCTGAAACATCAATTGCAGCAACAACATCGCAGTCGTCTTTAATTATATCAAAAGGCAGGGGATTTACAGCACTTCCGTCTATAAACATTCTGCTGTTGATTTCAAGAGGTGGAAATACTCCGGGCATGGATATACTTGAAATTATCGCAGGTATAAGAGCTCCTCTCGAAAAAACTATCTGTTTCCTGTTCCAGAAATCAGCAGAAACAATTTTAAGCGGAATTTCAAGTTCTTCAAAATATCTGACAGGTAAGTTCTGCTCAAGATACTTTTCAATCCCCTTACTGCTCAACACACCTGACTGCCGAAATCCGGAAAACCTGGCAAATTTCAAAAGTCCAAGAAAGCCGAGTTCTCCGATTTTGCGATGCATTTCACCGGCAGTAACACCTGAAGCATAAAATGCTCCTATCATTCCGCCTATACTTGTCCCTGAAATTATATGAGGTTTCAATTCCAGCTCATCAAGAACTTTAAGAAAAGCCAGATGAGACAATCCCTTTGCTCCGCCTCCTCCAAGTGAAAGTCCAAGCTTTTTCAATTCACTCTCCTGTTTTAAAGAACCGGGGAAAAAAGACTTGCAAGCCTTACCGCAAGCCTGAAAAAGATATTTCTTTTATGTATGTCAGGATAAAGAATAAGGTCTGATTTCATAATATCATCTTCAAGCATAGCTTCAACCTTTTCATTAAAATCGTAGTCTCTGATAAGCATGTTCATTTCAAAATTCAGATAAAATGATCTGTTATCAAGATTGGCGCTGCCTACAGCTGACCAGTCATCGTCTATAAGCATAACTTTCTGATGCATAAATCCTGGTGTATATCTGTAAATCTTAATTCCGGGCATAAAAAGTCTTGAAAAGTAGGCAAAAGAAGCAAGATATACAATCTTTTTATCAGGTACACCGGGGAGAATAATTTTAACATCAACTCCTCTTAAAGCTGCAATCTGAAGAGCCTCAATTATGGAATCATCAGGCACAAAATAAGGGCTTGCAATCCATATCCTTTTCTTGGCACTTATAATTGAATTCAAAAAAAACAAAAGGCAGGTATCAAGGTTATGACTGGGATCAGTCGGAAAAGGAATAGCCTGAACATCTCCTCTTTCTGACTCATATGCAGTCCAGGAAAGATTAATATTTTTTCTTACAGCCCAGTACCAGTCAGATAAAAATGTCAGCTGAATTCCGAGAACAGAGGGACCCTCTATAAACATATGAGTATCTCTCCAGTCTTTATACTTCTTTGTTCGTTCTACATACTCATCACCAATATTATGTCCGCCTATAAAACCGTACTTACCGTCTACAACAACAATTTTTCTGTGATTTCTGAAATTAAGCTGAAATCTGTTTCTCCGGCCCCTTGTTGTAAAAAAAGGTTTTATTTCAACCCCTGCAGATTCAAGGGATTTAAAAAAACGATCATCAGTTTTTCTCGACCCTATTTCATCGTATAAAAAATATATTCTTACACCTTCAGCAGCTTTTTTCTTAAGTAAATCCTTAAGACGATTACCGGTTTTATCATTTCTTATAATAAAAAACTCAAGCAGAACATAATCTTTTGCATTTTCAAGATAACTGAAAATAGAATCAAAAGTATTTTTACCGTTTACAAGAAGTTCAACATAATTTTTATATGTAAAAGGATAACCTGATAAATATGAAAAAACATCTGCTTCTCTGTTTTTTTTAAAAATACTTCCTGATAAAGGCACGGAAAATTTTTTCATCTCCTGAAGAGTTCTCCCCAAAAGATTATTTGCCAGCATATTACCCGATCTTAAGGCTTCAATATATCCCCGGAATTTATTACGGCCGAAAACCCAGTACAAAGGCAATCCGGCCCAGGGGAATAAAACAAGTATTATTGACCATGCAATTGCTCCCTGTGATGACCTGATATAAAGGATTGCATGTATTGCTGTAAATATTCCAAACACTTCAACAATTGCAAAAACAACTGCATAAACCGATGCTATGTATGACAAAACAGTACCCTTTAGATTATTTAAAAACTAAACTCTATTTAGTTGTTGAACGAAAACGGCCTTTTATGCCAGGTTCTGCGTTAGAATCAAAATTTAAACCTGAAAATACTCCTGAATGATCGGGTTTAAATTTTTCACCTTTCGCAACAGTACAAAAGTTTATAGTTCCCATACCAATATTTAATAAACTGAATCAGTGAGAAAAGTCAAAGATGAATAAAGTATATTATTACTGAGTTAAATACTGGAAAAGCGTATTTAAAAATGTATAAGCATCTCAATTTAAAACAAAATAATTATTTTTTGGGATAATAAAATTTTGATAAGGAAATAATTAAAGAGAATAAAAAAGGTATGGGGTGAGTGAAGGGGCTTGAACCCTCGACAACCAGGACCACAACCTGGGGCTCTACCAACTGAGCTACACCCACCATAAGAAACAGAAATCCTTTTAGCAGTTAGTTTTTCATTAAGCAAGTCTTTTTTATTAAATCTTTTAAAAAAATAAAAAAAGTGTTCTTATTCAGCATTTACCTGCTCCAATATTTTAAATCTTTATTATGAATATTGACCATTACAACCGGATGTATTAATCTAATTAGCTGCTGAACGAAAACTGCCTTTTTTGCCCAGTTCTGCGTTAGAATCAAAATTTAATCCTCAAAATACTCCAGTATTCCTGCGGTTAAATTTTTCTTCTGCCGCAACTGAACAAAAAATTCTGGTTTTCGGCCAAATACTAATTAAATTTTCAAACTTATAAACAATAACACCGCAACTTCAGAGGTGTCGCAATAGTGAAAGAACTAATTCTCGGAACAGCAGGTCATATAGACCACGGCAAGACAAGCCTTATTAAAGCTTTGACAGGTACAGATACAGACAGACTTAAGGAAGAACAGAAAAGAGGTATAACAATAGAACTCGGTTTTGCCTCACTTGACCTTGAAAACGGAAATCATCTCGGAATTGTTGATGTGCCCGGACATGAAAAATTTGTAAAAAATATGGTTGCAGGGGCTTCAGGAATAGATCTCGTTACAATGATTATAGCTGCTGATGAAGGGGTAATGCCTCAGACCAGAGAGCACATGGATATATGTAATCTCCTTGGTTTAAAACACGGACTTGTTGCAGTTACAAAATCAGATACTGTTGATGATGATCTAAAAGAACTTGTGTATGATGATATTGGTGATTTTACAGAAAATACTTTCCTTGAAAATGCACCTGTTGTTTTTGTCTCTTCTCACACAGGAGAAGGACTTGATGAGCTTAAAAATGAGCTTGGAAAACTGAGTGAACAAATTCCTGAAAGAAAAAAATCATGGTTTTACAGACTTCCTGTGGACAGAGTATTTACAATGAAGGGATTTGGAACTGTAATCACAGGAACTTCTCTTTCAGGAGAAATAAAAACCGGAGAAAGTGTAACAGTTTATCCTGAAAATAAAGAAGCAAAAATAAGAGGCCTCCAGACCCACAATAAATCTGTTGATCACGCATCGGCTGGTATGAGAACAGCTGTTAATCTCCAGGGTTTATCCAAAGATGCTGTAAAAAAAGGTGATATAATAGCAACTAAAGACTCGCTTTCTCCCTCTTTTATGACAGATGCCTATTTTACATATCTGAAGACAAACTCAAAACCCCTTAAAAACAGAACAAGAATCAGATTTCATACAGGCACATCCGAAACAATGGGAAATATTATACTTCTGGACAGAGAAACAGCTGAACCAGGCGAAACAATTCCTGTACAATTCAGACTTGAATCTCCTGTATGTACTGTAAAAGACGACGGTTTTGTTGCCAGAGGATATTCTCCCGTACATACACTCGGAGGGGGATATATACTTAATCCTCTTGCTGTTAAACAGAAAAGATTTAATGACTCTGCAAGAATTTTTTTTGAAACTCTTTACAAAGGATCAGACTCTGAAAAAATTGAAGCAATTATTCAGAGTAAAGGTTTTTGGGGGGTATCAATAAAAGATATTTCAATATGTACAAATATGTATGGCAAAAAACTTGATCAGGAGATATCGCTTCTTCTTTCAAAAAATATAATAATAAGAACAGATAAAGATTCTCCTGTTTATTATCATAAAGATGCTTTTGACTTTTTATGCAGTGAAATTATAAGCAAGCTTGAAAAATTTCACAAAGACAACCCTTTAAAAGATGGTATTAACAAGGATGAACTGATCCACCTTTTAAAAGGAAATATAAATGAAAAACTTTTTTCAAAAGCATTAAACAGCTTGATAAAAAACAATGAAGCACTTCTTGAAAAAAATATTTTAAGACTTTATTCACATAAAGTCGCAATAACAGCAGATACTGAAAAAATAAAAAGTCAGATAACTCAGGAGTATGAAAACTCAGGCCTTATGCCTCCATACTTTAAAGATGTTGAAAAAAAATATAACCTTGATAAACAAACAGCAGAAGATGTGTTAAACATACTTTTAAAAAATAATGTTCTTGTAAAAATTAAAAATGATCTGTTTTTTCATAAAGAAAAAATAGAAAATCTAAAAAAAGATGTCATGAATTACTTTAACAACAATGAAGAAATGTCTACCGCCGATTTTAAGAGTTTAACAGGAGGTATATCAAGAAAATACCTTATTCCGCTTCTTGAATTTCTTGACCAGGAAAAATATACAATAAGAATAGGCGATATCAGAAAATTCAGAGGAAAATAATTTTAACTTTAAGGGGTTCAAATGAATAATAAACTTGATAATTTTAAATTTTATGCAGGTATACGAATTGCCGCAGGTATTTTTATATTTATCTGTGTTTTATGGCTTTTAAGCTTTATGTTTGGTTCTTCAAGCAAAGATACAGTTGTTAAAAATCTTGAAAAAAAATCGAGTCTTGTAAAAGCTGAAGAAGAAGCTTCAAAAAGCCCTGATGTAACAGATTCTGAAAAAGTAAATCAGGATAAAAAAACAGATCCCGATTCTTCCGGGGAAAAAGAAAGCAGCCCGGATAAAAAAGCAGAGCTTGAAGATGAAAGAGAATCCCGGGGAAAAGAAGCATCAAGAGATACTGAAAAAATGTACAAACTTCCTGCAGATACTCATTCTGATATTACAGGATGGACATTTCTCGAATCTATGCAGGCACCTTTATCTTATGAACTTAATGAAAGATTTTTAGGCTGGAGACCCAATGATATAATCATTGGCAAATTTACAGACAATGTAAATTATTTTCAAAGAGGGGTTCTTGAAGTAACAAGAAAAACAGCAATTGTACTTACAGAAAATATTTCAAGAACAGGCTCGACTTCTTCATTCAACCCTCATCTTGAAAATGCCATGAACTGGTTTATGATCAAACCTGAAACATTCTGGTTTCCTTCAGCAGAAAGCAAATATAAATCAGGACTTGAAGAGCTTGTAAAATACCAGTCACAGCTTGTTGAAAAAGAAGCCAACTTTTACAGCAGAACAGACAGTCTCATACCATTGCTTGAAAGATATAAAAACATTCTAGGAAGCTGTGATGATAATCTTGTTAAGCAGTATGAAGACAATGGGGAAGATGTGAGCTTTTTCCATTCAGATAATTACTTTTTTTATGCAAAAGGTGTTGCAAAATCAATGGCTCATATTTTAAAAGCTATTGAACACGACTTTAATCCTGTATTAAAAAACAGAAACGGACTTGGAAGCCTTCATCATGCAATTGAATCACTTGAAAAAGCTGAAAAAATAAATCCAATGATCATTTTAGACAGTGATTTAAGCGGCTTTTTTGCAAATCACAGGGCAAATCTTGCAACCAAAATAAGCCACGGAAGATTTTATCTTGGAGTCTTAATTATTACTCTTTCCACATAAATTTAAACCGGCTCTTTAAGTTTAATTTTAAAGGGCCGGTTTTTGAAACTTAACTTTTTTCTGCCTCATAATATTTACAGCTATATATTTTCAAGAAATCTAAGACTTATATAATCAGAAAACAAAAAACCTTTTTCGGTTAAACATACCCTGTCTTTATAAATATGGATCATATTTTCCTTTAAAAACAAATCTGTAACTGATTTAAACTCTATTTTAAAGTCAGTATAAAATCTTTTTTTATACTCATTAAAATCCAAACCTTTTTCAGTTCTGAAGTTTAAGTAAATAAATTCAGTTTTCTCTTTTTCCTTATCTATATATTCGCAAAAAGAATTTTTATTTTCACCTGATTTTATATTATTTATCCAGTCTTCAAAAGATTCAGGTTCACTCCACCTGTAAGGGTGAATATAAGAATGGGCAGAAGGACCAAAACCTAAGTAAGGTTTTTGATTCCAGTATTTAAGATTATGACGGGAAAACTTCTCCTCTGATAAAGCATAATTTGAAATCTCATAAAAAAGGTATTTATTGTTTTTAAGATAATTGCACACTGTTAAAAAAAAACCGGCCTGCTTATCTTCACCTGGAAAATCGAGTTCATTATTTTCAAACATACTAAAAAGAGGGGTCTTTTTTTCAAGAGTTAGCATATAAGCAGAAATATGATCAGGTCTTAATCCGGTCATAATTGAAAGATCACTGAAAAGATCGTCTTCAGACTGACCGGGAAGGCAGTATATTAAATCTGCACCTATATTTTCAAACCCGGCTTTTCTTGCATCAGAAAAAGTTTCTAAGGCTTTTTTTGAAGAATGAACTCGCCCGATAATTTTTAAAAGCCTGTCATTAAAAGACTGGATTCCAATATTTAATCTGTTTATTCCAGATTTTTTAAGGTCTTTGAAATAGTTTGACCCTACACTGCCCGGATTTACTTCAAGTGTTAATTCACAGTCTTTTGAAACTGTAAAACTTTTATATACACAAAAAAGTATTTCTTCAATCATTGCAGGGTCAAGAAGAGATGGTGTACCACCACCGAAATATATTGAGTCAACACTTATTTTTTTATCTTTTTTATGCTGAACCGATTTTTTAAGATAATACACATATTCTTTTATGATATTTTCATCAGTTTTTTCCAGAGAATAAAAATTACAATATCTGCATTTTTTTATGCAAAACGGAACATGAATATATATACCTGCTTTTTCATCAGAAACCATCTGATTATATAAACCTTTTCATTATTTCAGAAATAACCGAGTCTACATTTTCAGGATCAGCTCCCACGCTTTTTGAAATTTCCTCAGCTCTTTTATACCTGGAAAAATTTTTCATATCATCAACACCTCTGAAAAGACCTACTCTTCTTCCTATCTGATAAATCATCTGGTCATAGTCAGACAAATTAAAAAATGCATCAATTTTTTCAAGCATATATTCTTTATGCTCAGGAAGCTTTCCTTCTATATCCTCGAACAGATTTAAGATATGATCACTTTTAATAAAAGAATGAATATTGTTTAGATTTCCAATAAGATCTCTTAATTCCCGGGCACATTCTATATCTGAAATTTTTTCAAATTTTCCTGAAACAATATCATCATAAAGAGGGGTATTGCCAGGAACTGCAAGAGTTCTGATTCTGATATAATCGGGATCTATCTGATTTAAGGCATCTGCTGTCTCATATGCATGCTCTTTTGAATACTTTTTGCCCCCCAAGCCCGGCATAATGTATTCTGAAAGTGAAATACCGGCATTCTTAACTTTCTGGCCTGCTTCTATATGTTTAGCTTTATCTGCTCCTTTTTCAACCATTTTAAGTACATTATCCGAACCGGATTCCATGCCTATGTGAATTCTGTTGAGTCCGGCTTCAGCTATTTTTTTCATATTTTCATCAGAAATTTTTGCAACAGTCTGGGATCTTGCATAGGAAGTTATTCTTTTTACATCGGGAAATCTTGATCTTATATGATGTAAAATTCTTAAAAGGTCTTCGGTTTTTATTATCAAAGAATTTGCATCCTGAAGAAAAACCGATTCCATTCCACCGCCAATCCAGTGAAGCGCTGCATGAAGAGCATCAACATCACCGCCTTTAAGAGTACTTCCTACTTCACTTACAGTTTCTCTTGTTACAGGCCCGGATCCTGAACGTTTTTTTATTTCTTCAATAAGATCAGCTACCTTATCAATATCTTTCATAACATGATCTGCAGGTCTTCTTGAAAATGAAGCATTTTTATACACAGGACAAAACCTGCATCTGTTCCACGGACAATTACGGGTTACTCTTAAAAGAAGAGAGTCTGCTTCACTCGGAGGTCGTATTGGCCCTTGCTCAAAACCTTTATATTCTTCAATTTTTGACATAATAAATATCCTTTTAATCCTGATTATTTTATATTAACTTTGACAAAATCTGATTATATATATACTAATTGTCAAACTATATATTTTTAAATCTATTTCTAATAAAGCTATTATTGTTTATAAAAATTATGAAATTTCTTTTAAGCAAAAAAATTCAAATACCTTTACTTACAATATTAATCATAGTTTTTGTTATAGCACTAATTTTTTTTTACGACTTAAAAAAATTTTCGTCTACCCCAACTTCATTCAAAAAAACAGAAACTCAGATTTTTACAATCGAAAAAGGTCAGTCCTTTTCCAGGACAGCTGTAGAATTAAAAAAGAAAAACCTTATAAACAACATCATAAAATTCAAAATCCTTGCAAAATTAAATAAAAAAGAAAGAAAAATTCAGGCAGGCGAATACAGTCTTTCACCTGCAATGACACCTGATCAGATACTTACTATGTTTGTAAAGGGAAGGGTAAATCTTGTTAAATTAACCATTCCTGAAGGCTACACTATCTTTCAGATTGCAGCAGAACTTGAAAAGAAAAATATATGTAAAAGCAAAAATTTTACTGAAAAAACAAATGACAAAGATCTTCTTTATAAATATTCAATACCAGGCCCTTCCTTTGAAGGATACCTATATCCTGAAACATACTTTTTTAAAAAAGATTCTGATCCTGAAAAAATTATACAAACAATGGTTTCCAGTTTTAAAAATCATTATACCAAAGATCTTAAAAAAAGAGCTTCAGAGATCGGCTTTACTGATCATGAAGCAGTTACCCTTGCTTCAATCATTGAAAAGGAAACCGGAAAAAAATCTGAAAGAGAAATAATCTCATCTGTTTTTCACAACAGACTTAAAAAAGGAATGCGCCTTGAAACAGATCCCACAGTAATCTACGGAATTAAAGATTTTGACGGAAATATCAAAAAAAGAGATCTTCAGCATAAAACACCATACAATACATATATGATAAAGGGTCTGCCTCCCGGACCAATAGCAAATCCGGGGATAAAGTCGATAAAAGCTGCTCTTTACCCCGCAGAAACTGATTATTTATTCTTTGTATCCAAAAAAGACGGGTCACATTATTTTTCAACATCATATAAAGAACATTTAAAAGCAGTTAACAAATATCAGCTCGGGAGATAAATTTTGGACAAATCCTTTAAATATATTGAAATGTGCTCCAAAGCTCTTGAAATACAAGAAGTATGGCAGCCTAAAAAAGGGGACTGGTTTGCTCTTCCTGATAAAAAAACCGATATATGTCTTGAAGATGAAAACCCAAGAAATTTAACCGGCAACTGTCTTGAAATCTCCCATGAGAACAGAAAAGTAGTAAGCTTAACAAAAAGAGTATGGCTTCCCCGCCAGGATCAGCTTATAGAACTCTCCCAGTTTCCCGGCATCAAATTTTCAAAAAATACTCTTATTTTTCTTAAATGGGCAGATAAAAGAGGACCTGATAATTTTACTCCGAATAAAAAAAGATTTGATACTCTTGAAAAATTAAGACTTTCATATCTTATGGAGTTTAAGTTTAAAAAAATCTGGTATAAAGAAGAATGGTATTCTTTTGAAAACAGCCCTGCTTAAAAAAGATAAATAAGGCAATAAATTTATGAATTTAAATATATTAAATTTCCCGGATGATATTCTTGCAGGACAAAAAATTATCACAGGTTTTGAAGGTGATAATCTTAATAAAAATAATAAAGATTATTTTTTAAAAATAAAACCCGGCGGTATTATTTTATTTGCAAGAAACATAAAAAATCAAACACAGCTTAAAAAGCTGAACTCAGATATAAATCAATTTTTCAAAGAAAAAAATATTCCTCCCCCTTTTATATCCATTGACCAGGAAGGCGGAACTGTTTCAAGATTAAAAGAGCCTGAATTTAAAGAATTCCCGGCTGTTGCTGAACTTAGCAACGCTTCTGAGGCAGAAGATCACTCAAAAAAAATGTCGGAGATTTTAAATCAGTTTTATATAAATATGAATATGGCTCCGGTACTTGATGTAGCTTCTCTTAATAAAAAAAGCATAATGGAAAAAAGATCATTTCCAGGCACTCCTGAGCAGGTTGCAGATCTTGGAATAGCCGCTGCTGACGGATATATTAAAAACAATATTATACCGGTAGGTAAACATTTTCCCGGAATCGGTAATACAACAACCGATTCCCATTTTGTGCTTCCTGTTTATAACGAAAAAAAAGATTTTTTTATTAAAAATGACCTTCTACCTTTTAAAAAAGCTGCAGATAATAATATTCCGGCTTTAATGTTTTCCCACATTCTTTATAAAGAGCTGGATGACAAATGGCCGGCAAGTCTTTCTGAAAAAATTTCAAAAGATATTTTAAGAAATGAAATAAAATACAACGGCGTAACAATGACTGATGATCTTGATATGAAAGCTGTTTCAAGTGATATTAAAACTTCTTCTCATCAGATAATAAAAGCTGATGTAGATATTGCCCTTGTATGCCACAGCTTTGAAAATACTGAAACTATACATAAAATTTTTCTTGAAAAAATATCAGATAAAAATAAAGAGGTATTAAATTCTGTTCAAAGAATTTTTGATCTTAAAAACAGATTTTTATATTAAAAAACTGATTTCAGGATTTAAACAAAGCCCTTGCATAAACTTCATCACCAAAATCACCGGTCAAGCCGTTTAAAAACCTGTAATAACCGGCACAGGCAATCATAGCAGCATTGTCTCCGCAAAGAGAAAGAGAAGGCATAAAAAGATTAATATTTTTTTCTTTAGAAAGATTTTTAAATTTTTCCCTTAATCCTGAGTTGGCTGCAACTCCTCCGCATAAAACAAAGTTTGTGCAATTATATTTGCTAAGTGCAAGATAACTTTTTTTAACAAGAACATCAGTTACTGCATCCTGAAAACCCCTGGCAATATGACTTACTTCATTTTCAAGATCTTCAGCTGGAATTTTATCTATTGTTCTTCTGACCGCACTTTTAAGTCCGCTGAAACTGAAATCAAAGCTGTCTTTTTCAAGCCAGGCTCTTGGGAATTTATATTTTTCAGGATCTCCGGTTTGAGAAAGGTCATCAATAATTTTCCCACCCGGATATCCAAGCCCTGTCATTTTGGAAACCTTGTCAAAAGCTTCACCTGCTGCATCATCCCTTGTTCTGCCGATAATCTCGTATTCAAGATAATTTTTTACATAGTAAAGTGAAGTATGACCGCCTGAAGCAAGAAGAGCAATAAAAGGAAACTGAGGGGATTCTTCTTCAAGAAACGGAGACATCAGGTGACCATGAAGATGATCAACTCCTGTCCAGGGAAGTCCTGAAGCATAAACAAAAGCTTTTGCAAAACAAAACCCCACAAGAAGAGAGCCTATAAGCCCCGGCCCTCTTGTTACTGCTACACATGATAAATCTTTTATATCTGTGTGTGCATCATACAAGGCTTTGTCTACAACATCAGAAACTGCTTCAAGATGTTTTCTTGAAGCAATTTCGGGAACAACTCCTCCAAAAGGGAGATGATCGTTTATCTGAGAAGAGACAACAGAAGACAAAACCTTTCTTCCGTCACAAACAACAGAAGCAGCTGTTTCATCGCAGGAAGACTCTATCCCGAGTACAAGCACCCTACTTTTTCCACTCAACTTTTGGATCACCTTCACTGCGGTTTTTGACATCTCCGATTATAAAGGCTTTTTCATTCATTGCACAAAGCCTGTCTACTATATCTTCTGCATGCTCTTCAGCTGCAATCAATGCCATTCCTATACCGCAGTTAAAAGTTTTAAGCATTTCAGAATCTTCAATTTTTCCAGCTTTCTGAAGAAAATGGAAAACAGCAGGTCTTTCCCAGGAATCTTTATCAAGGACAACTTTACATGCATTAGGAAGAATTCTTGAAATATTATCTTCAAAACCGCCGCCTGTTATATGTGAAAGTCCGTGAATCTTTAGTTCACGTATTAAAGGAATCAGTGTTTTTACATATATTTTTGTTGGCCTTAAAAGTTCTTCACCAAGAGAGCACCCGAGATCATCAATATAATCATCTGTTTTATGTCCTAAAATATCAAAACATACTTTTCTTACAAGAGAATATCCATTGCTGTGAATTCCGGAAGAACCTATTCCAATAACTTTCTGGCCGCCTCGTATTTCAGAACCGTCTATAATCTTGTCATCATCAACTATACCTACAGAAAATCCTGCAAGATCATATTCACCTTCATTATATAAACCAGGCATTTCTGCAGTTTCTCCGCCTATAAGAGAACATTCAGCTTCGCAGCATCCGTTTGAAACACCCTCAACAATACTTACAGCTGTATCTTCATCAAGCTTTCCTGTTGAAAGATAATCAAGAAAAAACATAGGTTTGGCACCCTGTACAATAATATCGTTAACACACATTGCCACAAGATCTATACCTATAGTATTATGAATTCCTGTCATATGAGCTATTTTAAGTTTTGTGCCTACCCCGTCTGTTGAGCTCACAAGTACTGGCTTGCTCATATTCGAAAGATTCGGTGAGTAAAGCCCGCCAAATCCTCCTATATTACCGAGAACTCCGTTCCTGGGTGTTTTTGAAACCATAGTCTTTATTTTATCGACAAACCTGTTGGCTTTGTCGATATCAACGCCTGCATCAGCGTAAGTAAGGCCTTTTTTGGACATAATCTTAATAACCCCGTTTAAATTTATTGTTAGGCCAAAAATAGATTTTTTCGCCTTAAAAGTCAAAAACAATTTTTGACATATCAGGCTTAATACGCTAACAAATATTGTTTATTTAATTTAATTTTAACAGGGTGAATTTATGAAAAAAATCTGTATCGGTATTATAGGCTGCGGAACAGTCGGCCAGGGTGTAGTAAAACTTCTTCTTGAAAATGCCCAAATACTTGAAGCAAAACTCGGATGCATATTATTTATTAAATCGATTGCAGATTTAAATACAGAACCTGCTGAAAAATTAACCAATGGGCAAGTTCATTTAACAGATGACCCCTACGAAGTAACAGATGATCCTGAAATAAATATAATCGTAGAACTCATAGGCGGTACTGATATAGCCCAGGAACTTATTTTAAGGGCTCTTGGCAATAAAAAAAATGTTGTTACAGCAAATAAAAAGCTTCTTGCACTTAACGGATCAAAATTATTTGAAGAAGCCTTAAATAATAATACTGAAATCGGTTTTGAAGCCAGCACAGGCGGAAGCATGCCTGTAATAAAAACCATGAGAGAATCTCTTTGCGGCAATGTTATAAATGAAACCTGCGGGATACTAAACGGTACATGCAATTATATTCTTTCCAAAATCAGCAAAGAAAAAATAACCTTTGAAACTGCTTTGTATCAGGCTCAGACAAACGGTTTTGCTGAAGCTGATCCGGCTCTTGATATAAACGGAGATGACACAGCACATAAACTGGCAATAATATGTTCCATTGCTTACGGAACAAAAGTTAATTTTTCTGATATTTATATTGAAGGTATAACAGGAATAGCTACCCAGGATATTGAAAACGCCGAAGAATTCGGGTACAGAATCAAACTTATGGCTATATCAAAAAATCACGGAGACAGATTCGAAGCAAGGGTTCATCCCACAATGATCCCATACGATCATGTTCTTGCAAAAATAGACGGACCTGTTAATGCGTTGAGCATACACGGAGACGCTTCAGATGAGATAGTTCTTACAGGCAAAGGCGCAGGAATGATGCCTACTGCTAGTTCGGTAGTCTCTGATATAAGTGATATTGCAAGAAATATCTGTGCCGGAGTTGGAAAAAGAATTCCATCATTATCTTTTCTTCCTGAATTTCTCAGTGAAAAATCGGTTGTTAAAATCTCTGAAATATCATGCAAATACTACATAAGACTAACAGCTAAAAACTCTCCCGGAGTACTTTCTAAAGTTTCAGGTATTTTAGGCGATTTTAAAATAAGTATTCAAAGTGTTCACCAGAAAGCAGAAGACGATATTGAAGGTGTTCCAATTGTAATGACAACTTATAAAGCTCAGGAATCAGACATAGAAAAGGCCCTTGAAAAAATAGGAAGTCTTGATGAAATTACTGATAAACCTGTAATTATCAGAATAGAAGATGAATTCTGATTTTTTTAATCTGCTGAACAAATTTTTCAGCTTATAATCAATTATTTTTAACAGTTTTTTAAAACAGGAAAATTACAAATGAAACTAGTATGTGCAGATCTTGAAGGAGTTTTTGTCCCTGAAATCTGGATAAATGTTGCTGAAAAAACAGGAATTGATGACCTTCGACTTACAACAAGAGATATTTCAGATTATGATGAACTTATGCAGTACAGGCTTAAAATTCTTGATAAAAACGGATTAAAACTTGATGATATAAAAGAGGTAATTAAAAATACAGATCCCCTGCCTGGTGCAAAAGAATTTACACAATGGATAAGAGAAAATACACAGCTTATAATTCTTTCTGATACATTTGAAGAATTTGCAAAGCCTCTTATGGAAAAACTCAACTACCCTGCTCTTTTATGCCACAGCCTGAAAACCGACAGCTCAGGAAGAATTACAGACTATGTATTAAGACAAAATGATCAGAAAACAAAAGCTGTTACAGCATTTAAAAATCTAAACTACAATGTTTTTGCATTTGGTGATTCATATAATGATACAGGAATGCTTAAAACTGCTGACAGCTCATGCTTTTTTTGTCCGCCTCAGAAAGTTCTTGATGAATTCCCTGAAATTCCAGCTGCACAAAATTATGAAGAACTAAAAACATTTATAAAAAAATTTTTAGATGAGTAATACAGACAGTTATACTTTTATCCACAATGAAAAAAACGGAATAAGTGTAAATTTATATATTCAGCCTAAATCATCAAAAAATCAGATTTCAGGCATATATAATAATGCATGCAAGATTAAAATAAAAGCTCCCCCTGTTGACGGAGCAGCAAATAAAGAATGCATAAAATATGTCTCCAAATTACTGAATCTGCCCAAATCATCTGTTTCAATAATATCAGGGCATACAGGTAAAAATAAAAAAATTTACATAGAAAAGCACAAAGATCAGACAGTTATAGATTTAAGGGAAAAATTTTTAAAATTAATCAAATAAACCATTTGACACACAAGAAAAACATCTATATAACTCGTTACATCCTGATGCGGGGTGGAGCAGTCTGGTAGCTCGTCGGGCTCATAACCCGAAGGCCGGTGGTTCGAATCCGCCCCCCGCTACCACAAAGATTTCAAGGGTCAGATTTAAAATTCTGACCCTTTTTTTATTGGAAAAACAGATTTTTTAGTGAGTATTTGGCCCAAGACATAGTATTCAAATATTCAATTCCATACAACATTCTTTTCAGGACTTTAATATGACAGACTTATACTCCAACAGAAAAATTTACCGTGATCTTTCAGGAAGACAAAAACTGTTTCCTTTCCGTGTTACCTCAGGAGAAACTGATCTTTTTATACAGACCTCAGAAAAAAGCCTTGAATCGGTTGCTGAAAAAACAGTAAATAAAACTAGAAAAATTATAAAAGAATATATTAAAATTAATCCTGAGTTTGAAACATCATTTACTCCTCTGCCCTTTGACCCTGACTCACACAGAATTATTCAAAAAATGCTTTCAGCATCTGAAAAAGCAGGCCTCGGTCCAATGGCAACTGTAGCAGGATGTCTTGCTGAAGAAACAGGCCTTAATCTTTTAAAATTCTGCGATGAAGTAATAATTGAAAACGGTGGCGATATTTTTATTAAATCTGATATTCCTTTTATAACAGGTATATATGCAGGTGAAGCCTCCCCTTTTTCCAACAAGATAGGTCTCAAATTAAATTTTCAACATCCCGCAGGAATATGTACCTCATCAGGGACTCTGGGGCATTCAAAAAGTTTTGGTAAAGCTGATGCAGTTTGTGTAATTTCAGAAAATGCCTATACAGCAGATGCTTTTGCAACTTCTTTATGCAACATGGTAAAAACAGATAATGATATAGTAAAAGCACTTGAAGAGGCAAAAAAACAAAAGGATATTAAAGGTATCCTGATTATAAAAGGAGATAAAACAGGAGCTGAAGGCAACATTGAAATTGTTGGGATTTAATTCTTGTTAATTTCAAAATTGATCAATATATGTAATAGTTAAAAGCCGTTTGCATTAAATCTTGTAAGACCTTTTTTCTTTAGTGATTTGCTGAAAACCAAAATTTTTTGCTCAGCAATTAATTTATAAAAAAAGGCTTATAAACTCTAAAGCCGGGCTCGTTTAAGTGATAAGAAAAAAGGTTGATATATCGATTAAAACCGAGTAAAAATTTAATCTAAACTTATAGTACCTGGATTTTAAGATCCGGTATGAGAATTTTGTAATTTAAAATAATATTTTATATAAGTAATTAAACAATTTATATAATTGGCCAAAAACCATATTTTTTTATTCTTTTCAGGTGAAAACTTTAACCTTTAGGATACTCAGATATTTTAAGGATTAAATTTTGAATCTGACTTAAAAATGTGTAAAAAAGGTTTTGTTCAGCAATAATTAACAAACTTGAAAATCGCTCAAGTTAGGTTATAATCTGACTCAAATATTGAAACAAAACGGAGAAAACCAAATGAAAAAATTCAAAATTGTAGCTGCTCTTATTTTTATTGTTCTTATATCTCTTACAATATATCAGAATCAGGACTACTTTATGACTAAAAAAAGTCTTGATTTTAATTTTTATTTTTCTCAGTATCAGGGGCCTGAAGCAGCAAACGGAATTTATTGGCTTGGATGTTTTGCAGCAGGTTTTTTACTTTCATATTTTTCAAGTCTGATTTTCAGATTTAAATCACAAAAAAAATTAAAAATTCAGAATCAGACAATAGAAAACTACCGCGAAACTGTGCAGGAGTTAAAAAGAGAAATAGAAAAAATTAAGGAAAGCGGATACCTTAACCTGGATAATGCTCCAAATAAATCTTTTAATAATGAACAATATGAAAATGCAGAACAAACTGAAGACGAAGAAGATGAAGAAAGTGAAGTAATCCAAAACAAAACAGAAGAAACAAAATTATAAATAACACCGGCAAATCCTTTTCCGCCGGTTTTTTGATTTTTAAGGAAGTTGCCGAAATATGAGTGAAGAAAAAAAAACAACTCCTATGATGGAGCAGTATCTGAAAATCAAAAAAGATTATTCAGATTCTATTCTTTTTTACAGGATGGGCGACTTCTATGAAATGTTTTATGATGATGCTGAAAAAGCTGCATCTATCCTTGAAATTGCCCTTACATCAAGGAATAAAAATTCTCCTGATCAGATCCCGATGTGCGGAATCCCGATTAAATCCGCAGATATGTACATTGCAAAACTAATTGAAAAAGATATTAAGGTTGCAGTATGTGAGCAGACAGAAGATCCTGCCTCTGCCAAAGGACTTGTAAGCCGGGAAGTTGTAAAAGTTATCACTCCGGGAATGATTACAGATTCAAACCTTTTAAAGGAAAATGAAAACAATTTCATTGCTGCAGCATCCTTTTTTAACAACACTGCAGGTCTTGCATGCGTAGACATTTCAACAGGAGATTTTAAGGTTACTGAAACAAAAAACCTTAAGCTTCTTCTTGATGAAATTCACAGAATCAATCCACAGGAAATTCTTGTATCTGAAGATGAAAATATTTTCGAATTAAAAGAGATAAAATCAGAGTTTAAATCGAAATATATTACTGAGCTGCCTCCTTCCTATTTTGACAGAAAAATGTGTACAGATAAAATACTTGACCAGTTCGGCATAAGAAGTCTTAAAGGAATAGGATGCAGCAAAATGACAGCCGGGGTTGCTGCGGCAGGATCAGTTTTATTTTATATCAATGATACACAAAAACAAAAGCCTGAACATTTAAGACCGATTACCGGATATAATCTTGACAGCCACCTTGTCCTTGATGACATAACCTCAAGAAATCTTGAGCTTACAGAGTCAATGACTGATAAAACAAGGAAAGGTAGCCTTCTTGACACATTTGATACTACTGTTACAGCAATGGGTTCAAGGCTTCTTAAAAATTTTATCCAGTATCCACTTACAGACCCGGAAATAATTACACAACGCCATAACTGTATTTCTGAACTTATTCAAAATCGGATAAAAAAAGATGAAATAAGACTTAACCTTAAAAAAATATACGACATAGAAAGACTTGCTGCAAAAATTTCCATGAATCAGGCAACACCAAGGGATATGCTTGCTCTTAAAAACTCTGTATCTGTAATTCCTGAACTTGCAGAACTGCTCAAAGAGTTTTCATCTCCGCTTCTTGAATTTCCGCAAAACCCTGAAGAACTTTACCATATAGGCAGCCTTATTGAAAATTCTGTTGCTGAAGATGCTCCTGTGCTTATAACAGAAGGAAATATTTTTAAAAAAGGGTTTGATAATGAACTTGATGAACTTATTACCCTTACAACCGACAGCAAAACATGGCTTGCAGGTTATGAATCTGAAGAAAAAAACAAAACTTCAATATCAGCATTAAAAGTAAAATATAATAAAGTATTCGGGTATTTTATTGAAATACCAAGATCCCAGATAAATAAAATACCTGAAAAATACATAAGAAAACAGACTCTGGTCAATTCAGAAAGATATATAACACCAGAACTCAAAGAATTTGAAGAAAAGGTTCTTACTGCAGAAGAAAAAAGAACAAAGCTTGAATACAAACTTTTTACACAACTAAGGGATATAATTGCCCAAAAGAAAAACATACTTCAGGATACAGCTTCATTTATAGCATCTCTTGATGTTTTTTCTTCATTTGCTGAAACTGCTCTGAACAAAGGATATGTTAAGCCTAAAATAAACAGTGAAAACAGAGTCTATATTAAAGGCGGCCGACACCCTGTAGTAGAATCAATGCTTGAAAATGAAAGATTTGTTCCAAACGATATTTATCTTGATAACGACGAAAGCCAGCTCCTTATTATTACTGGTCCGAATATGGCTGGTAAATCGACTGTTTTAAGACAGACTGCGCTTATTGTACTGATTGCTCAGACAGGCTCATATGTTCCTGCCGAATATGCTGATATTTCGATTACAGATAGAATATTTACAAGAGTAGGAGCAGCAGACAATCTTGCAGGAGGCCAGTCTACTTTTATGGTTGAGATGGAGGAAGCAGCCAATATTTTAAACAATGCGACAAAAGACTCTCTTGTTGTAATGGATGAAATAGGAAGAGGAACAAGCACTTTTGACGGAATTAGCATAGCATGGGCAGTAGCAGAGGAACTCCATAATTTGCGGGGCAAAGGGGTAAAAACACTGTTTGCAACTCATTACCATGAGCTCACTGAACTCGAAAATACTTTGCCAAAAGTAAAAAATTTTAATATCAGTGTTAAAGAGAGCAACGGGAAAATCTCTTTTTTAAGAAAAATGGCTGAAGGCGGAGCAAATAAAAGCTACGGAATTCAGGTAGCCGGCCTTGCAGGAATTCCTGTAAATGTTGTGGAAAGAGCAAAAGTGCTGCTTCACAGGATGGAAGCAGGAGAACATATTCTTTCCAATGAAAAAATTAAAAAAATGAAATCCAAAGCTCGTCAGATGGAATTTTTCCCGTCTCCTGAAAAAAAATTTACAGAAAGTATTGCAAACCTTAATATAAATGAAATGTCGCCTGTACAGGCATTAAACTGTCTCAACTCATTAATTGATGAGGCTAAAAAGATTGCTTCTGAATAATTATGAAAAATAAAATTTATTTTAAATTTATTATTTTTTTCTTTTTCTGCATATTTTTCTACCCTGCTGAATACTGCCATTCTGAAAGTGTCAAACACCAATATTTCAAAGCTGAAAGATCTTATGCAGACTTAAAAAAAAGCAGCACAGATAAAAAGTACAGATCAAACTGGATTAAGTGCATAGATAAATACGAAAAAGCATATAAAACCTCACCCGGTGATCCATGGTCCCCTGCGGCAATGTTTAAGTCAGGTCAGCTTTATTTTGAACTTGCTGATGTATCTTTTTTGAAAAGTGATATTGATACCGGTATAAACACAATGCGCCGTCTTATAAAGAGATATCCGGGAAGCAGGTATAAATTTAAAGCTCTCAAATCTATTAAGGAAAATAAACCTAAACTGCACTCAAAAAAATATATTTCCAAAGATAGTAATGATCCTGTTAAAAACATACTCAAAGACAAACATCCTACAGCTAATAAGCCTGATAAACCCACAAAACCTGAAGTAATATATTCAAAAATTGATACTGATCAAAAGCACAATTCTTCAGATCAGGCTGATAATATTATTAATAAAATAAGATTTCATACCCATGACAACAGAACAAGAATAGTTGTCGACAGTGACAATGAAATTAATTATGATTTTAATGATCTTAATAAAGATAACACCCATAAAAAACCTCCGAGAATATATATTGACTTTAAAAACTCTACCCTTGCAGATGATATTGACAATAAATACAATATTAAAGACAAGCAGGTAGAAAATGTAAGAATTGCAAGATATACCAAAGATACAGTAAGACTGGTTGTAGATCTGAAACATGATGCAAGAGATTTTAAAGTTTTTTCTCTTTTTAAACCGTACAGAACAGTCGTAGATATATGGGGAGGTTCACATGATGCAGGAGACATTAAAAATCATCCAAAAGTTGCTAAAAATGTAGATACAGATAAAATCGACAATTCCAATGCTGATTCACTTGTAAGACAGCTTGCACTTGGTGTGAAAAAAATAGTTATCGATCCGGGACACGGGGGTAAAGATTACGGAGCCCCAGGTTACTATAAAGGCTCACATGAAAAATATGTAGTAATGGGTGTAGCAAAAAAGCTTGCAAAAAAAATTAAAAATGAATTCGGTTATGAAGTGGTTCTTACAAGGGATAATGACAAATACCTGTCCCTTGAAAAAAGAACTGAATTAGCAAATACCAACAGGGCAGACCTTTTTATTTCTCTGCATACAAATGCGGCCAGAAACAAAAATGCTTACGGAATAGAGACCTATTTTTTAAACCTTGCAACTGATGAAAGTTCAATATCTGTTGCAGCAAGGGAAAACGCAACATCAACAAAAAATATTAGTGATCTACAGACTATTTTAAATGATCTTATGAGAGATGCAAAAATAAATGAATCAAGCAGGCTTGCATCTTACATACAGGAAGGGATGGTCGGTTCTCTTAAAAATAAATTTTCATATATTAACGACAGGGGAGTTAAGCAGGCTCCGTTTTATGTTCTTCTCGGCGCAAGAATGCCTGCAGTGCTTGTTGAAATGTCATTTATAAGCAACCCGAGGGAATGCAAAAGGCTTAACTCAGACGCATACCAGGAAGAAGTATGCAACGGAATAATGAAAGGTATAAGAAAATATCTTAAGGAAAACGGAGCAAGAGCTTATATGAATTCTGAAAATTCAGAAAACAACAAAGGGTAACAGGAGAAAATATGCAACCGTTTGAATTTTACAATCCTACAAAAATTATTTTCGGAAAAGACAAAACATCTGAAGCAGGAAAGGAAATATCATCTTTTGCTGAAAATGTTCTTTTTATTTACGGCAAAGAGAGTATAAAACGTAACGGTATTTATGATAAAACAGTAAACTCTCTTAATGAAGCAGGTGTAAAATTTATTGAAAAAGGGGGTGTTAAACCTAACCCTTCGATAAAATTTGTTCGTGAAGCTGTTGATCTTTATAAAGAAAAAAGCCTTGATGCTATTGTTGCAGTAGGTGGCGGAAGTGTAATAGATACTGCCAAAGCTGTTGCAGCAGGTGTTAAGGCAGATTTTGACCCCTGGCTTTTTTATACAGGTGAAAAAACAGTTGAAGACGCAGCTCCGATTGCTGTTGTTCTGACACTTGCAGCAACTGCTTCTGAAATGAATCCAGGATCTGTTATATCAAATGAAGAAACCCAGCAGAAATTTAACTGCGTATCCCCTCTTCTTTTTCCCAGAGTTTCTGTTCTTGATCCTGTTAACACATATACAGTACCTTATAATCAGACTGCAAACGGTGCTATAGATACAATTATACATGCACTTGAAACATACCTTAACAGCGAAGATAAAAAGATTATGATAGTTGATTCGCTTATAGAAGCTATTGTAAAAACTGCGATCGATTCTGCTGAAAAGATATTCAAAGATCCCGAAGATTATGATGCAAGAGCAAATATGATGTGGTCTGCAACCCTTGCACTTAATGGCCTTACCGGTTGTGGAGCAGGCCCTAAAGTTTTTCCCATGCATATGATAGAGCATTCATTAAGTGCAATTTACGACATACCTCACGGTGTAGGTCTTTCAATAGTTGCTCCGGCATGGATGAAATACAGAGTTCAAAAATCACCTGAAAAATTTGCAAAACTTGCTAAAAATGTATTCAAATTCGATGGACCGAATACAAAAGCACAGGCCCTTGCTGCCATAGCAAAACTTGAGTCCTGGTTTAAAAACGAAGCAAAATCTCCTGTTCGTCTTTCTGAAGCAGGAATCCCTGAGTCTGATCTTGATAAAATTGCTGAAAATGCATATGAAATTTCATGTAAATGGGGACTAAAAAAATATACAAAAGAAGTTATAAAAGAGATTCTTGAAAAGGCTGTATAAATGTCTAGTTTCATATTAAAAAAAAGCAAGGAGATTATAAAATGGAAAATGACTGTATTTTTTGTAAAATAGCAAATAAACAAATCGATTCAGATCTTCTTTTTGAATCTGAAAATCTGGTTGTTTTCAGAGATATAAATCCTAAAGCTCCGGTTCATCTTCTCATTGTTCCTAAAAGACATATAAGAAGCATTAATGATCTTGATAATAAAAAAGACAAGGAGATTCTGGCTGAGATGGTATTTACAGCCAGGGATATGGCTAAAAAAGAAAATGTTAATGAATCAGGCTACAAGCTCCAGTTTAACGTTGAAAAAGGCGGAGGACAGGAAGTTTTTCACCTTCATATGCATCTGATCGGCGGCTGATAAGTTTCTGATCAAAAAGCCCTGCTTTTTGGGGATAAACAAATAAAATTTTGAAGTGCACAGGCTTTCAGTTTTGAACAAACTCGATAATTTTTTTGAATTCTTCCCAGGACTCTTTTTTAAGTTCAGGATTTGAAATCATATCTTCAAGAGACCGGGTTAAAAAAAGCCTGTACCTGCTTTGAAAATAAAGATGCCCTTGTATATTTTCT
>JBNJDM010000030.1:0-26489 GCA_051744925.1 Thermodesulfobacteriota bacterium | reverse complement strand
CATGTCTTTGTCCTCAATGCGATAAATCCCGGGGGGCAAGGGGGCTGGCCCCCTTAAAATCAGGTTATCTTCCTTAAAAATAATCATGCTTAACCTCTTTGTGAGAGACCAAAATCTTTATCTCACCAAGACACAAAGAAAAAACCAGTAATGCCTATCTGTGCCTATGTACCCCTGTGAGATAAAAATTTAAGTTAAACAGATACCAAATTTTTAAAATTAGTTTTTTATGAAATTTATAAAAAATTGTTTTAAAAGTCTATTGCAGTTGGTATTGTTTCAACTTTCTATAATCAAATTTTTCAGGTGAAAAATGGAATTAAACAAATATACAGCTTTTTTTAATGAAAAAATCAGAAAAGAATCTCCCCTTATACATAATATTACAAATTTTGTTGTTATGAATTCTTCTGCAAACATTCTTCTAGCTTCAGGAGCATCTCCTGTAATGGCTCACGCTCCTGAAGAAGCTGCAGACATGGCTTCTGTGTCCGGAGCTGTAGTTCTTAATATTGGAACTCTTACAAAAGAATGGATTGAATCAATGATAATGGCAGGACAATCTGCAAATAAAAACAATGTTCCTGTTATACTCGATCCTGTAGGTTCTGGAGCAACAGATTTCAGAACAGATTGTGTCGAAAAAATTTTAAAGGAAGTAAAAATTGATGTTATCAGAGGAAATCTCTCTGAAATCATGTCTCTTGCCGGGGGACATGAAAAAACAAGGGGCGTGGACTCTTCAATAGCCGGAATAAGCAGTGAGATTATTGAAAAGACAAAAGAACTTGCAAAAAAATACAAAAACACAATATCTGTTTCAGGAGAGACAGATATAATAACTGACGGAGATAATCTGATCTCAGTTAAAAACGGGGATCCTTTACTTACAAAAATAACAGGAATGGGGTGCGGACTTTCAGCGGTAACTGCAGCTTTTTGTGCAGTATCTGACAAAAATTTTACTAAGGCATCTGCTTGTGCTGCTGCATATTACGGATTATGTGCTGAAAAAGCAGGTGAAATTTCAGACAAACCCGGAAGTTTTTATGTAAATTTTATTGATTCTCTTTACTCTTTAACTCAAGACGAGATTGAAAATAAAACTAAATTTTAAACTTAATTAAAACGGAGACAAAATATGAGGCTTAAAACTTTTATCTTAATATCAGTTTTTTTATTTGTGTCAGGATGCGCAACTATAGGAAAAGATTTTTCTTCCGAAAACATCAGCAGAATAGAAACAGGAACAACTACAAAGCAGGATATTCAGGATATGTTCGGCGAGCCGTGGAGAACAGGAGTTGAAAACGGCAGCAAAACCTGGACATACGGATATTATAAATACAGATCAATAGGAGAGAGTTCTACAAAGGATCTTGTTGTCAAGTTTAATAAAGACGGCACAGTTGATTCATACAATTTCAATACAACTGAACCGGATAAAGAGTAAAGAAAAAAACCCGGATATGACCCTTGAAACATATCCGGGTAAGCTTTTACTTTTTATTAAGAGAACAAATAAATCTTATCAAAAAGAAAATCCCTCCTATTCAATACTTATACCATTTATTTCATAATAAATTGCCCTGTATTTTTCGATAATTTTCTGTGCAAATTTTTCTCTTGTTTTATTGCTTCCAAGCTGAAATGTTTTCAGATAACCTTTCATTTTACTCTCATCTCCGGTTTCAGCGCATATAACAGTACATAAATAATAAATGCAGACACCTGTACTGATTCCTGAGTAGGAAGACCTTCCCTTTAGATGATCTTCAGCAAACCTTTTTACTACTTCCATTCTTTTGTCCAGGTTAATCATAAGCTCTTCAAAATCTTTTATACCGACATATTTGAGCTTTTCTACAAGAGACTCAATAAACCATTCTTCATGTTCAAGCTCAAGCCCGGTTCTTAAACTTATATCTTTATCAATATCCTTTACAAGCTCACTTCTTTCAATGAAGCTGTTAAGTGAAATTTTATCTATATATTTGTCAATATAGTCAGAATCTTCAATTTTTTCTTTATACTCTTTCAGGTCATTCCTTAAATTATTGAATTCTTCATCAGCAAGCTCAAGAAGACCTGAAAGTCTTGAAAATCGTCTTCTCATGTCAAACGGAATTGAATATTTGCTTTTATATCCCAGATCATGCTCAATTTCAGCCCAAGCATGCTGCAAAATAGATCTGATCTGAATTTCAGCCTTGAGATCTTTAAGAAAATTACAATCTGTCTTTGTCATATCAGAAGGCTTGAGATTTACAACATAGTGAAGAGAGAGATATCCAAACCTGTCCGGATCTTTAATATCTCTTTTATCGGTTGAGTTCTCATGATCAATTATAAATTTTCTTTTAACAATTTCAGCTACTTTATCAACGTCTGAACTGAAATATGTTGTAACCCTTAAGCCTGCTATATCTGTAACATCAGAAATATCTTTATAAGATACATCAGGTCTGTTTATTTTTTTTATAAAACTTTTTTTAGATTTGGTTCTGCTGTGTATAGAGTTTATATACAGCCCTTCTTTTATAATGAGATCTTCAAGAATAAATCTTATTCTTTCACAGAATCTTACATAATATCCGACTTTTTCATCATAATCCTGTACAAGCTGATCATTGATTCCCATTTTTATACACCCAACCTAAAATTTTAAAATTTACTATCTGTAAATAACAGTAACCTGAATAATAATTCAAACATTATAAATTGTAACCTTAACTGAACAAAAATTTTGATTTACGGTTAAATACTATAATAGATACATTTAAAATGTAAAAATTAAATTTATTTCCGCAACATATTTTCAACTCTTAAATGCCTGTCGTTTCTAAGTCAGATAGAATTTTATAAAACTGCATTTAAATATATATGCTTGACTTTACAGAAGAAAGTTTTAAAATGTAATTAAGAGTTTTTGAAAGTAAAAACATTTAAAGGAGAGGATAAAAAAATGATCCGCTCAGTAGGAAGCAGCCAGGCAGCTTTAACTGCGTATTCTTCGCATCTTAATGCTAATGCAAACAATATAGCAAATGTTAATTCCCAGGAATATAAGAGCAAAGACGTTGTTATAAATGAAGGACAAAACTCACGTCCTGAAGCTCAGGTGAGAACAAACAACTCTCCGGGTCCTTTAAGGGAAACGATTTCACAAGAGGGAAAAGCTAAAAACATGGAAATGTCTAATACTGATATTTCCAAAGAAATGACAGATATGATGTCTTCGGAAAAAGCCTACACAGCCAATCTTAAAACAATTGGAACCCAGTCAGAAATGACAGGTTCAATTATCAATATTAAAGGCTGATTAATCCCCTGAGGTTCTCTGTTTTACAGATCTGTAATCATAGTAATGAAGAGAACCTCCTCCCTTGTTATTACCTGTAGGTCTGTTTGTTGAATGTTTCCAGTCACGATGATTTCTCTTTTTTAATCTTTTCTTTTGATACCCGTCATAATTTTTTCTGTTGGAAGGATAAACCCATGCAGGATTTGCTATTTTGGGAAGTTTTCCCCGGTTGTAATCCTGTGCATAGGAATACAAAGGTAAAGCAAGAATAGTTATTAATGATATGTAGATTAATATTTTCATAGTCTTCTTTTCGTCATATTTAATGATCTCTTTAATGAAATTTTTCATAAATAATTTTTGCTGTTTTCTCAGGGATTCCTTTTACAGATGCAATCTCTTTTTCATCAGCTTTTTTAAGCTCTTTAAAAGTTTTAAAATGATCCAGCAGTATTTTCTTCCTTTTTGGTCCAAGCCCCTGAATATTATCAAGAACTGAGATCTTCATCTGTTTTTTTCGTTTTTTCCTGTGAAAATTAATTACATTGTTATGGGCAGAATCCCTTATATTCATCAGAAAATGAAGAAGATACTTTTTATTATGAAAAAGTACAGGATTCATTCTCCCTGGAAGGTATACTTTATCTGCATCTTCACCTGCAGCTTCATTTTTTTTTGCAAGGCCGATCACTGTAAAAGATTTTTCCAGGCTTAATTTTTTTAAAATATCAATTGCAATATTAAGCTGTCCTTTTCCTCCGTCTACCATTAAAAGATCGGGAAGGGGTTTATTTTGATCAGAAAATCTTTTTTCAAGAACTTCATTCATATAAGCATAATCATCTGGTCTTCCTGTATTGGAAAGATTGTACTTTCTGTACTCATCATGTGCAGGAGCTCCGTTTAAATATACAACCATTGCGCTTACAGGATTTGTACCTGAAATATTTGAGTTGTCAAAGCACTCAATTCTTGATGGTGTTTTTTCCATTCCAAGATAGTATTTAAGATCTTTTAAAAGTTTTGCACTGTAATTTTCTTTTGTGTCGAGTTCTTTTCCTGCTGTGGCTGCGTTGTCTTCTACAATATTCATAAAATCTTTTTTTTCGCCTCTGAAAGGCCTGATTATTTTAACAGCTCTTGATGCAGTTTCCCTTAAAAAATTTTCAGTCATTGCGTGTTCAGGTATTTCTGTATTTACAACAACTTCGGGAGGTATTGATTTTATTTTTTCATAGTACTGCTTAATGAAAGATTCAAGAATATCTTCCTTGTCTGCAGCAGCATTTGTAAATTCATAATTTTTTCTGTCAAAAATACATCCGCTTCTTACCCTGAAAAGACTTATAACTTTATTCAGTCCGTCTCCGTTTACAGCTATAAAATCACGATCCATAAGATCTGTTGTAACTACAGACTGTTTTTCAACAGTATCTTTTAATGCAAAAAGTTTATCCCTTAAATCAGCAGCTTTTTCAAACTCATGTGCCAAAGCTTTTTTCTTCATTTCATTTTCAATTTTTTTCAGAAGAAAAGGAGCTTTACCTTTTAGCACAAGAATTGCTTCACGAATATTTTTCATATATTCATCTTTATCCTGATCATAAACACAAGGACCTCTGCAAAGTTTCATCTGATAATTAAGACATGGGCGCTCACGGTTTCTGAAAACATTTTCACTGCAGTTTCTTATTTTGAAAACCCTCTGGATAAGTTTTAATGTGTGCCTTACTGAAAGCGAGGAAGAAAATGGACCAAAATACGATGCTTTATCCTTTTTTACTTTTCTTACAATTGAAAATTTAGGGAAATCATGGGAAAGATCTGTTTTTACATAAGGATAACTTTTATCATCCTTTAGAATAATATTATATCTTGGCTTGTTTTTTTTTATAAGTGAAGATTCAAGTAAAAAAGCCTCTTTTTCATTGGTAGTTACAATGGTTTCAAAATCTTTTACCTTTGAAACAAGTATTGAAGTCTTAAAAGAGTCTTTTTCCTTTCTTCTGAAATAACTGCTCAGCCTGCTTTTTAAGTTTTTTGCCTTACCTATATAAAGTATATTGCCGTTTTCATCTCTCATAAGGTAAACTCCCGGTTTTGCCGGTGCTTTACCTGTTTTGTCAAAAAGATATTCTTTTATTTCATCGGTCATAATAGATACCTGAATAATTTAACGGCTTTTTTTAAGCTCTTCTATTCTGTCCCTTAACTGTGCTGCCTTTTCAAACTCCAGATTGGATGATGCCTTGTTCATTGCGTCTTCAAGTTTTTTAATCTGAACATCTTTATTTTGGGAACCCCCGAAAAATTCCTGCTCCTCTGCAACCATTTTAAGATCATTTTTCTCAGATTGTCTAAATCTTTCCTTTTCCCTGTCATCAATAAAAAAGCCTGCAAGATCTTTTTGTATAGATTTGGGAGTAATGTTATGTTTTTTATTAAAATCTTTCTGAATTGTTCTTCTTCTGTTTGTCTCAGAAATTGCTTCCTTCATTGAAGGGGTTATTCTGTCTGCGTATAAAACAACTCTTCCGTCCACATTTCTGGATGCACGTCCGAAAGTCTGGATAAGTGAACGGGCTGATCTTAAAAAGCCCTCCTTATCCGCATCAAGTATAGCAACAAGTGCTACTTCCGGAATATCAAGACCTTCTCTGAGCAGGTTAATCCCTATGAGAACATCAAATTTATTATTTCTTAAATCATTTATTATTTCTATTCTTTCAAGTGTATCTATATCTGAATGAAGGTACCTGACTCTTATTCCGAGATCATCAAGATAATCTGTAAGATCTTCAGCCATTCTTTTTGTAAGTGTTGTAACAAGAGTTCTGCCGCCGAGTTCAGTAACTTTTTTTATTTCATCATAAATATCATCAACCTGATTTTCTGCAGGCCTTATTTCTATTTCAGGGTCGACAAGTCCTGTAGGACGAACAATCTGCTCAACAATATTTTCTTTACCTGCTTTTGACATTTCATAATCTGCAGGAGTTGCAGAAACATATACAACCTGATCAACCTTTTTTTCGAATTCATCAAACTTAAGCGGCCTGTTGTCGACTGCCGAGGGAAGCCTGAAACCGAAATCTACAAGAGTAGATTTTCTGGAAAAATCTCCGTTGTACATTCCTCTTACCTGGGGAAGGCCTATATGAGATTCATCCATAATAACAAAAAAATCATCAGGGAAATAATCTATCATTGTCGGAGGAGGCTCGCCTTTTTTTCTTCCTGTAAGGTGCCTTGAATAATTTTCTATTCCTGTGCAGTGGCCTATCTCCTGCATCATTTCAAGGTCATACCTTGTTCTTTCATCTATTCTCTGGGCTTCTATAAGCTTATTCTCCTTTTCAAAATAAGCTATCTGGTCCTTTAATTCTTTTTTAATCTGCTCAATTGCTTTTTTCCTTTTATGCTGCTGAGTAACATAATGACTACCAGGAAAAATACTTACACGTGTAAGCTTTCTTAAATTATTCCCTTTTAAAGGATCTATTTCATAAATCGCTTCAACATCATCCCCGAAAAATTCTATTCTTACAGCCTTTTCCTCTTCATATGCAGGGAAAATATCTACCCTGTCTCCTCTTACACGGAATGTACCTCTGTGGAAATCGGTATCATTTCTCTGGTACTGAATTGAAACAAGTTTTTTTGTAAGATCTTCCCTTTTTATCTCCATATCTTCATGTATATCGACTTTTAAACCGAGATACTCATCAGGGTCACCAAGTCCGTAGATACATGAAACACTTGCAACTATAATCACATCAGATCTTGTAAGAAGTGACATTGTTGCTGAGTGTCTCATTTTATCGATTCTTTCATTCATTGAAGAATCTTTCTGAATATATGTATCCGAGGAAGGGATATATGCTTCAGGCTGATAATAATCGTAATAGCTTACAAAATATTCCACAGCATTTTCAGGAAAAAACTGCTTGAATTCATTGTAAAGCTGGGCTGCAAGGGTTTTGTTGGGAGCCATTATCAAAGCAGGTCTTTCAACCTCAGAAATAACATTTGCCATTGTAAAAGTTTTTCCTGAACCTGTAACTCCAAGAAGAACCTGATCACGCTTTCCCTGTTTCAGCCCTTCTGACAAAAAATTTATTGCATTAGGCTGATCTCCGGCAGGAGAAAATCCTGATTTTAACTTAAATATACCCATGCTTATCCGAATTTCCAGAAAGTTCCGTCAGGCCTGTCCTCAAGGACTACTCCCATATCTGCGAGCTGATCTCTTATTTCATCGGCCTTTTGAAAATTTTTTTCTTTTCTTGCATCAGTTCTTGCCTGAACAAGTTTATCTATTTCTTCGGGATTAAGGTCATGATCAGATTTTGATGGCTTTCCTTTAAAATAATCAGAAGAATCTGTAAGAAATATGCCAAGGGAGCCGCCCATTTTTACAATATCTTTTTTTATTTTAAGCGCCTTTTCAGGGTTTTCATCTGAATCAAGAAGTTTATTTGCCTCTCTTACTGCTTCAAAAATAACGCCTATACCTTTTGCAGTATTAAAATCATCGTCCATTGCCTCTTTAAAATCATCCCAGAGTTTAGAACTTGAATCAGATTCAATTTTATCTGAATCAAACTGTTCTGTTCTTTCAAAAAATGAATAAATCCTGTCAAGTGAAGCCTCTGCTTCTTTAAGAGACTCGTCAGTAAAATCTATGGGAGACCTGTAATGATTTGAAAGAAGAAAAAACCTTACAACTTCGGGGTGCCACAGATTTAATGTATCTTTTATTGTAAGAAAATTATTAAGGGATTTGGACATTTTTTCATGGTCTATTCTTACAAAACCGTTATGCATCCAGTATTTTGCAAAATTAGTTCCGTGTGCAGCCTCTGACTGAGCAATCTCATTTTCATGGTGTGGAAAAATAAGATCTTTTCCTCCGCCGTGAATATCAAAACTTTGACCCAGATATTTTGAACTCATAGCAGAACATTCTATATGCCAGCCCGGACGGCCTTTGCCAAAAGGACTTTCCCAGAAAGGCTCATCAGGCTTTGCACTTTTCCATAAAGCAAAATCGAAGGGAGATTCTTTTCTGTCGTCTATATCTATTCTTGCTCCTGCTTTCATATCTTCAAGTGTTCTGCCTGAAAGTTTTCCGTAATTTTTAAACTTTTCAACCCTGAAGTAAACATCTCCGTCAACCTCGTATGCGTAGCCTTTCTCAATAAGATTTTGAACAAGGTCTATAATCTCGTTTATATGTTCTGTTGCTTTGGGTTCATAATCAGGTTTTAAAGAATTTAAGGCTTCCATATCCTTTGTAAATTCATGTATAAATTTTTCTGAAACTTCGGATGAAGTCATCCCGGTTTCATTGGCCTTTTTTATAATCTTATCATCAACATCAGTAAAGTTTCTCACATAATTAACATTATAGCCTGTACTTCTGAGATATCTTACAACAGTATCAAAAACCACTACAGACCTTGCATGGCCTATATGACTGTAGTCGTATACAGTAGGACCGCACACATAAATATTTACTATGTCATCATTTACAGGCACAAAATCTTCCTTTTGTCCTGAAAGTGTATTGTAAACTTTTAAACCCATTTATATTTTCCTTAAAAATTTGAATTTATAACCAGAAAAGAAATATTAATTATTTTAGCATCTTTTTCAAGCCATAATATTATTATATCAGATTTGGAATAATTTATTCAGGAAGAAGTTAAAACCCTGGATAACCCGGATATTTTGAGGATCAGCAAATAATCAGGATTTTATAATAAGAACTGTGGATAATGCGGCAATACCTTCTTTTCTTCCTGTAAAACCAAGCTTTTCTGTTGTTGTTGCGGAAAGATTTATTCTGGAGGTATCTAAACCGAGAAACCTGGAAATTTGTGCTTCTATCTCTTTTTTAAACCCTGAAAGTTTCGGTTTCTCAGCTATAACAACAAGATCTGCATTCGATATAAAAAAACCCTTTTTTTTAACAAGGTCGTAAGCTTTTATCAAAAAATTTGAACTCTCTGCATTTTTAAAATTTTCATCAGAATCAGGGAAATGCTCTCCTATGTCTCCAAGACCTGCAGCTCCGAGCAAAGCATCTGTTAAGCTGTGAAGAAGCACGTCCGCATCTGAGTGTCCCTGAAGTCCGTATTCATAAGGGATTAAGACTCCGCCCAGAATAAGTTTTCTGTTTTTTGCAAATTTGTGAACATCAAAGCCTATGCCTGTTCTTATATCCATCAGAAAGCCCTCATAAGATAATATCCCGATACAACAGCACCTATCCCGAGAATCAGGTGTAAAAGTATATACAATGTCATTACACTAAGATTATTTTCTTTGAAAAGAAAAAAGGATTCCACAGAAAAAGTTGAGTAAGTAGTAAAAGCACCAAGAAAACCAGTAATAATGAGGTATCTGAGATTTTCAGGAATAACTGAATGGAATATCATATATCCGCTTGCAGCACCCATTAAAAAACTTCCTGTTATGTTAACCGCAAGAGTACCCAGAGGTATTAAAGGATTGGGGAAAAAGTATGTAACAAAAAGGGTTGTAAGGTATCTTAAAACAGCGCCCGCAAAACCGCCGGCTCCTACTATAATTATTTTCAGCATAAAGTCTCCTTTACATCGGAAACTTTATATAATTACATCAGCCAGCTTGTAAAGATATTTCAGGATGAATATATAATATCATTTACTCTTTATCAGTTCTTTTAATTTACGCTGTGGGAAACAACTTCAATATTAAAAGCTTTCTGAATAAGATTTAGAAGAAGATCAAAACTGTAAGAATCCATTGCATTTGTGTCCCAGCCCAGAGCTTCCAGAGTTTCGTTAATTGTCTCAATAGTGAAAAATCCACCCTTTTTTACTATTGAATAAGTATCTTTTACAAGTTTTTCTACCTGAGCTGTTGTATAACCTTTTCCAACCAGCCTGCAGAAAAGCGTGGCACATAAATCTGTTGAATTCATTGAAGTTGTCTGCAGCATATAATTTCTCCCTGAAAAAAATTTATGTTTTTATACTAATTAATAAAATTATTGAACAGGTGTCTATAGGGAAAATACTTTATTTAAGTGGGGGCTGCTCCCGAATTGACAAGTAAAATCCCAAGCTTAAATCATGACTTAATAGTAAATTTCATACTTATTTTTTATAAAAATGAACATCTGTTACAAAAAAAACCTATGTTTTTCAATTACTTAAAAAGAAAACTTAAAATTTTATATTTTCTTTTTTAAAAATCAGAGTCTTTAAATAAACATAAGAAAAAATCCCGGTTTTCCGGGAAAAAATACCTTAAAATCATGAAATACTGATTTAAAAAAGGAATAATCTAATTTAAATTTATTTAATTATGATTAAGTTGCTTGAAAATATTGTCACCTGTGGTAAAAAAGATAAAATTCAAACATTATAAGGAGATATTTTCCTGGTGGAGAAAAAGAGAATACTCATCATTGATGATCATCCCCTGTTCAGAGAAGGTCTTAAATCTATAGTAGAATCTCATAAAGAGATTGAGATATCAGGAGAAGCAGGAACTGCCAAGTCAGGAATAACCATGATAAAAAAAATCAAGCCTGATCTGGCCATTGTTGATATTTCTCTTCCGGATAAAAACGGAATAAATCTTACAAGGGAACTTCTCGAATCTTATCCCGACCTTAAAATACTTATTGTAAGTATGCATGCTAAAATAGATTATATATCCGAAGCTTTTCAGGCAGGAGCAAAAGGTTACATTGCAAAGGACTCTGCTTCGGACAGGCTGATTCAGGGAATAAAAACAGTTCTTTCAGGCGATTTTTTCCTTGATTCTTCGGTTTCACATCAGGTAGTTGAAAAATTAATGCAGTTTCCTGTTAAACAGGCTAAAATAAACGACAATGAATACGGAAAACTTACCCCCAGAGAACAGGAAGTAATGAGACTCCTGGCAGAAGGAGAACCTCCAAAGGAAATTGCTGACCAGCTCTGCATAAGCCCGAAAACAGTTGAAAACCACAGAGCCAATATAATGAAAAAGCTTGATATCCACTCTACTATGGATCTTGTTAAGTATGCTGCAAGACTCGGGCTTATAGATCTTGATCTCTGGAAAGAATAAAACCGGCTTTAACAGGACTATTAATCAGGAAAAAGATCGTAAAAATATCTCATTGTATCAGATCTTGAAACAATCCCTATTATTTCACCGTCTTTTATTACAGGGAGTCTTCCTATATCATGTTTTACCATAATTTTTGCAGCCTCCATCGGAGTTTTCTCAGGTCCTATTGATACAGGATCTTTGCTCATAAAAGCTTTTACAGGAGCATCCATCTGTTTTTTCTGCTTTACTTTTTTAAAATCCCTTCTTGAAATAACACCAGCAAGCTTATTTTCGTGTGTAACAGGAAGACCTGTACACCCTTTTTCCATCAAAAGCTTTTTTATCTCTTTCATTGTTACTGTCTGATCAACTGCTGTAACAGGATACGACATAAGATCCGAAACCTTTACTGAAACAACTGTATTCCCCTCCAGAAGATATTTAAGTCTTGAATTTATTTCTTCGGCATTAATCCCTTTGAGAAGAGCTGATCCAGCACCGGGATGACCGCCGCCTCCGACACCTCTCATTATTTCTCCGACATTTATATCTTCAATACTGCTTCTTCCTATTACAAAGGTTTTGTTTCTTTCCTTGTCTGTAAAAATACCAAAAGCAGCATCTACATTCATAATCTCCCTGTACATATTAACTACAACAGAAAGATTTCCTATATGACCTTCTACTTCTTTTATATGAATTCCGATTTTATGACCGCCTGTTTCAATAACATCTGATGTGCCTTCATGGAGCATATCAAAAAGGACTTCTTTTTGTTTTTCTCCGTAAACAGGCCTTAAAAAATTTGCCAGAACATTTAAATCAGCTCCGTTTTCAAGAAGATATTCAGCAGCTCCGGCATCAAGAGGGAGGGTTGATGAAAATGTAAGATTGCCTGTATCTTCATACAGACCAAGAAGAAAAAGTGTTGCATAAACAGGTGTTATTTCAAGTTTCCTTTTTTTAAACTCCTCAACAAAAATCGAAACAGTAGCTCCTGAATATACTCTTTTAACAAAACCTGCATCAATATCTCCGGGTTCATGATGATCCCAAACAGATATTTTCAAATCTTCTCTGTTTTTAAGTTTTGTAAAATCTGATTCAAGTCGTCTCCAGGAACCGGTATCCACAACAATAAGCTCTTTTACATCATCCATATTAAGATCTTTAAGCTTAATTCCGTCAAAAAGATCTTTGTGAATTGAATAAAATGCTTTTACATTCGGGTTCATTGTGTTTGGAAAAATTATTTCAGAATTTTCATAAATTAAAGAAGCTGCTACTGCAGAAGAAAATGCATCAAAATCTGCAGACTTATGAGTAGTTATTATTTTCATTATATATCCATATTTTTTATTCTTTTTAAAAACTTTTAGTCGTTGGATTCATATTTTAAAAAAATAAGAAAACCATATTATATTAAAAAGCAAAAAAACAACTGAATATCAAGTTTTACCGACTCCTGCACATAAAAAAACTCAAGAATGAGATTTATATATACCTGTATTGACTGAACCTGTTTTCCTACTTTACCAGCTTTAAAATTTATGAATTTAACTGTATATAAAAATATATAATCTTTTTACTTTACTTGATACTATGATCATTTAAAATTACCAGGTCTTTTAAAATATACCAACGGAGCAGAAATATAATGAAAAAAGCGATTATAACCTCACTTACAGACGACAGGCCAGGAGTTATAGCATTGATATCCTCGTCTCTTTCCAAATGCGGATGCAATATACTTCAGGTAAGCCAGACTATACTCTGGAGTGAATTTGCAGGAATTTTTATAGTTTCAGTTCCTGAAAACATTGAAGAACCTGAGCTTAAAATTAAACTTGATAAAGATCTAAGGGGTGAAAACATAAACATTCATGTAAAACCTCTTTCTGAAAAAAAAATGTCAAAAAAACCTTCAGACAGATTTATAGTAACAACTTTCGGCCCGGACAGACAGGGTCTTGTTGCAGCAGTTACTTCTTCAATAGCAAGACACAATTCAAATGTAGTTAATTTAAGGGCTGTTTTTGAAGGCGGAGATAATCCAAAAGAAAATGCAATGATTTATGAAATAGATATTCCTGAGTCAGAAAATATTAAAGCCTTGTCAGAAGACCTTAATTTTCTTGCTGAAAAATATTCACTTGAAATAAATATTCAGCACAAAAAAATCTTTGACAACATTACAAAAATATAACCGGAGATAAAATGCTTAACGACAGAGAAATTTATTCAACACTTGATATACTTAACAATGCACATCTTGATGTAAGAACCGTTACTCTTGGCATCAGCCTGTTCGACTGTGTAAGCGACGATCTGGAGAGATTCAAATCTAATATAAAAAGAAAAATCAAATTTTATGCAAAAGATCTTGTTCATATATGCAACAGAATAGGTGAAAAATACGGCATAGAAGTAGTTAATAAAAGAATATCAATAAGCCCTGTAGCTGTTGCAGCAGCCCCTTTCCAGGAAAATGAAATGGTTGAAATAGCAAAAACTCTTGATGAGGCTGCAGAAGAAGTCGGTGTCGATTTTATTGGAGGTTTTTCAGCTCTGGTTGAAAAAGGAATGACAAAATCGGACAAAGCTCTCATACGATCAATACCTGAAGCCCTTTCTTCCACTCAAAGGGTATGTGCATCTGTAAATGTTGCTTCCACAAGAGAAGGGATAAATATGGATGCAGTTAATATGATGGCTAAAACAATAAAACAGGCTGCACACAAAACAGCTGACAAAGACGGTCTTGCATGCGCAAAAATATGTGTTTTTTCAAATATTCCGCCTGACATACCTTTTATGGCAGGAGCATACCTCGGGGTAGGTGAACCTGATGCAGTAATAAATGTTGGTGTAAGCGGTCCCGGAGTTGTTAAAAACGAAATTGAATCAGCACTTAGCTCTGAAAATGAAACTCCAGATCTTGGAAAACTTGCTGAACTTATAAAAACCACAGCCTGCAAAGTAACAAGAGTAGGTGAACTTATAGGAAGGGAAGTTGCAAAGGAGCTTGGTATTCCTTTTGGGGTCTGCGATCTTTCCCTTGCTCCGACTCCGACTGTCGGAGACAGTGTAGGTGAAATCTTTGAAGCTTTAGGGCTCGAAAGCATAGGTCTTCCCGGCTCCACTGCCCTGCTCGCCATGCTCAATGACGCAGTAAAAAAAGGGGGAGCTTTTGCAAGTTCACATGTCGGCGGTTTAAGCGGAGCTTTTATTCCTGTAAGTGAAGACCTTAATATTGCAAGGGCTGCTGAAAACGGACTCCTGTCCATTGAAAAACTCGAAGCAATGACTTGTGTATGTTCAGTAGGACTTGATATGGTTGCCATTCCCGGAGATACATCTGACGAAGTTCTTGCAGGAATAATAGCAGATGAAATGGCAATAGGAATGATAAATGCAAAAACAACAGCAACAAGATTGATTCCTGTACCGGGTAAAAAAGCAGGAGACAAAGCCTTTTTCGGCGGTCTTTTAGGGCACGCAACAATTATAGATGTAAAAAACAGAACAGGTAAAAACAATTTTGTTAAATTCGGAGGCAGAATACCTGCTCCTATTCACAGCCTGAAAAATTAGAATGAAAAATAATTTATTTGCAGAAATTGAAATTATGGATACAGGAGATGTTTATTCTCCTGTATTTAATGATATATATTTTTCTCCTGCAGGCGGATTTATGGAATCTTTGCATGTTTTTGCACAACCTAACAAAATCCCTCAGAGATTTTTCACACAAAAGACCGTATCTGTTTTTGAATCAGGCTTTGGAACAGGCCTTAATTTTCTTTTGACCATGAAACTCTTTTTGCAGTTTGCACCTAAAAGTGCAGAGCTTATATTTACATCATTTGAAAAATATCCTGTAAGCCCTGCAGATATGGAAAAAATTCATGAATTTTATACATACTTAAGATATGAATCGATAATATTTTTAAATATGTATAAAAAACTCGATTTTTCAGTTAAAGAACATGAAATCTTTCTTGCAGAAAAAAAAATAAAACTGAATTTAATTTTTGATGATTTAAAAAACTGCGGACTTTATGATAAAAAAACCGAATATGATGCATGGTATCTTGACGGATTTACTCCGGGAAACAACCCTGGCATGTGGATTGATGATTTTTTTGAATTTATGAGCCGCCAAAGTGCTGCAGATGCGACCTTTTCAACTTTTACTGCTGCAGGTTTTATCAGAAGAGCTCTTATAAAAAACAGCTTTGAAGTAAAAAAAATCAAAGGGTTTAACAGGAAAAGGGAAATGCTTGCCGGAAAAAAATTTAAACAGCTCTGTTTATAATGAGCAATGCAAGCTTTGTATTGCATTCCCGGCAGTCAGGATTAATAACTGCATTAAGACTTAGATTATTTAGCTTGATAATATTAATAAAACTAATATGATTATCCGGCTTAACATTAATTATACATGGATGATTCAATTGAATATGTTTGACTCAGAAAGAACCGTTAATAACAAATACTCATCAGAAGACATATCTGTATTAAAAGGTCTTGATCCTGTTAAAAAAAGACCGGGTATGTACACTGATACATCGACACCAAACCATCTTGCCCATGAAGTTGTGGACAACAGCGTTGATGAAGCTGTATCAGGCTTTGCAACAGAATTGTCAGTTATTGTCCACTCTGATGATTCTGTCACAGTAGAAGACAACGGAAGAGGTATGCCTGTTGACATTCATCCCGAAGAAAAAATAACTGGCGTAGAGCTGATAATGACAAAGCTCCATGCAGGAGCAAAATTTTCGGATAAAATATACAGATATTCAGGAGGACTTCATGGAGTCGGCGTGTCTGTTGTCAACGCCCTTTCCAAAAGGCTTGAAATTGTCATAAAAAGGGATGGAAAAGAATACTGCATCAATTTTGAAAACGGTTTTAAAGCATCTGAGCTTGAAATCACAAATACAAATATTAAAGCAACAGGAACAAAAATAAGGTTTTTCCCTGATCCTGATTATTTTGATTCCAGGGAATTTAATATTTCAGTATTAAAATACGCCATAAGAGCCAAGGCTATTTTATGTCCAGGACTTAAAATCAATTTTTATAATGAAAAAACAGGTGAACAATTAACCTGGCTTTATAATGAAGGTATAAAAGAATATTTTAAAACAGCTCTTAATTCTGAAGAATACGAATTTATACCTGATAATACATTTTACTGTAATTATGCAGAAGACGATTATGAAATTGAATGTTCAGCAGCATGGACTTTTGAAGAGCCCCCGCTTCTTGGGGAAAGCTATGTAAACCTTATTCCTACCCAGCTTGGAGGAACACATGTAAACGGGCTCAGATCAGGTCTTGTTTACGCTCTCAAGGAATTTTGCGAACTGAGAAGCCTGGTTCCAAAAGGAGTAAAAATATCTGCTGAAGATCTATGGAAAGACTGCAATTACATTCTCTCTTTTAAAATGCATGATCCACAGTTTTCAGGACAGACCAAGGAAAGACTATCATCCAGAAGGGCCGGATCTGCAGTATCATCTTTTATAAAAGATTCTTTCAGCCTTTTTCTTAATCAGCATCCTGAAGTAGGATCTGCCATAGCAGAATCTGTAATAGATAATGCAAGAAAAAGACAAAACAGCGCTAAAAAAATCACAAGAAAAAAATACAAATCTGGTCCTGCTCTGCCTGGAAAACTTGCAGACTGTACTTCTCAGGACCCTTCTATTTCTGAGTTATTTCTTGTTGAGGGCGATTCCGCAGGAGGCTCTGCAAAACAGGCAAGAGACCGCCACTTTCAGGCGATCATGCCTTTAAGAGGAAAAATACTAAATACCTGGGAACTTGAATCATCACAAATAATATCTTCCAAGGAAATTCACAATATTGCAATTGCCATTGGAGTTGATCCGGGATCTGATGACCTTTCAGGATTAAGATACGATAAAATATGTATACTTGCTGACGCAGACTCAGACGGGCTTCATATTGCCACACTTATATGCGCACTTTTTATAAAACATTTCAAACCTGTTCTGGAATACGGCCATCTTTACATGGCAGTTCCTCCTCTTTACAGAATAGATATTGGCAAGGAAACAACCTATGCTATAGACAATTCTGAAAAGGATTCGATTTTAAGGAAACATCAGAAAACCAGAAAAAAAATAAGCATAGTAAGATTTAAAGGTCTTGGTGAGATGAATCCGCCACAGTTAAGAGAAACAACCATGGAGCCGGCAACAAGAAAACTTGTACAGCTCGGACTTCCAGAACATACAGAAACTCTCGACATTGTCGATATGCTTTTGTCTAAAAAAAGAGCAAAAGACAGAAAAACATGGCTTTCAGAAAAAGGAGATCAGACTGAGCTTATATGAATGCAGATAATATTTTAGACGAAAAAAGACTGATTACTGATTTTACAGAAGAAGCATATCTTGAATATGCAATGTATGTAATCATGGACAGAGCACTGCCCAAAGTTGCAGACGGACTCAAGCCTGTACAGAGAAGAATTGTTTATGCAATGAGCGAACTCGGACTGAATCATACATCTTCCTACAAAAAATCTGCAAGAACTGTGGGTGATGTTCTGGGTAAATTTCATCCACACGGTGACAATGCATGTTATGAAGCAATGGTTCATCTGGCACAGCCTTTTTCCATACGCTACCCTCTTATTGACGGTCAGGGGAACTGGGGGTCACAGGACGATCCCAAATCCTTTGCAGCAATGAGATATACAGAATCGAAAATGACAAAATTTTCTTCTGTTTTATTGTCAGAATTATCTCTTGGAACAGTAGACTGGGGACCTAACTTTGACGGCTCATTAAAAGAACCGCTTGTTCTGCCTGCAAGGCTGCCGAATATACTTTTAAACGGTTCTTCAGGCATAGCTGTAGGTATGTCTACAGATATTCCTTCTCACAACCTGAAGGAAGTCTCTGATGCATGCATTAAATTGCTTGATGATCCTGAAATAAGCACAGAAAAACTGATGAGTATAATAAAGGGGCCTGATTTTGCTTCAGGAGGTGAAATAATATCACCCAAATCTGATATAGCTGAAATATACGAGAGCGGAACAGGATCAATAAGAATCAGAGGGACATATAAAACTGAAAACTCAGACATTGTTATAAAAAGTCTGCCTCCGCATGTTTCAGTATCAAAAATTGTTGAAGATATTGCAGCACAGATGTCAGATAAAAAGCTTCCCATGATTTCCGATTTAAGGGATGAATCTGATCATGAAGATCCCTTAAGAATTGTTATAACACCTAAATCGAAAAACACAGATATAACACAGGTCATGGATCATCTTTTCGCAACAACAGACCTTGAAAAAACCCAAAGAATCAATTTTAACTATATAACAAACAAAAACAAACCTGAAGTAACAGGGATAAAAACCCTTATTCAGGAATGGCTTGAGTTCAGGAAAAAAACTGTAACAAGAAGGCTTGAATTCAGACTTAATCAGATAAATGAAAGACTCCATATTCTTGAAGGTCTTAAAGTAGCATATCTTGACCTTGATGAGGTTATAAGAATTGTAAGGGAGGAAGACAGTCCTAAAAAAGAATTGATAAAAAAGTTCAAGCTCTCTGATGTTCAGGCTGAAGCTATTCTTAACACAAGACTTCGGGCACTTGCAAAGCTTGAAGAAGAAAAAATTCTTGCTGAATATGATAAGCTTTACAAAGAAAAAAAAGATATTGAGCTTACTCTTTCTGATTCGGCAATACTCAAAAAACTAATAAAAAAAGAGATCCAGGCTGCAAAAAGAGAATTTTCTGATCCAAGAAGAACTGAAATAATAGAAAGAAATGAAGCAAAACCTCTCCCAAAAAGAGAGATAATCCAGTCTGAACCTGTAACAATAATACTTTCTGATAAAAACTGGATAAGAGCTGCAAAAGGCCACGATATCGATCCTTATTCTCTGTCATATAAATCAGGAGATAAATTCAAATCCCTTGCATATTCTAAAAACACAAATAAATCTGTATTTTTAGATAATGAAGGAAAGGCATATTCCCTTGATAACCACGATATGCCGAGTGCAAGAAGTGCAGGAGAACCTCTGAGTTCTAAGCTCTATCTCCCGGATAAAGCAAAAATTTTTTCCATGATTTCTTCTGAACCTGATGACAAGTATATTTTTGCAAGCAATGCAGGTTATGGTTTTATTTCACCAATTTCCAATGCATACTCAAAAAACAAAAAAGGTAAAAATTTTCTGACACTTTCCAACGGGGCTCTTCCAATAGATCCTGTTCCTGCGGAAAATATTGAAGAAAAACTTATTGCTGCTTTAAGTCTTGAAGGAAGACTTTTGATATTCAGCGGCAATGATCTTCCGGAGCTTGCAAAAGGCAAGGGAAACCAGATAATTAAAATTCAGAAAAAAGATTTTGAGCTGAATAAAGACCGTCTTCAATTTATTCATATTCTTCCATATAATACTGGATTAATGATACATTCAGGGAAAAGGACCTTAACAATTACTGTAAATATGATAGACGACTTTATGGGAAAACGGGGCCAGAGAGGAAAAATACTTCCCAGAGGTTTTAGAAAAGTAAAAAAGCTTGAAAATAAATACCCGGAAGTTAACATATAAACAGATGGGCGGAAAAATCGATTTTTTATTCATTCCGGATATTATAAAATATGAATTTTCAGGATCAGAAATCTTCCCGGAAATTAAGCCTGAAAGCTTAACATCCTTGCGAAAGGACTTAAAAATTATATGTCTGAAAATCTTGAAGGCCAGATAAAAGGAATCAACCTTACAAATTTTCTCCAGATGGTGCAGATGGAAAAGCCCACATGCACTCTGATAGTAAAAGACGGGAAAAAACAGGGTTCTCTTTTCATAAAAGACGGTGAAATAATTGATGCGGATTCTGCTTCCGGTCATAAGCATCTTGATGCGGCCTTTGAAATCCTTTCCTGGGATGATCCTTCCATTGAACTGAAAAAAACTCTTGGTTCAGAAGAAAAACATATAAATATGCCCCTGATGAATCTTTTGATGGAAGCTGCCCGCTTCAAGGATGAAATGGATTCAGGAGCTGAAGAACCTGAAGATGAAGATGCTGAGATTTCAGTTGATCCCGATGATATTGATGTTGAAGATGAAGATGAAGAGCTCGACCTTTTCCCTGATAAAGATGGTTCATATGATGATCTTGATTCAATTTCACTTGAAATGGAAGCATCTGACAACCTTGATACTGAGTATGACGGTATTCCTGATGAAATGCTGCATAAAGAGTCTTCACTTTCTGAAACTGATACTCAAGATCAGGACAGTTTGGAAAATTATGACCTTGGAAGTGAAATCGATAAACAAGCCAGTGTACAGGATTTTACCGACAGAGTTGCTCTTAAAAAAGAAAAAACTGATAAACCCGGCAAAACCACTTTTGAACCAACTCAGAAAAAAAAGAAACACCCTTCCATTGAAGATTATATAGAAAAAAAGAAACCGTGGAAAAAAAGAGCTTTGCTGATCACTGCAGGAATCGTTATTTTATCATCTTTATTTACAGGCGGTTATTTTTTCTTGAAACACAGACATATAAGCAGTGAATATGCTGATTTAACTAATAACTTAAAAAAAATGGACTATGAAGAACAAAAAATCAATCTTTTAAAAAGATTCATAAAAAAATACCCTGATACAAAATATTCAGAAAAAGCAGAATCAAGGATTGATAAAATCAAAAACAGAAACCAGGAAGAATCATATAATCTTCTTATGGAAAAAATTAAAGATCTTGAAGTAAATAGAAAATACAGGGAAAAGGCTCTTAAGCACTATAATAATTTTTTGGATAAATTCCCCAAAGGTAAATATGCTGATAAAGTAAAAGAAAAAATCAGACAGCTGCCTGAAGTTATGTCGGAATATGAATTCAGCAAAATTGAAGATATTCCTGATGGTCAGTATTACAGAAAATTAAAAGCAATTAATGACTTTAAGGAAAATTATCCGGGTAAATATTCAGAAAAAATAAAACAGATATTAAATGAAACAGGAACTTATTATCTCCAGGAATTAAGATCAGAATTAGATCAGTGCACAACTCTTGAAAAATACAATGAGTGCATTAGAAAAGCTGAAAATTTTAAAAAACTTTTTCCTTCTCATCCGGACGAATACAAAGCACAAAGAATTATACAAAAGCTTGAAGATGATTACTGGGCTGAAGCTCTTATAAATTCAGCAAAAAAAAAACATGATTCCTATGAAGAAGAAAAAAAGTTTTTACAAAACTATATTTCTGAACACAATCGTTATTCTCTCACAATAGCTGCTCAGAAAAGAATAAGAGAGATAGACGAAATTTTGAAAGAAAAAGATAATTTCAAAAATATTATGGAATATGCCGACAAGGAATCGTATTCTTTAACAAACAGAATAAACAGGTTAAGGGCATACAGACATTCAGACATACCAGAGGAATACAAATCACAAGCAGAGAAAAAGCTGAATGAACTTATAAGTCTAAGCAGTGCAGACAAACCGTCTTCAGAAGTTAAAAGACCTGAGAAAACTGATAATACAGAAGATAAACAGCCTGATATTAACCAAATGCTTACCTCAGCTGCAGGAAAAGCGGATAACATCAAAAAACAGATATCCGGATCAGACAGATTCAAGGCTTCCGGCGGCTTCAGTTTTACAGATGATTACACAGGAAAAACATGGATGCTTATAGATTCAGACGATTTTACAAACAAAAATTGTCATTCCTATCAGGAAGCAAAAAAATTAGCAGAAGAGATTAAAGCAGACGGATATTCAGACTGGAGACTTCCGACTGAGCAGGAACTTTTGACACTTTTTAAAAACAAACCTTTTTTCCCTGTTGAAAAAAACAGATGGTACTGGTCTTCCACTGTTTTTGAAAAAGGTTTTAATACTTATTCTGCTGCTGTATCTGACTCCCATGGCTCTAAAAGGGAGGAATTAAATAAGAATATTAATTCCGGGTGCGGGCTTTTTAAATTAATACGAGGGGAATAATACCCGAATTGAGTCTTTCTTATGTTTACGAGGATAAAATGAATCAGGATGATGTAAAAAAAGTAATCAGATCAAAAGCTGATACTGATACTGCGAAACATTTAAAAAAATTTTTTAAAACTGAAAAAGGAAGTTATGGAGAAAATGATATCTTCCTTGGAATCAAGGTACCTGTCTTAAGAAAGATTTTAAAAGACTACCCTCTTGACCTTGAAAACTCAGCAGAACTTTTAAAATCTGAATTTCATGAAGAAAGGTTTTATGCTCTTTTAAATTTTTGCAGTCTGTACAATAAAGGGGAAAACTCAGTTAAAAGAAAAATTGTTTACAATTACTATCTGGAAAATACAAAATATATAAACAACTGGGATCTTGTAGATGTTTCAGCTCCTGTTATTGCAGGTGATTATTTTTACAATTATGAGCCGGAAGAATTTAAAACACTTACAAAACTTGCTAAGTCTGATTATCTATTCGACAGAAGAATTGCCATAGTATCCATGCTTTTCTTTGTAAAAAATAATGACCTGAAATCTCCCTTACAAATTGCCGATATACTTCTTGAAGATAATGAAGATCTTATCAATAAAGCTGTTGGATGGGTACTAAGGGAAACAGGGAAAAAAGACAGCGGACTTCTGATTGATTATCTTGAAAAAAACTATGATAATCTGAAAAGAGTAACCTTAAGATATGCAATTGAAAAATTTGAAAAAACAAAAAGAAAAAAATTTCTTAAAGGTGATTTTAAATAATTTCCTCCTTTTTTTAAGCTTAATTATAATTCCCGGATCTTTATACGCAGAAAATAATATTATATATTTTGCTTCATTTGATGAGACCTCAAGAAACGGTAAAATTATATCTTCGGATATAAGCTTTAACCCTGTCAGACTTTCGTTATCTTCTTCAAATTTCAAAAAGTATGAATGGTCAGTTACTACAACAAATGCTGATAAATCAGAAAAAGAGCTTGTTTTGTCAGGAATAAGACTTTTTCTTTTAAAAAACGGTTCCCTGTCTGTAAATTCAGGGTCGAAAAAATTCAACTCTCATTTAAATGATACAGTAACTTCATCTTTTCAGGGATATTTTTTAAATGAAGTAGAGATTAAAAAAATTATAAAAAAAAACAAAGGGTCAGATATAGAAGTTTTTTTTGAAGGGTTTTATGCACCGCTTTCTTCACCTGATAAATGGGAAGGTATTATTTTCCGGGACAAAATCAAAGCAGGTCTTAAATATTTTAAATCTTTTTTTCAGTAAAAAAAAATAAATCTCACGGAGGCACAGAGGCACAGAACAGCAAGGATTTACTTTAATGCTTTAATTTCTAAGCAGACCTAAAAAACAAAGAAGAAAGCTTTGTTTAATTAATTTGATTAATACCTGTTTAGTGTAATTTAGATTTAGACTAGAAAGTTTTTGAAGGTGTTTTTGACTGTTGAACCGATTTAATAATTAGTAATTGGTCTAAAACCAGAAATTTTTGTTCAGTTCAAGAAAGATTAAAAATTTAACCCCAGGAATACTGGAGTATGAGGTGTTTTTATCTCAGTGCCTCTGTGCCTCAGTGAGATGCAATATGAAAAAAAATAATAGCTACAAATTTATGTAATATAAACAAAGGTTGTTAAAACAATTCAATCTGAATTATAAGGAAAATATGTAATATGAAAGCAGTAATTCAAAGAGTTGATAAAGCTGAAGTAAAAACAGAAGAAAAAGTAACAGGAAAAATTGATATGGGACTTCTTGTTCTTCTCGGAGTAAATGAAGAAGATACTGAAAAAGAAGCTGATTATCTTGTGGATAAAATAACAAACCTGAGAATTTTTTCAGACAAAGAAGGTAAAATGAATCTTTCCCTTCTCGATATAAAAGGTGAAATTCTTGTGGTTTCACAGTTTACTCTGTATGCAGACACAAAAAAAGGAAGAAGGCCTTCTTTTATAAAAGCAGCCAATCCTGAAAAAGCTGTAAAATTATACAATTACTTTACAGAAAAACTTAAAACCACGGGGCTTGATCCAAAAACCGGGGAATTCCAGGCTATGATGGATGTAAGTCTTGTTAACAGCGGACCTGTAACTATAATAATCGATACTGATGACAAATAAAATAACACTTTTTCTTTTATTTTTTTTAATATCTGCTTTGCCTGCTTATTCTTCAGACAAAGACAGGTCTGTGCTTTTATATGACATAGAAAAAAAAGAGATTATATATTCTGAAAATAAAAATACACAGCTGATTCCGGCATCAACAATAAAAATACTTACAGCACTTGCAGCAGTAGAAAAGCTTGGTATTTCATACAGATTCAACACTGAAGTTTATACTGATAAAAACGAAAATATTTATGTAAAAGGATTTGGAGATCCTTTGTTTATTTCCCAGGAAATAAAAAAGTTTTGTGAAAAAACAGCTCAAAATCTTGAGAAAAAAGAATATAATAATCTTATACTTGATCATTCATATTTCAGTCCTGCTGTTATTCAGTTTCAGGGTACAAGAATGAAATCTATTCAACCCTATGATTCACCTAACAATGCTCTTGCAGCCAATTTTAATTCTATATGTTTTAAAAAAACCGGTTCAAATTATATTTCATGTGAAAAACAGACCCCTTTGATTAAAAAGTTTCTTCCTCTTATTAAAAAATCCGGCCTTGAAAGCGGAAGAATTCCTTTAACATCAAATAACAACTATAACCTCACTTATCCCGGGTATCTTATAAAATATTTTCTCAAAGAGAATAAAGTCAATATTAACGGTAAAATCAAACATTTTAAATCAGGGTTAAACTACAGAACCGAAACAAAAGTTATAGATTATAAGTCAGAATACACCCTTGAAGATATAGTTGAAAAAATGCTTTTTTATTCAAATAATTTTATAGCAAACCAGGTTTTTTTAAAACTTGGGGAAAGTAATAACGGTTATGTAGATAAAATTTCTGCAAAAAAATATTTAAACAGTTTTTTAGGAAAAAACAGCATAAATGCAGTAATCTCTGAAGGGAGCGGAATTTCAAGATCAAACAGAATTTCTGCAAATGAAATGCTAAAAATTCTGATTAAATTTTATCCATATTATAAATTGTTAAAAAACGATAATGAACAAAATTTTTACAAAACAGGGACTTTAAGTAATGTTAAAAATCTCTGCGGCTATTATATAAACAAAAACAACAAAGTTTATATTTATATTATTTTTCAAAACAACTCTTATGATAATCCATGGAAGGAATTTGAAAAAATTAAGACAAAAGCTGAGAAAAAAGGTTAATATATGAAAATGAAATATCTTGTTTTAATTTTTGTTTTAGTTTCTGCTTCGTCTCTGTATGCTGAAAACGGCTTTAATCTTGCACCTCCTGAATATCCCAACGGCTTATATCTTGAAACAGGCGGAGGGAGAAACCCTGAAAATATATGGCTCGAAGCCGGTTTTTCAGGTTCAGCATCTGATAACCTTGAATACAGAATCGGTATATGTCATTTAGGAGTAGATACTATTGACCAGTATTTTACAGGTATAAATACAGGCTTTAGAATTAAAGCTTCGTCTTTTATTACACCTTTTGCAGGCCTTGGATTTTATGTAGGATATGCAACTGAAGATGAAAAAGCTGATAACGATAATATTGACAATGACAATGACGGAATTATTGATGAAGATAATGAAAAAAAAGAAAATTTAGACCAAAGCCTGATAGGTTTTTATCCTGAAACAGGCCTGCTGATCAAATTCAGAAATAATTCCTACATCAGCCTCTCAGCTAAATATATGGTTACAAACCAAAAGGAAGAACAGGATTTTGTAGTTTATTCTCTTGGTTTTTCAGTCTCTTACAAATAATAACACAAAACTTTTTTAAGCCGGCTCTTTAGAATAAAACAATCTGCTTTTACTCCCTTTTTTTAACTCTAAACTTTTACTGGTTGATAAATATTATGGAACCAAACATTACAGATTCTGACCACGAACAAAACATTATAAACCTTATTGAACAAAAAGATTCTGACGAGCTTTCAGAGTATATAGACA
>JBNJDM010000029.1:0-26538 GCA_051744925.1 Thermodesulfobacteriota bacterium | reverse complement strand
CCATAGATTACTTTGAATGCTTTTACTTTAATCTCTCACAAAACCGCAACGGCATAAAGACGAATTTTTTTTAAAAAATATTAAAAGCATAAAATAAAAAAATAACTATATCATGTAAAAGATAAAAGAGTTGTTAAAATTTTGTAATTTTTAATCTTTGCCTGATCTTGAAAGTTGCTATTAAGCTCCGTCAGAATTGACCTTTTAATTTGCCTTGATATCACTTTTTATTTTGCTTGGAATAAATACAAATGGTCGTTTTTAAAATAAAGTTCAGCAAAAACTTTTAAGTATGCAAATAAATAAAATATTTTTTATAAGTCAGGGTTTTCTCCGTGCCCCTGTGAGAGATAATAGAGAATTCAGCTGAATAGTTACAAATAAACAAACTTTTTTTGATAAATTATCATGATATATATCCCTGCGGTGCATCCTTAACCGGCGGCATTGCATTCTTAAAATGAAGATCTCTCTGAGGAAACGGAATTTCAATACCATTTTCCCTGAAAAGCTGAGTAATCATAAACCTGAGCCTGCTTTCCGCTTCAACAAAATCATCTATTGAACACCAGAACCTGAGCCTGAAATCAAGGGAACTGTCACCGAAGTTTATAAACTGAACAGCAGGTTTTTTTGGGTAATATCTTATTCCTTTTACTTTATCCGCAGCTTCAAGCATAACCTTTTCAACCAGATCAGTATCTGAAGAATATGAGACTCCCACCACAAGATCCCTTCTTACATATGGATCATTATGACTCCAGTTTGTAACCTGCGCACTTATAAACTCGGAATTGGGAATAATAAGTGATGAGTTTGTATATGTATTTACAATTGTTGCTCTGACATTTATTTTTTCTACCTCTCCCCATATTCCTCCAACCTCGACAACATCACCAACCTTTATAGGTCTTTCAAAGAGAAGTATAAGACCGCTTATAAAATTATTAAATATATTCTGAAGACCGAAACCAAGACCAATACCAAGAGCACCAAATGCAAGCCCCATAGATGCAGTATTAACACCCAGAACATTAAGACTTATTAAGATTGCCCCTACCCACAGAATATATACCGAAATAGTGGTTACAGATTCACGGACACCCAGAGAAAGACCGCTTTCTTTTAAAAGACGGTCTCTCATAAGAGATTTCCAGAAATTTATAAGCATGTATGAAATAAAAATTACTACAAGAGAATAAACAAAGCCTGAAACGCTTAGCTCTAACTTTCCCAGCTGATATTTTTTTACTGAAAAATTGACAAGATTTCCCAGAAAACTGCTTCCGGCTCCCCATGAAAAAGCTGTACCTGTAATTCCCAGAAGAATTATAAGAAAATAAACCCCATTGGAAAAAAGCCAGTAAAAAGAATGTGAAACCTTTTTTTCTTCATCTTCAGAGGCTGTCCTTTCCTTCATTTTTTGACTTATATTCTGCATCCCCTGGAAAAGGATAAAAAGAAAACTTCCAAAAACAAGGGTTCTTCCCCATGAAACAAACCACCATGAAGTAAAATATCTGTAACCTGCTAGCTCCGACAAAAGCCCTGCAATAACAATCCCTTTTGAACACCATTCAAGTGTACCAAAAAAGATGTTTTCTTCAGTTTTTTCAGATTTTTTATAGCCTTTCCAGAATACAAACAAAACTATAACAAGAAAAATTTCCGCAGCTATTCTGATGGCAGCAAGAGCTGTATTTTCATAGGAGACAAACCACCTGAAAAAAAGATACACAAATGCATACCCCCTGATTCCCCATATAAAAAAGTTCCTCCATTTGAATATATACTGGAAGTAAGCCGGAGCCCTGTCTCTTACAATAAGTTTAATTGAATCCGAAGCTATTCTTGTGCTTAAAAAAACATACAAAAACTCTCTGCAAAACTTTAAAAAATCGGGAAAAACTATATACAGTTCTGATCTTATAAAAATTTCCAGGGCAAAAATAAAAATAATTAAATAAATCGATTTTTCTGCTAAAATAATCGGATACCCGAAGTACTTACCTTTAAGCTGATTATAAGTCTCCTCTTTTTTCAAATACCTTGATAAACTGAAAAAAAAGATAAGAAGTATTATAACTGCAGCAGAAATTACAAGATGTGAAGGATTTAAGTGCTCTTTAAGCAAAGCTTTTTTTTTGTTTAAATTATCGTGTAAAAAATACTGACTCACAGATTTATAAGTTTCCGAAAAAGCATCATATAAATGCGGGAGAGAAAAAATTTTAAAAGAAAGGTCTTCTTTTGTAAAAATTATTACATCTTTTTTTGCTTTTATATCTTTTTCAAATATTACTTTCAAATCAGAAAGCGAGTTTTTTAAAGACTGGTAAAGAGCTATCTGTTTTTCCATATAGTCGTTTGTTTCTAAAAGAGTCTTTTCCTGTTCAGCAAGCATTGACTTATAATTTTTAACTTCTTCTGAATATCTGCTTTGCTCTTCCTTTACATCATCTCTGTTTTCAGTAAAATTAGAAGCAAAATCAATTTTTCTATGGATCTCATCAATAAGATTTTTTGTTTTTGCAATATCAGTATCAAGCTCTGAAATTCTTGTATTTACAGAAGAAAGACCTGCATTAATTTCATCAAGACTTTTTTCAAGAGCTGAAATATTAACATCGGGAACTATTAAAAGGTTTTTATAAATATTGATTTTATTTAAACCTTCATCAGCTTTATTCTTCAGCTCTTCATACGCACTTTTTTGCTTTTCAAGTTCTTTTGAAAAAATTTCTGTATTTTTTCTTGAACTTTCAACTGCTTTGTCAAAATGATTTAAGAACAAATCATTTTGTGCAGGATCATCTCCGGGTGCACAAATACCGCTGACTGTTACAGAGAAAAAAATTATTACTAAAAGAAAAATTTTATAAAAAAAACTCATAATACCCTTAATATGAACAGAGGATTCAAGATCTGAAAAATTAAAATATATTCGCTGTAATCAGCCGATACCAAGAACATCTTTTACAGATTCTATAAAAACATCTCTTTTAAAAGGCTTGGACAAGACCTTACTTACACCGAAATTACTTGCCATCCCCAGATATTCATCAGCTGCTATTTTGCCTCCTCCTGAAATGGCAATAATCTTCACATCCGGATTAAGCTTTTTTAGTTCAAAAATAGTTTCTATGCCTTCTTTTTCCGGCATAATTATATCTGTTATTACAAGATCATATAAGTCTTGACCAAAAAGCTTCATACCCTCTTTACCATCTCCGGCTTCAACAACAGAGAGACCTTCTTTGGCAAGCATTATTTTAAGAACCTGTCTTAAATCCGAATCATCTTCTATAATAAGTATTTTTTTCTCCATTTAACCCCTCTGGATTTCAATGCATTAAAAACTCTTATCCTTATACCTGATAAAAATAAGAAACAATTTACCCGGCCTGAGATTATTTAATTTCAGATAATTCAAACTATAAAAATGCTCAATTCAGGTTTTAATTTTCAGAAAAAATTTTGTTAATCATAAACTTTGTTCATTCATTAATCTACAAAAAATTTTATTCTGTGTAAAATTTTATAACAATTCATAAAATCGTATCTGAACTGATTGTTTCATATTTTTTAAATTATATAGTATTTGGCCGAAAACTAGAATTTTTTGTTCAGTAACTATATAGAGATTAAATTATAAATCTTGTGGAGAAAGGATTAAAAAGCGGCTTTAAAAGCCGCTTTTTAAAGTAGGTTTATTACAAGCAAATATTAAATGTCATAATAAAGCATAAATTCATGGGGATGGGGTCTCAGATTAACAGGAGCTATCTCTTTTTCCCTTTTATAATCTATCCAGGTTGTTATAACCTCTTTGGTGAATACTCCGCCTTTTAAAAGAAACTCATGATCTTTTTCAAGAGAATCAAGAGCCTCTCCCAGAGAAGCCGGAGCAGAAGGGATCCCTGCAAGTTCTTCAGCAGGAAGATCATAAATATTCTTGTCAAGAGGATCGCCCGGGTCAATTCTATTTTCAATTCCGTCAATCATTGCCATAAGAACTGCGGAAAAAGCCATATATCCGTTACATGATGGATCAGGAGTTCTGAACTCAAGTCTTTTTGCCTTGGGAGACGAAGCATACATAGGAATTCTTACAGCAGCACTTCTGTTACTGCTTGAATATGCAAGATTAACAGGAGCTTCATAACCCGGAACAAGTCTTTTGTAAGAGTTGGTTGTCGGATTTGTTATAGCACACAGGGCTCCGCAATGCTTAAGAATACCGCCGATTGCATAAAGAGCTTCCTGTGACATTCCTGCATAAAGATCACCTGCAAAAAGAGGTTTTCCATCTTTCCATATACTTGCATGGGTATGCATTCCTGATCCGTTGTCTCCGAAAAGAGGTTTCGGCATAAAGGTTGCCGAATGCCCGTTGATATAAGCCATATTTTTTATAACATACTTAAACCATACAAGCTGATCACCCATCTCCACAAGAGGTTTAAATCTCATGTCTATCTCGCCCTGACCTGCTGTGGCAACTTCATGATGCTGGCATTCCATGGCAATTCCAAGATCTTCCATAACAAGCATCATCTTGGTTCTCAGATCATGAAATTTATCCGAAGGAGGAACCGGAAAATAGCCTTCTTTGCTTCTTGGCTTGTATCCAAGGTTTGGAAACTCTTCCCTTCCTGTATTCCATGTAGCTTCAATGGAATCGATGGCAAAAAAAGTATTATGCGGTTCACTTGAATATCTTATATCATCAAAAATAAAAAATTCAGGCTCAGGACCTATAAAGCATGTATCTCCTATGCCTGTGCTTTTAAGATATGCTTCAGCTTTCTGGGCAATATACCTTGGATCTTTTTCATAAGGTTCATGTGTAATAGGATCTGCAATATTTCCTATTAATACAAGGGTTGTATCCTCAAAAAACGGGTCTATTTTAGCTGTTGAAGGATCCGGGATAACAACCATATCACTTTCATTTATAGCTCTCCACCCTCTTATACTTGATCCGTCAAACCCGAAACCTTCTTCAAAACTTCCTTCATCAAGTTCACTCATGGGGACTGTAAAATTCTGCCAGATTCCCGGGAAATCCATAAATCTGATATCTACAACTCTGACTCCCTTTTCTTCGGCAAACTTAAGTACCTGTTCTGGTGTCATCAATTTAATTCTCCTTTTTTTCTTTAATTATATGCTCTTTCACCGTGCAGAGATATATCAAGACCTGCATTCTCTTCATCAGATGAAACTTTAAGACCTGTAAAAATACTGATTAATTTAAAAATCAGAAAACTTATTAAAAACGGATAAACAATTAGAACTGCTTTGTCTGTAAGCTGTATTAAAAACAAGATCTGCTGAATTCATTTTTTCTGCTTACCTTTCTACTGCATATTCAGGCCGAAGCCTGTGCAGCATTTTTTATAAAGCGTCTTCATCAGTTTCTCCGGTTCTGACCCTTACAACTTTTTCCAGCTGGGAAACAAAAATTTTGCCGTCTCCGATATTGTCGGTTTTTGCAGCTTCTCTTATAACTGACACAGCTTCATCAACTCTTTCCGATTTAACAGCTATTTCGATTTTTACCTTGGGTACAAAATCGACAACATATTCTGCGCCTCTGTATATCTCCTTGTGCCCTTTCTGCCTGCCGTATCCCTTTACTTCACTTACAGTCATGCCCTGAATTCCGACTTCATTTAAAGCTTCTTTCACATCATCTAACTTAAAAGGTTTGATAATTGCTTCAATTTTTTTCATACAGCCTCCTTGATTTCAGACAGTTCTCGTAATATTTCTTTTTCTATTGTTGATGCTTTTTCAGAAGATATTTTTTCACCCTCAACAGAACTTAAATAAAAAACATCGACTACCTGGGTTGTTTTTGTTGCAATCTTTGCACTTTTTATATCTGTGCCGCACTTATACAAAATATTTGTAAGATCGTATAAAAGACCGGGATAATCCACAGTATGTACTTCAACTATTGAATAAAAACTTGATGAGTCATTATCTGTTTTGACTACATCTTTTGCATTGAACAAATCTGCTATGCCGCAGCTGGTCTTTTTATTCATAACAGCTGAAGTAAGATCAAATTTATTGTTAAGCACTTTTTCAAGATCTTTTTCAGTTTTGTTCCAGATTCTTTCTTCATAAACAGTATCAAGGGGAGCAGAAACCGTAAAAATGCTTAAAGCTGTTGAGTTTTTCCAGCTGAATGCCCTTGCATCAAGAATATCCATATTGTTAACTGTAAAGACTCCTGCTGCTTTTGAAAAAAAACCCGGCCTGTCATCTGCACAAAAGAAAACTCTTCGAAGCCCTGAATCCTTGTTTTTTTCAACTTCAAAAACAAACGGTTTTTCCGAATTTTTAAGCTTTGTATAAAGCTTTGCATGAATTAAAATATCAGATTCAGGAAGTTCAAAAACGTATGTTGCCGGCATATTTGAAAGAATAACTTCTGGATTATCTGTGTATTCCTTAAGCAATGCAGAAATCCCCCCTGTTTTTTTCTCAAGATGGCGTATGGCATTAGGACCGGAAAGGTTGCCCTTTTCAAGCACTTTCAAAGTTTTTAAAAACAGCGAGGTTATAAGACTTTCATTCCACTCTGACCAGGCTTTGGGACCTGTTGCCCTGGAATCGGCAAGAGTAAGAAGATAAAGCATTTTTAAGCGCATTGCGCTTTTTATCTTCACAGCACAGGCATTTATTGTTTCCTCATCAAATATATCCCTTCTTGTCGCTGTTTTTACAAGATAAAGATGATTTTCAATAAGAAAAGCTATATTATCTATATGCTCTTTTTTCATATTAAATTCAGGAAGTATCTTTCTGGCCATTTCAGCTCCTGAAATGCTATGGTCATTTTCTGATGAGCCCTTGCCTATATCATGGAGGAGCACAGCCCACAAAAGAACTCTTTTCGGTTTAATCTCTGAATATACAGAAGCATAAAGATCTGAATTCTTCAGATTTCCACCTGAGGAAATCAGATCCTGGACAGACTGAACAGCCCTGATGCTGTGCCTTGCAACAGGATAGATATGATAATCATTATACTGTATTCTGTTGGCTATATCAGCAAACTCGGGTATAAAACCGCCAAGAAATCCTGTATTCAGCATTGAATCAAGGGGATGATTTTCCATATACGGAATACTCATTATTTTTTCAAAAGCTGAAATATTATCCTGGTTTTTCCTGAAATCTTCATCTGCTGCAAGATAACTAAAATCCCACACAAGCCTTTTTGATTCTGAATTGAGAGGGACTTTCTTTAAACCGCTTTCTTTGAAAATTTTTATAAGAAGAGAAGGGTCATTTAATATTTTTTCCGGACTTTTAAAACCTAAAAGACTGTTTTTAATTTCAAGACCTTTTACAGAAGTAGTTTTTTGATAAACACGCTTTATTCCCAGCTTTCTGGGCCTGCCGCTTTCATTTTTGATCATCAGAAAAAACTCTTTTAAATAATTTAATCTTGTATGGAGTTCCCCAAGAAAATTCTCAACAGATGTTTTTCCGTCTTTGTCAGTAAACCCTATCTTATCAGCAATCTGAAGCTGATGATCAAAATGAAGCTTGTCGCACTTTCTGTTTGTAAGGAAATGAAGATTATTTCTTACACGGCTTATAAAACTTAATGATTCCAAAAATTCAGGATATTCAGTTTCTGAAAGATAACCGTGGTATAAAAAATCCTTTAACTCCTGAAGATCGAAGTGGACTTTGGCAATCCATCTCATTGTATGATAATCTCTTAACCCACCCATTCCGTTTTTTATATCAGGCTCAAGCAGATATTCTGAATTACCGTATTCATGGTGCCTTTTTTCTGTTGCTGCAAATATATCCTCAGTAAGCCTTCTTGAATTCAGAGCAAGATAATTTCTGAATTTTTCAGAAAATCTCATATAAAGAGGTGAAAACCCGCATATAAATCTTGAGTCAAGCATGGCAGTTAAGTTAAAAGTATCAGCCTTTGCCTCTTTAATACATTCATTAATTGTTCTTGTTGAATGACCAATGGTAAACTTATAATCCCACAAAGGATATAAAATCTCTTTTATAATTTTGTCAGCCTCTTCTTCAGGCTTATTTTCAAAAAGAAAAAGTATATCAATATCAGAATGGGGAGCCTGCTCCTGCCTTCCGTATCCACCGAGAGCAACAACAGCAAATGGAGTATTAAGACTGTTTGAAATATCTGATATATACTCAAAACTTTTCATAAAATAATCGTCATAAAGGTCTGAAAGTTTTTTCTGAAAACATTTTTCACCTTTTGTCAGAAAAATCTGTGAAAGTTCTTCTTTTTTTTCTTTTAACTCTTTTACAAGTGTTTCGGTTTTCATAATCCCGACCTTTTTATTCATTTTCAGATATACTAAGCAATGAACGTGCCATAACTTAAAAGCCTGCAACTGCAGCCTCTGCAAAAAGACGCTGAAAAACAATATTACAAATTTGTAATATTTAGAGCAAAGTAATACAACACTTTTGTATTATTATACGATTAAAGCATAAATTACAAGAGAAGTTTTTACATTTTTGTAACCATTCTAGCCAAGGTGCTTATTCCAGATGAGCCTTACTCCGGTTCTTAATCTTAAAAATCTTGCAGATTCAAGCATCGGTTTTTTTTCAACAAGATCGAGTTTATGCCCCATTGATCTGAAAACAAGGTAAGCAAGTCTGAGAAAAGAGGCTTCTTTTCTTGAAAGAAAACCTTCCTTTTCAAGGGTGGAAAGGATTCTTACTATATCTGTAAACAATAAAAGCTTTTGATTTTTATGGCAGTTTTTTAATACAAGATACTGAACAAGAAATTCTATATCCATCATTGCACCCTGATCATGCTTAATATGGAAAAAATCGCCGGGGCCGGATCCATGGGTTTTTATTATTTTATCTCTCATTTCTGTTATATTTTCTTTTAAAAACTCTTTATCCCGTTTTTTTGACAAAATCTCTTTTCTGATGCCTGAAAACGATTTTTCAAGATTTTCATGACCGAAAATAATTCTTGCCTTTACAAAAGCCTGACATTCAAAAATCCATGCTTTTGACAAAAAATATTCAGCAAAAGCAAAAAGAGAGACAATTATAACACCTGAGCTGCCGCCAGGCCTCAATCTTAAATCGATTTCATACATTTTCCCTGCTGAAGTATGACTGCTTAAGTAGGAGAGTACCTTTCTTGCAAGTTTTGAATAAAACTGAACACAGGATACAGATTTTTCACCTGTAGTAACACCTTCGACATCATCATGAACAAAAACAAGATCAAGATCAGATCCATAGCCAAGCTCTATTCCTCCGAGCTTTCCGTAGGCAATAACAGCAACCCCGGGATTTAAAAGCTTTTCACCCGATTTATCCACAGGATACCCAAACCTGTCAACCAGCTCAACCCAGGCTTTCTGAAGAACCCTTTCTGTTATAACTTCAGCAAGCTCTGTGAGCCTGTCGCTTATTTTCATAAGAGGATACTCACCTGAAATTTCAGCAGAGGCTATTCTAAGGGTCATACTCTGCTTAAAAACACATAAAGTCTCAAGAAACCTTTCTGTATCATCAAAGGAAATCCCTGATATTCGTGAATCAAGAACAACAGACATTTCATCTTTTTCAGGCGGATAGTAAAGAGTTCTCGGGTCCAGAAGCTCATCTAGAAGAACAGGGTGGCTTTTCAGGTAATTACCAACCCATGAACTTTCTATGCAAAGCCTTACAAGATGATGCACAGCACCCGGATTTTCAATAAGCAATGAAAGATAACAGCTTTTTTTTATTGTTGCCATTACAAGACCAACAACCCTGTTTGCAGCTTCAGGACCGGCTTTTGAACAAAGCAGCTCCTTAATAAGCAAAGGCATAAGCTTGTCTAATCTTTTAAGGGTTTCCGGCAATACCCTTATCTGAGCAATTTCATTTTTAAAATTTTTTATAATCCTTAGAATATCTTTGTCATAAGAAATATTATTGCCATCAAGGCCTTCAAGAAACTCTGTTTCGTTTTTTTCAGGAGAATCCCAGTACATTTTCATATAAAAATCGTCTGAATCTTCCTGTTCAGCTGATTCATCCCTTAAAACAGCCATAAAATGGGAATGAACATATTCTCTTTTGCTGCTTAGAAACTCATAAAAACTCTCAAAAGATGAAAAACCAAGGCTCATTGAAATTTTAGCCCGGTCTTGCTTGTTTTCCGGGAGTAAGTGCGTTTGTTCTCCCTTAAGCTGCTGAATTCTGTTTTCACATATCCGGAGAAAGACATAAGATTTTTCAAGTCCAAGAGAAACATCCAAAGGGATCATCTGTTCCTCACCAAGAAGCCTTAGTATAGATACAATGCTTTTTTCCCTGAACCTTTTATCTATACCACCTCTTATAAGCTGAAAAATCTGGCCAAAGAACTCTATCTCCCTTATTCCGCCGGAACCGTTTTTTATATTGTTTTTGTTACCTTTTTTCTTTATTTCATAGAGTATCTTTTTTTTCATATCTCTCATGGAGTCAAAAGCTCCGTAATCAAGATATCTCCTGAATACAAAGCCTTCCATGCTTTCATAAAAATTTTCAATATCTTTTTGAAAACCTGTAATACACCTCGATTTGATCAGAGCATAACGCTCCCATTCCCTGCCCTGGGTTTTATAATAATGCTCAACAGCATTTATGCTCATAACAAGGGGGCCTGATTCACCAAAAGGTCTTAATCGTAAATCTACAATATACGTGTTGTCTCCGGGAACAGGGCCTTTAAAAACAGAAACAAATTTTCTTGCAACTTTTATAAAAAACTCCTCTGAACTTATGCTTTTTTCTTTATCTGTTTCTCCTTTTTCAGGAAAAACAAACATAAGATCTATATCCGAAGAAAAATTAAGCTCAAAAGCACCGAGCTTACCCATTGCAACAGCCATAAGTTTTTGCTTTTGTCCGTTTTTATCAACCGGCTCTCCGTAAATTTTTGCAAGATCATCATGGAGAAAATCAAGGGCTTTTGAAACAGCTGCATCTGCAAGAAAAGAAAGATCTTTAAGGGTAACTGCACAGGAGGATCTCCCAGTAATATCCCTGAAAGCAATCCTGCTCATCTCTTTTTTGACAGATTTATACAAAAAGAGTTTAAGCTCTTCTTCTGAATCAACATTTTTATTTTTTATATAATCATAGGATGAATATTTATATGGGGCCACCAAATCAGACAATATTAAAGAATCTGAAAAAAAACCTTTAATTTTAAGGAGAGATTCCTGAAAAAATTCAGAATAATAACCTGATATTTTTAATTCATTTATAAGATTTTTTTCAGAAACCTCTTTTTCAAGTTCTTCAAGATACTCGATAAATGCCGGTTTTAACTCTGATACTTTTTCAAGTTTTTTTTCATCCCTTAAAGGAGATGCACAATAATCTTCAAACGAAAAATCCATAATCACCTGATAAATTTTATTTTTACGGTCTTATTGCCACCTGAATTAATACATATTCCTTAATTACACTTGAAAATAAACTTATACAGATTAATTTAAAATTGAAATTAAAATTTTTTGTATTAGCTTCCAAACAAAAAACTCTGGTTTTCAAACAGATACTATTTTAATAATAAAGAGAATAATTTAGAATAAGAATAAAAAAAAGGAATATTTATATGGATTATGTAGAACCGGTATTCAGACCTCCAAGTGAAGCATACAGCGCATTGCTTCAAATAACAGTAGGCTGTTCACATAACAAGTGCAGATTCTGTGAAATGTATAAAACAAAAAGATTTTCTATAAAAAAAGATGAAACCATATTTGCAGACATTGATGAACTTGCAAGAGATTACAGACATGTAAAAAGACTTTTTCTGTGTGACGGAGATGCACTTATAGTTCCCCAGAAAAGACTTGTTAAAATACTTAAAAGAATAAATGAAAAAATGCCCTGGCTTGAAAGAATAGGAACTTATGCAAATACAAAAAGCATAAAAATGAAATCTGTTGATGACCTTAAGGAGCTCAAGGATCTTGGAATCAAAATCGCTTATATGGGACTTGAATCAGGAGATGATGTCATTCTTGAGCAGATGAACAAAGGCGCTGATACTGAAAAAATGACAGAAATGGCAAAAAAGATAAAAGCATCCGGGATCAAGCTCTCTGTTACTGTGCTAAACGGCCTTGGAAGCAGAGAAAGATCTCATACCCATGCAAAAAAAACAGGGGAAGTTCTTACACGAATGAAGCCCGATTATGTGGGTGCGTTAAGCTTTATGATCACACCGGGAACCCCTCTTTACAAAGAAGAGTATTCAAGGGGTGAATTTGAGATACTAAAACCTGAAGAACTTCTTGAAGAAATCGGGGTAATGATTGCACACACAGATATTGACGGCCTTTTCCATGCAAATCATGCATCAAATTATCTTCCAATAAGAGCTAAACTTCCTGAGGACAAAAACAAAACCCTTGGTCTTATTGAAGATGCGCTTAACGGCAAAGTAAAACTTAAGCCTGAGCATATGAGAGCTTTATAGTTTGAACTTAAGCTTTTTTGCCCTCCTTAATCTCAGCCACGTTCAGTTTATACTGCGTGGCTGATTTTTTTTGAGACCGGAGATAGCACTGAATATAATATGAAATCCTAATTAAAAAACTTGCATATAAACAAATTTAAAGGTAATCAGACCATAAAAAAGATTTGTTCTTTTTTTATTAAACTCTTAATTTAACTAATTTTTTAGACCAATTACAGCAGATGTATTTTTAAGCAAAGAAAAGTGTAAATTTTAAATTTACTGCCAAAAAAGCATCTGCTGTATGATTCTCAAATAAAACTTCAGGAGAAGGGGCAATGTCAGAAACAACATCTCAGATAGAAGAACTTTCAGTTAATACAATAAGAACTCTTGCCATGGATACCGTTCAAATGGCTGATTCAGGTCATCCGGGCGCACCAATGGGTATGGCTCCGGCAGCTTTTGTTCTCTGGACAAAAATAATGAAGCACAACCCTAAAAATCCTTCATGGATCAACAGAGACAGATTCATTCTTTCAGCAGGACATGCCTCATCTCTTCTTTATTCACTTATTACCCTTTCAGGCGGAGGTCTTGAAATTGAAGACCTTAAAAAATTCAGAAAATGGGGAAGCAAAACCCCCGGACACCCTGAATTCGGACATACTCCCGGAGTTGAAACAACTACAGGTCCACTTGGACAGGGATTTGCCAACGGGGTTGGAATGGCAATGACCGAAGCCCATCTCAATGCAAAATATCCTGAAGCTGTTGATCATTATACATATGTAATGTGCGGAGACGGTGACCTTATGGAAGGGCTTTCATATGAAGCAGCCTCTCTTGCAGGACATCTCGGACTTGGAAAACTTATATGCATTTATGATGACAATGAAATAACAATTGAGGGAAAAACAGGTCTTACATTTACAGAAGATGTAGTTAAAAGATTTGAGGCGGCAAACTGGCATGTTGTTGAAGTAAAGGACGGAACAGATCTTCATGCAATCGAAGAGGCTGTTAAAAATGCTCAAAAAACAACAGATCGCCCAAGCCTTATAAAAATGAGAACAAACATTGCCCACGGCAGTCCTAATCTCCAGGGATCAGAAAAAGCCCACGGAGCTCCGCTTGGAAAAGATGAGATAAAACTTACAAAAAAAGCTCTTGGCTGGCCTTATGAAGAATCTTTTTTCATACCCGAAGAAGTTAAAGAATTTTTCAAAGAAACAGAAAAAAAATTTGAAGAATATGAATATCAGTGGAATCAAAAATTCCAGGAATTTAACAAAAGCAACAAAGAAAAAGCCAATGAATTTATAAACGCAATTACAGGTTTTCTTGAAAGAGACTGGAATGAATCTCTTACAAAATTTACACCTGAAGACGGAAAAATAGCCACAAGAAAAGCATCAGGCAAAATTTTAAATGAAATAGCAGCAAAAATCCCTTATCTTATAGGCGGTTCAGCCGATCTTGCTCCTTCAAACAAAACAGAACTTGCCGGTGAAAAAGATTTTGCAAAAAATTCATATGATGGAAGAAACATAAGGTTCGGCATAAGAGAACATGCAATGGGAGCTGTTGTAAACGGAATGTTTCTTCATTCCGGAGTAAGGCCTTATGCAGGAACCTTTCTTGTATTTTCTGACTATATGAAGCCTGCAATTCGAGCTGCAAGCCTTATGAAACTTCCTGTAATATACGTATTCACTCATGATTCAATAGCTGTTGGAGAAGACGGACCTACACACCAGCCTGTAGAACATATTCAGTCCCTGAGACTTATACCGGGACTTACAGTAATAAGGCCTGCTGACGCCAATGAAACAAGGGTTGCATGGGAAACTGCAGTAAACAATTCTTCCGGACCTGTGGCTCTTATTCTCTCAAGGCAGGGCTTGCCTGTTCTGGATCAGTCCAGAATTGACGGAAAAGCCGAACTTGGAGGATATACCATTGATGACTGCGAAGGTGAGCCCGAGCTTATTATGATTGCAACCGGTTCTGAAGTGCATCTTTGCATTGAAGCAAAAAAAGAGATTGAAAAAAGAGGACAAAAAGTAAGAGTAGTAAGTATGCCTTCACAGGAAGTTTTTGAAAAACAGGGAAAAGATTACCAGGAAAGAATACTTCCTTCATCTGTAAAAAAACGCCTTGTTGTTGAAGCAGGATCTACATCAGGCTGGGAAAAATTTTCAAAAGACAGCGGAGATATACTCGGAATAAACCGTTACGGTGCATCAGCTCCCGGGTCAACCGCAATGAAAAAATTCGGATTTTTTACTGAAAACATTGTTAATAAAGCACAGATACTTTTAAACGACTAAGCAAAATACAAAACAAAAGAACTATTCAGTTCTTTATCTGATTGCATCTCAAGCCGCGGAGGCACTAAAAGTCGAAAATGATTTTGCCAGACTCATTTTCAAAGCCTTAGTGCCTTTGCGCCTTCCATGAGAGGCTAAAATTTATCTCACCAAGGCACCAGGCCAAAAAAAACTACAGATAAAGACTTTCAAGCTCTGCTTCAAAATTTTCAAATACAATATTTTTTTTAACTTTAAAAGTAGGTGTAAGCTCACCTGTTTTTTCAGTAAGCCGTCTTGAAGATACATAGTATTTTTTTATTTTTTCCCAGGATTCAAGCTTTACATTTGCTTCAACAATCTCCTTGTCAATAAGATCAAGAACTGCCTGGTTATTTATAAAATCCCTTCCTGTTTCAACACAAGATCCGTTTTCATAAATCATATTATTTTTATCATAATCAATTTTTTTTCTGTCAAGATATGAAATAAGCTGGTCAAAATCAGGGATTACAAGAGCTGTAAGAATTTTTTTGTCATTGCCGTAGGGAACAATTATATCGATAAAAGTACTTAAGGAAAACAAAGCTTCAATTTTTGCAGAAGGCACTGTCTTGCCGGTATCAAGAACAATATGACCCTTTTTTCTGTCTATAATTCTGAAGTAATTTTCTCCTGCATATTCTACAATATCTCCGGTTTTAAAAAATCCGTCTTCAGTAAAGGCTTTTTTTGTTTCGCTTTCATTATTCCAGTAATAACTGAAAATATTTTCCCCTGAAGCAAGATATTCTTTATCTTCGGCTATTTTATTTTCAACACCCGGACAGGATGCTCCAACAGATCCCGGAAGAATCTTATTAATCCGGTTAAGAGTTATTGTATTGCAGGTTTCAGTGCTTCCGTAACCTTCAAGTACTCTTACTCCCATTGAAAGAAAAAATCTGCATATCTCTGCAGGAAGGGTTGCTGAAGCAGAAAAACATACCCTTAAATTTCCTCCGAATGCATTTCTGACTCTGGAGTATAAAATTCTGTCAAAAATTTTATACTTAATTTTTAATAAAAAAGGTGCCTTATCTGGGGGATTAACAGATTCAGACATATCAATAAACCCCTGATCATCTTTATTTTCCTCCAGAACTTTTAAAGCTGTATTTTTTCCGGTATTAAAAACAGCTTTATTAAAAAACGATGAAGAAGCCTCTTCTTCAATTACTTTATAAATTCTTTTAAATATTCTCGGAACAGCCATAAAAATAGTAGGTTTAAAAACCTGCACATCCTCTGCAAATGTATAAGGAGTGGAATAAGCTATTGTAATACCTGCCACAAGGGCAACTCCGTGCCCGCACTGTCTTTCAAATGTATGTGCAAGCGGAAGAACTGAAAGAAGAACATCTTTTTCATTAAGAACCGGTATAGATGAAAGATCTCTGTGTATGGAAAACATAAAAGAATAATGGGTGTGAACAACTCCTTTGGGCTTGCCTGTTGTTCCCGAAGTATAAACAATTGTCATAATATCATCAGGATTTACTGATTTTCTTCTTTGCTCACAGGCCCCTGGATTTAAAAAACTGAACTCCGAACCTTTTTTCATAAAACTTGCAAGAGATGTCACATTTTTATTTTCAACAACAGAAGTTCCTCTGAACAATACAACCTTTTCAAGATTTTTTGCCTCACCCCACAAAGCTTTAATCTTTTCAAACATTATTTCATCATCAACAAAAAGGATTTTAAGACCTGAATCATTAATCTGGGAAAGAAGCTCACCCGATGAAAGAGTTGGATAAATACATACAGTTATTCCGCCGGCTGACATAACTGCGTAGTCTGCCTGTGCCCAGAACCGGTTTGTTGGAGAAAAAATACCTGCTCTGTCGCCTTTTTCCAAACCTGAAGCCATTAATCCGCAGCTTATATTTTTTACAATTGTTCCAAGCTCTTTGTATGTAATCTTTTCAGAAGTTTCACCTCTTAGCCACCATTGCGCAACCCTGCCCGGAAAATGCTGTGCATTTTTTTCAAGCACTTCAGGCAAAGTAAGCCCGGAACTGTATTTTCTTTTATTGTTTGTACCCATAATAACGGCTTCATTTCTTTAGCTGTACGAAAATAGTTTTCGGTCAATTACTATTTAATAAAGTATCATCAGGACAAAAAAAAAGTCCAATCCAAATTGATCTGTTCATTTTTTAAAATATAAAACAGTGTATTATCATTTGAAAAACTTCAAAACAGATTTTTTGTATCGGTTAAAATATAATTTTTTTGAAACTTTTTTTATTTTTATATTGCCTGCTTATGTTCAAAACTTATTAACAAATTGTAAATAAGTAACTTAACCATCTGAAATAAATTAAACTTTATCATTCACCTTCATAAACAACTTCTATTTTTACACTATCTGTTCTGCCGGAATCATCTGAAGCTCTTATAACAAAGTTTCCTGGTTTGGCATTCCATAAAAAAACTTCACCAGGAACAGATTTCCCTTCAAATACTGAATCAGCAAACCAGTAGATATTTTTTACACCCGATTCTGCGGAAGCCTTAAAAGGTATTTTAAAATCTTTTGAGGTAATAACATATTTTATTCCTTCTGAAGGTGAACTGATAAGAGGATGAATACCTGAATCGGTAAAGGTACGGTCAAGGCATTCATCTTTATACTCAGGTGGTGATTTTATATATATTCCGCCTTTTTCAAAAAGCTTTTTCATGTCTGTAGGCCAGAACTCAAAAATCTCTTTTCTGGTCGATTCAGGATCATGGCTGCATGCTCTTTTCCCTGTTTTTTTATCAATAAGAACAGGCCTGTGGAGCGAAGATACACTAATAGGTGAAACACCCGGAATAAACCATGCTTTAACAGTTTTGGGCGTATACTTCCCCGGAAGATTCCCTGATTTGGAACAGACATCAACCTTTTTTACATTTAGAGCTTTTGTTTCATTAATATGGCTTTTCATACTTTTTTTATACTCTTTTACAAGCCTGGCTATATCAAAAAAAAGCGGGCCTGCACCGTTTCTCCCTGTAAATGCGGGGTTTCCTTCGCCGTTAAAATTTCCTACCCATACGCACAAGACATAATCTCCGAAAATTCCTGCAGCCCAGCCATCTCTGAAACCATATGAAGTTCCTGTTTTCCATGACACAGGAATATCTTTTTTCCTTTTATAATATTTTCCCCCCGGCGGAGGATTCTTTGCAAGAATTGAGTTTATAATAAAGCATGAGTCACCTGATAAAAGCCTTTTTTCTTCATAAACCGGATTTTGGTTTTTAATATATTTAAATTTTTTTAATATTCCGTAATTTCCAAAGACTGAATAAAGCTTGGCAAGCTCTGTCATAGTTATTTCACCACCACCCAGAACAAGAGAAAGCCCGTAAAAAGATTTTTTCCTAAGATCTGTTACCCCACCTTTTTTTAAAAAATCGTAAAGATCCGGGTTTTCAATTTCTGCTGCAAGCTTTACAGCAGGAAGATTTCTGCTTTTTATTAAAGCATCTTTTGCAAAAAGAGGGCCTTCAAATTTTTTGTCATAGTTTTCAGGAGTAAATCCTGAAAAAGAAAAAGGAGAATCTTTTAAAAGAGTGTGCGAATGAATAAGTCCCTGATCAACACCAAGGGCATAAACAAAAGGCTTAAGAGCAGACCCCGGAGATCTTTTTGCAGTACATCCGTTTACCTGACCTTCTATCCTGTCATTAAAATACTTTGCAGAACCTGCCATTGCTTTTACTTCCATTGATTTATAATCTGCAAGAAAAACCGATGCATTTAAAATTCCGTTTCTTTTTTTTCTTTCAATATAAGAATCTACTCTTTTTTCAATCAGATTTTGAAGATCTTCATCAAGGGTTGTTTCTATGGTGCTTTGTAAAGAAAAATTTTTTTCTGCTTCAAGAAGATCAACAAAATGGGGGGCTTTATAAGGAAGGTCGCCTGGTTTGTAAAAATTAAGCAAAAGAGTGTTTCTTCTTTTTATCTGCTCATTTTTATTTTCTTTATTCCAAAGATTTATAAGTCTTTTCCTTGCTGATTCAAGCTCTTTTTCACCTTTTTGGTTTCCGGGATATCTTTTGGAAGGATTCTGAGGTATTACGGATAATGCCAGGGCTTCAGAAAGATTAAGCTTTGAAGCAGGTTTATGAAAATAAATTCTTGCAGCAGCACCTGCACCTTCAATATTTCCTCCGTAAGGTACAAGATTTAAATATGCTTCAAGTATCTTTTTTTTTGTATAATGTCTTTCTATCTGAACAGCACGTAAAATCTGCACTATTTTGCCGTAAACAGAAGAAGAATCGATGTCAAATCGTATTCTTGCAGTCTGCATGGTAATTGTTGAACCGCCCACAGCCCTTTTTTTAAGGATAAAAGTATCAATAAACCCTCTTGCAAGGGAGAAAGGATTAAATCCGGGGTGAATATAAAAATGCCTGTCTTCATAAAAAACAGATACTTTCTGAAGATGATCAGATATTTTTTCAAGGGGAAGATAAAGCCTGTATCTGTCGTCATCAGAAAGTGTGAGTCTTAAAAGTTTTCCTGAATCAGAGACATAAGATTTTGACCATGTTTTTGCAGGATAAAGCCCGGGATCGGGTATAAAAAACCATAAAAACAAAAAAAGAAATAAAACAAAAAAAACTGCAACAAATCCTTTTCTCACTTATTCTGCCGCCATGACTTTTTGATTATTAAAAAGGCGGAAATAAATTTGCTTCCGCCTTATGATAAAACTTTTAATTTTTCTTATTTCACAGATATTTTACTTATACCTGTTACAGCACTAAGCCCTGGATCATACAAAGACTCAGCCTGAACAGAAGGAAGAATAAACTCACCTTTTGCTGAAGCTCTTGCTGTGTATTTAATTGTTGTTACTTCAGGAGAAAATGAAGAGTAAAAAACAGCTCTGTCTTCTCTTATATCAATGTAATCGATTTTTCTGTTTTTCTGATTTTTTCTTATGCTTTCTGTATCAGGATAAAAACCTCCTGCAAAAAGATCTGTAACTGCAATATTTCTTTCTGTTTTACCTGTAAGGGTTCTGATTTTAAGTATTACAACAATATCATCGCCTGGCTTTATTTCTTCAGCTTCTTCTCCCTCAGGTGTCTCAAATTTTCTTATAACCTCGATTTTATTTGAAACAGCTTTTTCAGAAGGGGTTTTGTCATATCCGCTCTGAACAAGAGAATAAAACCATGGAGAGTTCCCCTTGATTTTTACCTTTTCTGAATTTAAAGGTATTTCTGCCTGTGGAAAAACAGATTCCTTTGTTTGCGCTTTTTGAAAAGATCGGTTTTCAGATGCAAATTCAAAGGAAAAGCTTTCATCTGATATTTTTCCCTGGGAATCTGTCCATGCTCCAAGTGCAAGAATTGTAAATGAAGAGGAAAGTGTATTAAAATTTCCTTCAAACAAAGGCTTTAATATTTCATTTACTTTATCTGAGCTTAATTTTTTCAGCTCATCCGGAAAATGTTTGCCAAGAATATAAATATATAAAGAATCTGCAACATTGTCTGCAAACCAGACTCTGCCTTCTTCAGGACTATTTTCAAGTATGTATGTTTTTATTTTTTTATCTGCTGAATAATCATCTTTTAAAAGCTTGTAAGCTCCTGCAAGAAATACTTCTGCTATATCATCCTTGTAATCCTTTGCTTCAAGAATCTCTTCTATATCAGCAATGTGATTTGATGTTCTCTGCCCTGCCCTTGTAAGAAGATAAACAGCATAACTTCTTATTCTTATGGAATAAATATCTTCTTTTCTGTCAGAAGCTTTATTATTAAGCCATGAAATGCTTCTTCTGAAAAGATCACCAGGAATTTCAAATCCTGCCTCACCTGCATCCATCAAAAAATGGAATGAATACAAGGATGAAAAATCATGAACATTCCCGCCGGGCCAAAGAGCAAAACCTCCTGATGATGTCTGTCTTTGTCTTAAAGCATTAAAAGCTTTTTCAATGTTTGTTTGTGCTTTTTTGCCGAACTTTTCCATGTAGCCGCTGATTCCGGCAAAAGCTGTAACAGGAAAAGCCTTGCTTATTATCTGTTCTGTGCATCCGTGGGGAAACTCATCAAGCCAGGAATAGAGACTGTTTATAAAAATAAGCGGGGATTTTGATGCTGATGCAGACTGATCTGCAAAATCGCTTAAAAGGATTCTGTTTAATTTTAAAGTCTTTTCATCTTTTTTTGAAATTCCTGATTCAAGAGTTGTCCTGTAGGAAGACGGAGGTCTGACACTTAGAGAAGACGATGTTTTTGAAGTTTTATCTCCTGATCTTGCATAAAACCTGAAACCGACATTTCCCGGGGTATTTTTGGCAGAAACAGTAAAATCGACTGAAGTTTCACCATTTTCATCAATACTGATTGTTTTTGTTTTTTCACCTTTTATGCTTACCCCTGAATCTGCTTCAACAGTTACTGAAACAGGAAGATTCTTACCGGATTCTTCTATAAGGTTGGTTGTATTTACACTTATTATAAATTCATCTTTAAATGTAACTGCTTTGGGAAGTGAAGGTGTAATAACAAACGGACCTCTTATCAGAACATCTTCTGAAGCTGAGCCCATGGAATTTTCATCTGCGGCTACAGCCATAATCTTTATATTTCCGTTGAAAGTGTCAGGTACAGTCCAGCTAACAGTCTTTTCTTCTTTACCAGAATCAAGAATTCCAAACCATTTAACTGCAGGATCATTTATTGCCCGCTGAAAAGGATTAAGGTTTGCAGCCAGAAGTTTTGACGACTGGGCGTATCTTAAACCTCCTCCTGGTGCAAGTCTTTTCTTAAGTATTTCATAATCAGGAATAATAAGATCTGCAATCTGATATGTATTTACCTCAAGTGCTTTTTTTCTGAAAAAATGATCAAGCGGTTTTGGTGTTTTATAATCAGCAACCTGAAGAATTCCTTCATCAGCTGCAAAAAGAGCAATCTTTGCTTTTTTCGGTGTTAAGTACCCTATTTTAAGGCTATCTCCCGGTTTTACTTTTTCAGGAACTGATATTTCAGGTTTAAGAGTTCTGCCTGATCTGTCTATATTAAAAGGTTCAACAGCATATGTAAAAGGGGTCTGAAAAACTGAGGGATCATCAAAAGCCCTTACCATAGAAACAGAAAAATAAGCGTTCCCTTCAAGATTTTCGGGTACTTTTATTTTTTCGACTGTTCCTGAAGCATCTGTTTTAAACCACTTGTATGCATGAACTTTGTCAGATTCTATGGAAATAAGTCCGGAGCCTTTATACGGTACTTTTATGTCAGCTTCAATATATCCGCCTGCTTTTACATCTTTGTTATCAAGATTAAGTTTTATTTCAGAATTCTTATTTGCAAGTCCTGCTTCATTTGAAGCTCCTGCAACAAAGTATTCTATCCTTGAAACAAGAACATCATCATCTTCATAAATTTCAAAAGCATACTCTCCTGAATTTTCTGTTTCAGGGACAATCACTTTTCCTTTTGCCGGAATATCAAAGGCTTTTTCTTTTTTAAGATTTTCTTTTTTTACTGAATTATAAGTATAGGTTCCGTCATTTTTCTTAACAAGTGCAACTGCCTCACGGATCTCTTTTAATTTAAGTGTAAGATTTTTCTTTGATCTTTTTTGAAGTGATTTATCAACAGCTATAAGATCTATTTTATGTTCAGAATCTTTTTTAAGATACGAAAGATCAGAACCGGATTTATAGCCTATTAAAGTATCAAGAGGTGATACAAGGGCTTTGTTAACAGCAGAAACGCTTCTTCCTTCTCCTTTTTCATATCCCTGAATTTCAAGTCTTAAGCTGTATGTACCTTTTTCATATGAATCAAGATCAAGATTAAATGATGCTTTCCCGTTTTCGTCTGTTAAAGAATTTTCAAGTCTTTTCTCTACTGACTTTAGATTCCTGTCAGGAGAATAATAAGGATCTGTAAATTTGTAATTTTCAAACTCTGAAAAATAAAATCCCGAAGGTTTCAGATTAAGCTTTGCTGTTACTTTCCGTTTTTGTGCAGGAGACCCGAAAAGATTTAAAAGAGTTACATCTGCACTTAAATCTTTTGGATTAATCCAGCCTTTTTCAGATTCTGAAAGTCTGCTTTTTATTTTAAGCCTGTCAGGCTGAAATGTTTCAATTTTTACTGTTTCACTTCCTATTGAAGCTGTCCTGTATCCTTTTTCAGAAACAAGATAAATTCTGCATGTCCAGTTTCCTGTAGGATCTGTCAGTTCGGTTTTGTATGAAATATCAAAAAACCCTGACGCAGGAACTTTAACCCTTTTCTTTAACCTTTCATTTCCTCTGGCATCATAAACTGCATACTCAAGAGGAATTCCCTGAGGAACCTTAAGTTTTTTATGTCTTATAACTGCGCCTATGTTAAACTTTTCTCCGGGTCTGTATATCCCTCTGTCGGAAAAAAGGAAGCCGTCAATTTTGTCAGAATTAAAATATCTGCTTCTTACCCCGCCTGTATCAAATGATGAAACATTAAGCTCTCTGCTTCTTTTCCCAAGCTCAATAAACGATATATCCTTTCCTGACTTTGCAACACAGGCTACAGGCTCTTTTTCATTTCTGAAATCGTTTGTGTTTTTAAAAAAAACATGACCGTCTTTATCTGAAGATGCCTTTAAAACACTTAGTCCGTTCTTCCCTAAAAGAAAAACCTCAGCTCCTTTTACAGGCTCTCCGCTGGAAACTGAATGAACAAAAACATCCCTTGAATCATCTGCATTCTTTTTTACAAGGAGTAAAAGATCTGTAACAAGTACCGATCTGTTGTCAGAGACATTAACATATCGTTTTTTTTCAGGATTCCATCCTTTTGCATCCACAAAAAAGAACCCCGGAGTTTTTCCGTTGCGGTTCAGATATTGCGAAAGATCAAAACTCGAATAAACAGCCTCTTTGGGATTGTTAAGATTGAGAGGTATAATTTTTTCAAACTTTTCTGAAATACTGTCTTTGCTGAAATAGTATCCTGGAAACCTTAACTGATTAAGATCACCTCTTCCCTGACTTATAAGATGCTGCACCTGATTTTCAAGAAGCCTTGAAACCTCTACCTTAACAGCTTTAAGTCCCCTTGTTTTAAAGGAAAGCTTTCTGCTCCCGGACAATGAAAGTATTCCTCCGCTTCCGACTATTTCAAGTTCTTTTGGATAAGACGGAATTCTTACAACATCATCAAATTTTTTTGTCAGATAAAATCCTGACTCTGATTCAATACCTGAATCTATACTTATATAAATATCTCTGTTTTCAGGCAGATCAAGTATAATTCCAAGACTATCAGAAGTTTTGCCGGCAGTACTTGCAAATTCAAACTCAGCTTTTTCAGCGGTTTGAAGCAGGGAGTCATTTATTTCTGCAGGTGAATTCCACCTTCTTTTATTTTTTTTCTCAGGTAGGAGATAAATATTTACTTTATCTTTTAGTTCTTCCGGATCTACACGGTCAGTAAAAGACAAAACAAGGGACTGTACAGGATTGTTTTCCTGGTCTCGTATTATATCTGTATTAAGGCTTTTTATCTTAAAAAAACTCTCCATTGATGGAATTACAACTGTATCAGAGCTTTTTTCCTTTGTAGCTGCTCCTCCTGCAGTTGTTGCAATACCTTTATCAACCAAAAGTTTGAGATATTTTTTATTTGCCTCTATTTTAAGAGGTTTTGAATGTATAAAAGCCTTTCTTCTGAACTCATCAAATTTAACATCATAATCTATATTTTTATCTTCAATTGAAAGGGAAACCAGATTTTTTAAAGATTTCGGATCAACAGGATAATTAAACTCTAATGAAGCAACACCTTTATGTATTTTCCTGTTTTCAGGATTTGTATAAAAACGAAATTCTTTTATTTCAGATTTAAATTCAGGTGTTTTAAACTCTGCCTTGTAAGATTCAAGCTTTATGTTCTTAGCAAAAACAGATTTATCAAAACTTATTTTAAATTCTTTATCAGCAGGCCAGTCTTCTTCCGGATAAAACACAAGAATTTTGTCATCTTTCCATTCCCATTTACCTTTAAGAGAAGGAAAAAGAGAAACACCTGTATCAATTTTTTCTCCTGCCAGAGAAAGATCAGCAACAGACCTGAATTTTTTAATATCTGAATCTTTAACAGTAAAACCTATAGTAAGTTCTCCGGGTGATTGCCCAGGTTTTGTTATTTTTGGAGGTGTAACCTGAGGTTTTAGTAAATCTGAATCACCTGAAAAAAGATAAATGCAGCCTGCAAGAACAGCTGCAGCAGAAACAGCAACTGCAATCGATACAAAACTGAAAACAAAAGGAGACTGTAATTTAAATCTTTTTATAAAAGAAAACCACGGAGGCGGCGTCCATGAAAAATTTCCGGTAAAAAAAACAAGTATCTGCCTGATAATTTTCAGTAAACTTTTCATTTTCTCCCTCCGGTATTTTCATAAAAGACTTAAAACCGCTTACTGTTCCAGCTCATCTGTGAAATACTGCATTGAAGTTTTTTTAAGCTCTTTTGTACTGTATAAAATATCATAGTCTGAAGCCTGAGATTTATCCGCCATCTCTTGTACTTTTGACATACATTCATCATAACTTTTTGCATGAACCATTGTATATAAATTGAAAGGCCATTCAGGATGGGGATCTCTTCTGTAGCAGTGGGAAACAAATGAAAATTCAGCCATAAGCTTTCCGGTTTCATGAATTTTATCTTCAGGAATATTCCAGGCAATCATGGCATTTGTGGAATAACCAGATTTCTGATGTCTTAATGTAGCACCAAATCTTCTTATTATCCCTTTTTCCTTAATATTTTTCAGAGCTGTTATAAATTCCTCTTCACTGATGCCTGCTTTATCAGCAAGAGTTTTGTAAGGTTTTTTTTCTATCGGGATATCTCCCTGAATAAGAGCTACTACTTTTTTTTCTGTTTCTGTAAGCATAAAATTCCCATATCACCAAAATTGAAAGTATCATTTTAAACTCAAATTATAATAAGATAACTTTTTTTGCTAATCTTTTTTTCCAAGAGCGCATGAAACTATGTAAAAACCGAATCTTACAGAAGGAAGCATACAATACCAGCTGTACCATCCCAGCCTTTCAAAAGAAGGATTAAAATAATAAACCACATCCTTTGTTTTTATATCACAGTCCCATGACGCAAGCTCTTCTGTGCAGCTTAGTCCCCACTTAAACCATACATTGATAAATTCAAGAGCAGGATTCAAAGGACTTACAGCTGCCTGCAAAGGAGTTACGGCATCAAAAAGAAAATCAGCTCCGGGAAAATGCTGCTTCATATCAAGTATAAGTTTTTTTGCCTTATACCTTGGAAAATACAAAAGAAAACCTTCAGCCATTAGAAGAACCGGAAGGTTTTTATTTTCAATTTTTTTCATCCACTTTTCATCAAAAGCGGAGGAACTTATAAACCTGTATCTCGAAGTCTCGCTGAAAATCTCTTTTCTTACATTTATAACTTCAGGCAGATCAAGCTCGTACCATATAATCTTTTTATTATCCAGTCTGAAAAAACGGGTATCAAGACCTGCACCTATATTTATAACAACAGATTCAGGATTTTTTGCAAGAAAATCTTTGACAAGATCATCAAATACACTCTCCCGCATTACTGTAGCTGTCTGGATTATATTGTAACCGTCTATAATGCTGAAATCGAAATCAAGAGATTTAATAATTT
>JBNJDM010000028.1:0-26556 GCA_051744925.1 Thermodesulfobacteriota bacterium | reverse complement strand
AGGCATGCCGCCAGCGTTCATTCTGAGCCAGGATCAAACTCTCCGTAAAATTATTTTAAGGACCTGTCTGCTGTTTAGTTTTCAAAGATCAGTTTGGTTGCTCTTCCCGTTAGGGACAAAAGCTAATTTACAGACTGCACATCTGTTTGTCAAACACTTTTTTAATGTTTTTCAAATTATTTCAAAACAACTTTATGATAGCGCTTTTTCCCTGCTCTCAGAGTTATCTCACCATTTTTAAAAGCATCTGTTTTTACTATTTTTTCTACTGACTCGACTCTGTTTTCATCAATATAAGCGCCGCCCTGCTGTATAAGCCGTCTTGCATCACTTTTACTTTTACAAAGACCTGTTTTCTGAAAAAGATCGAGTGCAGGCATCCCGTTTTCAAATTCTGCAGAGTCAAATTCAGAGCCGGGCAAAGATTCAGATTTTTTTGATACTGATTTACGGTTAATACCGCACGAAGGCATAAGGTTTTCAGGAATTTCTCTTGCTCCGAACATAGACACAGATGCATCATATGCTTTTTCAGCCTCATCTTTACCATGGGCCAGACTAACTGCTTCATAAGCAAGTATTGACTTAGCAGAGTTCAAATCTCTTCCAGTAAGATTTTTGACCTCTTCTATTTCCTCAACAGGCAAAAACGTGAAAAGTTTTAAAAATCTTTCCACATCATTATCTTCAGTATTTACCCAAAACTGAAAATAATCATATGGAGATGTCCGGTCAGAATCGAGCCAGACAGCACCTTTTTCAGTCTTCCCCATTTTTGTTCCACTGCTGTTTGTAATAAGAGGAAATGTAAGACCAAATGCTTCTTTCTGCCTTGTCCTTCTTATCAAATCTATGCCGGCTACAATATTTCCCCATTGATCACTGCCACCCATCTGTAGGAGACAACCTTCTTTCTCAGAAAGAACCTTAAAATCATAAGCCTGCATAATTGTATAATTGAACTCTATAAAACTAAGACCTGATTCAGATTCAAACCTTGATTTATAGCTTTCCATTTTTATCATTCTGTTAATACTGAAATATCGACCGATATCTCTTAAAAAATCTATATATTTTATATCAAGAAGCCAGTCCGCATTATCAACAAGCTTAGCCCTGCCGTCATCAAAATCAATAAACTTTGACAACTGACCCTTGATACCTTTTTTATTATTTTCCACATCTTCAACAGTAAGCATATTACGCATCTCGGTTTTACCGCTTGGATCACCTATCATACCTGTCCCACCGCCCACAAGGGCAACAGGCTTGTGCCCGGCTCTTTGCATATGAGCAAGAGACATAATAGGCACAAGGCTTCCAACATGAAGACTCGATGCTGTCGGATCAAAACCTATATAACAGGACTGGGGGGATGAAAGGTATTCATACAACCCTTCCTGGTTGGTAAAACTGTCAACAAAACCTCTTTTCAGCAATTCATCTACTACATGCATTTTGTTCATCCCGTCTAAAATCTATTTATTAGCGTAACCAACAGCTCTTAGTTCTCTTATAACAGTAACCTTAATCTGACCCGGAAAAGTAAGCTGCTCTTCAACTGATTTTGCAATATCCTGACTCAAAACTACAGATTCATCATCAGATATTTTGGAACTTTCCACGATAACCCTTAATTCACGACCGGCCTGGATCGCATAGGATCCTGAAACACCGGAAAACTCATTTGCTATCGCTTCAAGTTCCTCAAGTCTTTTGACGTAATTTTCAAGCAGCTCTTTTCTTGCTCCTGGTCTTGCACCTGACAGGGAATCTGCAGACTGCACAAGAAGGTCATAAACAGTTTCAGGCACAATATCTTCATGATGAGCTGCAATTGCCTGAACAACCTCGGCAGACTCTCCGTGTTTTGCTGCAATTTTAGAACCTATAAGAGCATGCGGCCCTTCAACTTCATGATCTATGGCCTTGCCTATATCATGGAGAAGCCCCATTCTTCTGGCAAGCTTTACATCAAGCCCGAGTTCTGCTGCCATAACACCGCAAAGAAAACCGACCTCAATGGAATGCTGGAGCATATTCTGAGCATAACTTGTTCTGAATTTCAAACGGCCAACAACCTTTACAAGCTCAGGATCAATACCATGAACCCCAAGATCAAAAGCTGCCTGCTCTCCTGCTTCCTTAATAGTAAGCTCTACTTCTTCTTCAACGGTGGCTACGATTTCTTCAATTCTTGCGGGATGTATTCTACCATCTGCAATGAGCTTGGAAAGTGAAAGCCTTGCCACTTCTCTTCTTACAGGATTAAAACCGGATAAAATAACAGCCTCGGGTGTATCATCAATTATAAGATCAATACCTGTAGCTGCTTCAAGAGCCCGGATGTTACGACCTTCTCTTCCTATAATCCGGCCTTTCATATCATCGTTTGGAAGTTCAACAACTGATACTGTGCGTTCTGCTACAAAATCTCCGGAATATCTCTGGATTGCTGTAGCTATTATTTTTTTTGCGTCTTTATCAGCCTGCTCCCTTGCTTCGGAAGTTATCCTTTTTACAAGCTTTGCACCTTCATATTTTGCGTCTTCTTCCATTTCCTTTAAAAGAATAGATTTTGCTTCATCCTTTGTAAGTCCGGAAATTTTTTCAAGCTGACTTTGTTGCTCCTCAACAAGTTTATCAAGCTCCTGCTGATTTTGTGTAATCTTTTTCTCTCGTTTTTCAACCTCTTTAAGCTGGGTAACAAGCTTATTATCACGATCTTCAATAAGCTTTTCTTTCTTTTCCAGATTTTCTTCTTTCTGAATCAGCCTTTTTTCCTGCTGCCTGAGCTCTGACCGCATATCCTGAGTTTCAGCATCAAACTCATTTTTCATTTTGTAAAGACGGTCTTTTGCTTCAAGCTGGGCTTCTTTTTGCAAATTTTCAGCTTTTTGCTTTGCTTCAGTAACTATTCTTTCAGCTTCCTGCCTTGCTGCTTTAAGATTGTTTTCTATTATGCTGGTTTTTAACCACCATGCAATTCCAAATCCTGCTGCAAAGGCAAGGAGAGCCGATATAATCAAATATTCTCCCATCCTTATTCTCTCCCTGCTATTATATTTAAGTCTTAACCAAATCAAAATAAATTTATAAAAAGACTTTACCATTCGTACAAAAGGTAAAGCACATTTTGATTTACAACCAATAAACAAAAAAAACAAGAGATGATTGTATATAGGGAAAACTGAAAGGATGGATATAACTGTGGCTGCTTGAAACAGAACCCCGCTTGTGCCGTGATGATTAAACTCTGATCCTTGTGGACCAGGTGGCCGTCTTAATAACCCCTTTAGGCTTTTCCGGAAACCGGAACATGCACACCAGGATCAGTGAAGACAACCTTTCTATTAGTGTTGGGTCAGGGTTTTAATCATTTTCACGAACACTGCAGGGCCCTGATATTACAATTTAAGCAAAAGATTTTCTACTTCTAAATCTATTTTTTTTTTTGTTTCCTGAAGTTCATCCTGAACTTCAAGATAATTATTTGCTATATTCATAGTTGCAAGCAACAACTTAACCAGTTTAGAGACATTTTTTGAATCAAGTGAAAGCCTGTTTTCTGTATTTTCCAGCTCTTCAAGAAAAAAATCGAGCGCCTGCCTTGATTCCTGATCTTTAAGATCAGCATTAAAACTGAACTTCTCTCCAAAAACATCTATATTAATTACTTCTTCCAAAATATATCTTCTCTTATTTTATAAATTTACCTTAATCAAATGCAGAAAGCTTATCAAGCAAGTCATCAATACGCTTTTTTAACTCATTTTTTTCCCTTACTGACTCAGATTTCAAATTTTCAATATTTTCTTTGTCTGACTCCAGGGTATCGATCTGATTTTTTAAATCTGCATTCTCTTTTTCTAAGTTAAGGCATTTATTTACCAGAGTTTCAATTTTTTCTTCCAACCTGTTAAACTGGCTAAAAATCTCCTTGTTTTCCAAACTTCACCTCATTTACTTTACACCAATATACTCTTTTTCCCCGGCTGAAGTCAAGAGCTTTACATCACTGAAACTCTTCCTGATACCAGCCTGGAGGCTTTTTCCAGTTCTTCCGGACTATTAACGCCCAAAGCTTCTTCTGAATCTGTAATTGTATGATAACCGGCTTTTTCTTCCAAGTCTTCAGCAGCAAAACTTATAAGATCTGTAATGTAATATTCATTTTGTGCATTATTTGCCTCAAGCCTTTGAATTCCTTGTTTTAAAAAACTTTTTTTAAAACAATAAACACCTGAATTCACAAGATTTATACAAGACTCTTCTTTATCAAGATCTGATTGTTCAACAATTTTACAAACAGCTTTTTTTTCATCGGTAACAAGCCGGCCGTAACCTAAAGGATCTTCAAGCTCCATTGCAAGAACAGACACACTTGAATCTGATTTTTCATGTTCAAGAGCAAACCCGGCAAGAGTTTCTTTTGTTAGAAGTGGAGTATCACCACACAATACCATTACATTATCTACTGAGTCACCAATATAACCAAGAGAAGTTTTTACTGCATCTCCTGTCCCCTTTTGCTCTTTTTGAAAAGCAAACTGTGCGTTAAATTTTGTAGAAACTGTATTTTCTACTTCAGCGGCCTGATGTCCAACCACAATTATAATATTATCGGTAAGATTTGCTGCTGAACGGCACACCCTTAAAATCATGGGAACACCCGCAACTTCATGCAAAACCTTTGGCAAATCAGACTTCATCCTTGTTCCTTTGCCTGCAGCCATAATCACAACACACCAGTTCGATCTTAACAAAACCCCTCCTTTTACTCTCCTTTAAAAACCGGATTTCTTTTTTCAAGAAATGCATTTACAGCTTCAAAATGATCATTGGTATTATGACAAAGAGATTGTGTCAATCCTGAAGTGTATAAAACTGCTTCAAGATCTTTTCTGTAAGCCTGCTTCATAAGCTTGTGCGCAAGCCTGACTGTTTTGGGAGGTTTTGAAGCTATTTCACCGGCAAGCTGCAAGGCAGATTCTTCAAGATTATCAGGATCTACCACCCTGTTGATCATACATGCCTCATATGCCCTTTGTGCACTGATCCTTGCACCAGTAAAAACCATTTCAGCCATTAAAGGGTGCTTTACTGCCTTCTGAAGAAAATAAAGCCCTCCGTCACCTGAAATAAGACCGACATTTATAAAAGCCTGAGAAAACCAGGCTTTTTCAGAAGCAACCCTTAAATCACACATAAATGCAAGATCGCATCCTGCACCTGAAGCAGGTCCGTTTACAGCTGCAACTGAAGGAACCTCAAGAGAATAAAAAGCCCTTGGAATTCTTTGCACATTTTTCTCGTAATTTTCAAATAACTCGTCCGGTTTTCCGGCAAACATACCTTTCTTATCTTTCATAGCCCCAATATCTCCGCCCGCAGAAAAAATTCTGCCGGAAGACTTTAAAACCAAAACAGATAAAGACTTGTCCTGATTAACTGAGTTAAGAGCTGATTCTATTTCAGAAATCACGTTTTCATCTGTAACAGTATTATTTTTATCAGGCCTGTTAAGAGTTAAAACAGCAATTCTGTCTTTTTTTTCAAACAAAATTTCTTTATACATAAGTTTTTTCCTTATAACAAAAAATTAAATCCTGATTTTATTCAAATAAATTTTACTTTGATGACAAAAGAATCCTTGCATCTACAATATCGTACCCGTCTTCCCTTACAATAACAGGATTTAAATCCATTTCTTTTATTTGAGGGTATGCTTCTACAATTTCTGAGACTGTTACCAAAAGATTTACAAGAGCTTTTTTATCTACACTCGGCTGTCCCCTGACACCGTCAAGGATTGGTGCAGATTTTATTTCCTGTATCATTTCAGCTGCTTCATACTTCTGAATAGGCAGCACCCGGAAAGAAACATCTTTTACAACCTCAACAAGAATACCTCCGATTCCGAACATAATAACAGGTCCGAACTGATCATCAATTTTAGTTCCTATTATAACCTCTGTACCCGGCTTAACCATTTCTGACACAAGACATCCTCTTATATCAGGTTCAGATGTATATTTTTTTGCATTTTCAATTATTTCATTAAAGGCTTTTCTTATATCTTCCTCGGTTTTCAGATTAAGCTTTACTCCGCCTGCGTCACTTTTATGGAGAATATCAGGAGAAACTATTTTCAATACAGCACCAGCAGAATATTCCCTTGCAAGAGCAACAGCTTTATCAGGAGTTTCTGCAACACGCTCTTTTTTCAAAACAACTTTATGCTCTCTTAAAAGATTTTTCGCCTCATCTTCAAGAAGAACATTTCTATTATTAAGATATGCTTTTTCTATTATCTTAAGCCCTTTTTTTCTTGCTTTGGTACCCCATTTCATAACAAAATCGGTTTTTTTGTGATACAAGTCACGATAAATACCATATGAAGAAAGTGAAGCAAGAACCTTGCATGCAATATCGAGTGAATCATACACAGAAATACCGTAATATCTAAGCAGCTCAAGCGAATGAGGCTTTGCAAAACTGTAAAGACTTTGAATTACAATAGGTTTTTTATATCTTTCAACCATCTTCCCCATTCTATGAGCTGCATCTTCTTCAGCAAATTTAAGTTTTTCCGCAAACCTTATTCCGTATCCGCCAAAAAGCCCTACTATAAGAACTCCCCCTATATCAGGGTCAGAAATCAAAATCTTTGCGCATTCTGCAAAAACACCGGGATCCGAATCACTTCCACCTGCTACATCAATGGGATTTCGAACAGATGCATTTTCCGGCAGAAGTTGTTTAAGTTTTTTCTGAGTCTCTTCTCTTAGAACAGGTATTTTCACACCAAGATCAGTCAGTGTATCAGCTGAAATAGTTGCATGACCTCCTCCGTCAGCCAGAACTGCTACTTTGTTATTTTTTATGGGAGGGAGTGAGGCAAGAGATTCAGCCACAGGAAAAAGCTCTTCTGACTTTTCAATATTAATTATACCTACTCTTTTGAAAGCATTTCGTGCAACATCAGATATTCCTGCAAGAGCACCTGTATGAGAACCAACAGCCTTTTTACCTGAAGAAGATCTTCCGCTTTTCAAAAGTATAATCGGTTTTTTTAAAGTTGTCTGATATGCATGCTTTAAAAATTCTCTCCCATTTCTCATTCCTTCAACATACATAAGGACTGCATCGGTATCAGGATCAGATGCAAAAAATTCAAGATATTCATAAAATTGTAAATCTGCCTCATTACCTACACCTACATAATATGAAAAACCGGCCATACTTTTAAGTTTTGCTTCTGTAATCATATGAAGGGCAATATTGCCACTCTGGGTAAGAAGAGCTATACGGCCTTTGGGTACATCTTTTATACCGACAAGATCAAGATTTATACCTACATTAATAAAACCTGAAGTATTAGGTCCTATTATTCTCATTCCATATTTTCTTGCTACTTCCACAAGTTCAGCTTCCCTTGACTTGCCATAGCTCCCCAGTTCACCAAACCCCCCGGCAATTATAATAACACCTGCAACGCCTTTTTCACCACATTCATAGACAGCATTAAGAACTTTATCTGAAGGAAGAGTTATAAGGACAAGATCTACTCTTTCCTTAACTGCAAGAATACTGGGATATGTTTTAAGACCCAAAATTCTTTTTTCTCTTGGATTTACCGGATAAACAGCTCCTTCGTATCTTTCCTCAAGCAAAGTAAGAACAGCTCTGTAACCCCGCTTTTCCACATCTCTTGAAGCTCCGATAACTGCAACAGATTCTGGCCGAAAAATTCGTGAATAATCCATCTACTCCCCCTTGTAAAAAGGTTGTCTTTTCTCGCTGAAGGCATCGATTCCTTCCTGCCAGTCTTTAGTTGACATACATGAAATAATAGCTTCTGCTTCAGCAGACAATGCAGCATCATATGATACAGACCAGGATTTATTAATCATTTTTTTTGCATAATTGATCGAAACCGGAGCTTTTTCTGCAATAGTCCCGGCAAAATCCAAACTTTTTTTAATAACAGACTCCATAGGATAAGATTTTAATGCAAGTTTTTTTTCAACAGCCTGTTTTCCGGATAAAACCTCACCAGTATAAATAAGATTTTTTGCTTCGCTCTGACCTACAATTCTCGGCAGCAGATATGTAACTCCTCCGCCTACAAAAGTTCCAAGCCCTGTTTCAGGGAAAGCAATAGTAGCTTCATCTGCAGCAATTATAAAATCACAGCATAATGCAAGCTCAGCTCCGGCACCTCTCGCATGACCGTTCATGCATGCAATAACAGGCTTTTGACACTCATAAATTTTTTTATTTACCAAATGAGCTTTTTCAATATAAGCCCTTTTTTCATCAGGACTTCTTTTGGAATTTTTATGTTTTTTCAGATCTGCTCCTGCACAAAATGAATATTTTACCCTACCCTCTTTAATCAGCGGTGAACCTTTAACTAAAATAACACTCAGACCTGGCTTTGCTGCAGCATAATCAATCAATTCACTAAGTTCTTCATACATTTCTTCAACAACTGCATTCATCTGCTCCGGCCTGTTAAGAGTAATTATCCCTATACCGTCCTTTTCTTCGTATAAAACTGTTGAATACTTCATAAGGTTTCCTCTTATTAGTTTATGAACAAAATCTCTGTTTTCCGGATATTTTATATATTTATTATCAGTTATTCAGGTAATATATATTATCGACGAAGCAGTGATTAAATGAGAAAAATAAAAATTTGCTTTAAAACTATTTTTAGTTTATTCTTTTAAAAACTATTCCCTTACTTATTATACAATAAACAAGGTTAATTTTTAAGTAAATTAAAATAATTATGCGATACCCTCAATACGATATATTCCACAAAATAATTCCACTGGAAATGTGTATTATAAATACCCATAACAAAATTATTTATTTTAATAAGATTATGGCTGAAAATTATCAGCACGAAGATCTGTTGAATAAAAAAATTGAAGAAATCATAGAAATAGAATCATATCAAAGTATTGGCCTTTTTCTGGAAGATATAAAAAACAGCATAACTGATTCAGCTGAATGCAGATTATTCGGCCAGCAAAGATATATAAAATCAAAATTTGTTGTTCAAAATAATGAGATATATTTTGTTTTCAGTCCTTTTGAAGAAAACTTCAGTATAAGTAATCATGACAAGCTGACCGGACTTCCTTCACGCGAACTTTTTTTTGACAGATCCACACAGATAATATATGGATGCCAGAGGAACAACAGCAAAATGGCTGTTATCTTTCTTGATCTCGACGGATTTAAACCTGTAAATGACACATATGGACACAAAGCCGGGGATATTGTACTTCAGGTCTTATCAAAAAGACTGGAAGAAACTCTTCGTAAAACAGACTCTGTTGCAAGATTTGGCGGAGATGAATTTATTCTTGCTCTTTCAGGTCTGAAAGAAGGGATTCATGCTTCTCTCGGGGCAAAAAGAATATTAAAAATTATTGAAAAACCTATAGATATCGGAGAAAAAGAGGTTTCAGTTTCTGCAAGCATAGGAATATCTATTTTTCCTGATGACGGAAATGATATAAAAGACCTCATGAAAAAAGCTGATGCAGCGATGTACAAAGCAAAAAACAGCAAAAGAGGATACTCTTTTTACAATATGGAAAAATTTCTGGGCGGATAATTTTATGGAAGATGAAATATTGAACAGTCTGGCAGACAAACTTAATGACCAGATAAACAAAACAGTTCGGGATGCCCTTGAATCCTCAATAGAAAAAGAAGTTCAGAAAGCTCTTGGCAAGGCCCTTTCTGACGGTGAATTCTATCAGACTATGACAACCGAAGTAAAAAGCGGTCTTAATCAGTTAATGTCTGAAATACAGAATTTAAAATCAGGCATGGATATATCAACAGAAAATTCGCAGGATAATGCGCCAGGAGATGTTTTTCACCATGCAGCTGACAAACTATCTGATATTTATTCAAAAACCGAAGAAGCTACTTTTACGGTAATGGATATCGTCGAAAATCAGATTGAAAGTATAACTGATTTGAAACAATTAAATTCCGAAGGTAATAATGAAAAAAGAGCTGAGATACTCGATTCAATGAATGATAAAATGTTTGAAATACTTACAGCTCTCAGTTTCCAGGATATAATAGGCCAGCAAATGAAAAAGGTCATAGATTTTATCAAGAACATAGAAGAGATTATCAACCGCCTCTACGTATCCCACAGCATGATGATAAAAAGCAAGGAACAAAACCCGGATCTTGGCTGCGATGAAATAAAAAAAGATGTTCAGGAAAAAATCTCACAAGACAATATTGACAAACTTCTTTCTGAATACGGAATCGACTAAAAAACCGGCTAAACTTCAAAATTCAGACTAATACTTTCCTGCTTTTTTAAACCTGATTATCTGATGAGTAAAAAACCTTGCTTGACATTTAAATCCTCTTAAATTTTTTTTAAATTAACAATTCAGTCGCTTATTTTTTTGTACTCAAAAAAATATTCATAAAAATTATTTGATTTTTACTCTTCAAACTGGTAAGACCTCTTACCAGAACAATAAAATTCAGGAGATCTATATGCAAAAACCTTTAAAGCCCGGAGCTCATGCAAGACGCGAAATAATAAGAAGAATAATCCAGGGGGAGTGGAAGCCGGGAGCCAACCTGCCTTCTGAAAGAAAGCTCTCTGAATTTCTCGGTGTAACAAGAGCAACTTTAAGAGAAGTATTAAAGCTCATGGAAAAAGAAGGCTGGATAACAATTAAACACGGAAAACCTTCATGTGTAAAACATTTCTGGGATGAAGGTGGTCTTGGAATTTTGACTGGTCTCAATGAAAACAAAGATCTTTTCCCTTTTTCTCTTATACTCGAACTTCTTGAGGTAAGAGCCGGGATACTTCCCATATGCGCTACAAAAGGTTTTGAAAAAAACCCTGCTGAATTTGGGAACATAATTGATATAGCAATTCCAGATGAAGATTCTACTCCGGAAGAGTTTACCCATTTTGACTGGAGACTTCAGGAAAGAATTATAGAAATGGCTGAAAACAGGGTTTATAAACTTGTTTACAATGAATTCCGTCCTTTATTCCTTTTTTTCGGAAAAGAATACTTCAAAATGCAGGAAGCAAGAACCTCTTCCATAGAATATTATAATGAACTTAAGTCGACTCTCATTAAAAATATAAATCCTGACTCACTTATTTTTAATGCAATGTCCGATTCTATTCTTGTATGGAAAAAACTCAACAGAGAGTAGGTATTATTATGAAAAATCAAACATACGATATTATTGTAATAGGCGGCGGAATAACAGGAGCCGGGATATTTAATGAGCTTTCCCAGACAAATCTTGAAACTCTTTTAATTGAAAAAAATGATTTCGGCTCTGGCACTTCAGGCAAATCGTCAAAACTGGTACATGGCGGACTAAGATATTTAAAAGAGGGAAACCTTTTTTTAACCATGGAGTCTGTAATACACAGAGAAAGACTTTTAAAAGAACTGCCCGGCCTTGTTGAACCGATTGAATTTATAATGCCGCTTTACAAAAACTCATCTCCAGGAAAATTTTCTCTTGGTGCAGGGCTTGCAATATACGATTTCATGGCTTTTAAAATAAGACATAAGTTTTTAAACTGTTCACAATTAAAAAAGCAAATCCCGTTTATAAATCCGCAAAATTTAACAGGTGCCTACTCTTTTATGGATGCATCAACCGATGATTCAGCTCTTGTATCAAGAATTATTAATGATGCCCAAAAAAAGAAAAAAACGTCTTTAAAAAATTACACAGAAGTCATTAATATTTCAAAGGATTCAAATTCTGGTTTAAAAAAAGTAACTGTAAAAGATGAATCCGGCAAAATTACTGACTACAGAACAAAACTTGTTATAAATGCATCAGGAGCTGCAGCATCTCTTTTTCACAAACTTCCGGACAAAAATACATTTATAAGACCTCTTAAAGGAAGCCATCTTGTTTTAAAAAAGGATAAAACAGATATAAAATCTGCTGTTTCGTTTATTCATCCAAAAGACAAAAGACCTGTTTTTCTAATACCCTGGGAAGGTGTAATCCTCCTTGGGACAACAGATTCAGATGCTTTTTCTATGAATGATCTCAAAACAACAAAAAAAGAAGCCGAGTATCTTCTTGAAGGCGCCAACTCTGTTATAAAAAACAAAACCTTATCAATGGATGATGTAATATCTACTTTTTCAGGAATACGTCCTGTAATAAGCTCTGGTAAAAAAGATCCTTCAAAAGAATCAAGAGAACACATGGTATGGGAAGACCACAGAATTATATCTGTGACCGGGGGTAAACTTACCACTTTCAGAAAACTTGCCTGGGATACTTTAAAATATGCAGAAAAATACTTTCCGGATATAAGCCTGAAAAACAAAAAAGATCCTGTTCTTGAATATATTCCGCAGGAAAATACCGTGGAAGAACTTAGAATAAAAGCCAGATTCGGAAATATAGACTTAAGCTCTTATAAAGATGAAGGTCTGCTTACAAAAATACCAGGCACAAGAACCTGTTATGCTGAAATAAAAATAGCTTCAATGGATAAAACAATAAAACATCTTGACGATCTTTTGATGCGAAGACTCAGACTTGGAATGATTTTAGAAAACGGGGGTCTTGGTATTATTGATAAAATAAAAGAACTTTCATCCGAAAATCTGGGCTGGAGTGAAGAAAAATGGGAGTATGAAGTTAAAAGATACTCTGAAATTTACAATAAATTTTTCTCACCTGTCGAATAACAACTCAACCGGAGCTTATAATGCAAAATACAGTTTTATCCATAGACTGCGGCACACAAAGCTTAAGAACGCATATTTTCGATTTGTCCGGGAATATTCTTGCCTCTAAAAAAATTGAATACAATCCTTATTTCAGTAAAAAACCGGGATGGGCTGAACAGGATGCCGAAATTTTCTGGAGCAGTGCTGTTAAAGGGATCAAAAGTCTTAAAAAAGATTACCCTGATCTTGTTGAAAGTATTGCAGGAATCGGAGTTACAGCACAAAGGGATACAATGATTTGCGCTGATAAAAACGGAAATCCACTGCGCCCGGCTATAACATGGCTTGATCAGAGAAAAGCCATACCCCATTTCAAACCTAATTTTTTAATGAAAGCCGCAATAAAACCTCTTGGTTTGCTTGAGACTATTTACAAAGTCCAGGCTGACGGCAAATGCAACTGGATAATGCAAAACGAAAGTGAAATATGGGAAAAAACAAGTAAATATCTACAGGTATCAGGTTTTTTAAATTACAGACTTACAGGAAAATTTAAGGATTCAAAAGCTTCTCAGATAGGCCATATACCCTTTAATTACAAAAAAATGGACTGGGCAAAAAAATTTGAAATCCCTTCAATTCTTTTCCCTGTGGAAAAATCGAAACTCCCTGTTACTGCAGATCCTGGTGAAATAATAGGAAAAATTACTAAAAAAGCATCTTCCCAAACCGGATTAAGGCAAGGGATCCCTGTTGTTGCCTGCGGATCAGACAAAGGTTGTGAAACAATAGGCATGGGTGTCTATTCAACTGACATGGCCTCGCTGAGCTTTGGTACAACAGCAACAGTTCAGACAACTTCAAAAAAATATTTTGAACCTCTTAAATTTATGCCGCCCTATCCTGCTCCTTTTTCAGGGAGGTATAATCCTGAAGTAGAAATTTTCAGAGGATACTGGATGATAACCTGGTATAAAAATGAATTTGCTCACCGCGAAGTAGCTGAATCAGAAAAAACAGGTATTCCCCCTGAAATACTTCTTAACAGACTTCTTGATGAAACTCCCCCCGGAGCAATGGGCCTGATTCTTCAGCCCTTCTGGTCTCCGGGACTTAATCACCCGGATGCAAAAGGCTCTATAATAGGCTTTGGAGATGTTCACACCAGGGCTCATGTTTACAGAGCAGTTATAGAAGGCCTTTCCTATGCCCTGCTTGACGGACTTTTAAGTATTGAAAAAAAATCAGGTGTTAAAGTTAAAAAACTTGCAGTTTCAGGTGGAGCTTCCCAGAGTGACAATATCTGCCAGATATCTGCTGATATTTTCAACAGGCCTATAGTAAGGGGAAGAACATGCGAAACATCAGGCCTTGGTGCGGCAATAATTACTGCAGCAGGTCTTGGTTTTTACAAAGATGTAGAAGAGGCCGGCAATGCAATGATTAAGTATGAGAAAGAATTTTTGCCTGATAAGAAAAATGTTTTATTATACAAGCGTATTTATAAAAATGTTTACTCAAAAATTTATAACTCATTAAAACCTGTATACAAAGAGATAAGAAATATTACTGGGTATCCTGAAATTTATAATTACTAAACCGGAGAATTTAAATGAATAAACAGTTTGAGCCTGAATGGAGATCAGCTCCACCCAAAGCAAAAAGTTTCAGATCAATTTTTAAATGGGGTGATCCCAAAGAATTTAAACATCCCAACAAAAGACTTTTTGAGCTTATGAAAAAGACTTTTGACCTTACAGACAATGACTTTAAAAAACCTGTTATGAATACAGGCGATGATACAGTTGAGGCAAAAGCTGAAATAAACATCTCACAGGACGTAATTGAAGATTTTAAAGCTGTTGTTGGAAATGAAAACATTGAAACTGATATATATTCAAGAATTAAGTATTCCAATGGAAAAACCCTTGAAGAAGCTCTTGATTTAAGAGAAAAAAAGATCTTTCATATTACTGATATTGTTTTGCATCCAAAAAACAGAGACGATGTAAAAAAAATAGTTGAATTATGCAGCAAACATAAAATTTCGCTTCATGTTTTTGCCGGGGGATCATCAGTAACTCTAGCTCATAAATGTAACGGCGGAGTAACTCTTGTAATATCAACACATATGAACAAAGTTCTGGATTTCAATGAAACTGACCAGACCATAACTGTTGAGCCCGGAATAACAGGCCCAGAGCTTGAAAGACTTCTTAATAATGCTCCTTTTGTTTTTGGTACAAAAAGAAAGTATACATGCGGGCATTTCCCACAGTCCTTTGAATATTCAACAGCAGGCGGCTGGGTTATAACCCTTGGCTCAGGCCAGGCTTCTACATATTACGGAGATGCAAAAGACCTTGTTGTAAGCCAGGAATATATTACACCAGCCGGAACAATCAGATCCAAAGATTTTCCTGCATCGGCAGCAGGCCCTGACCTTGACCAGATATTCCTTGGAAGCGAAGGAGTTTTTGGAATTCTAACAGAGCTTAAACTTAAAATCTTCAGGTATATGCCTGAAAACAGAAAAAAATTCTCTTTTATTTTTCCTTCATGGGAAAAGGCTGTTGAAGCATGCAGAGAAATAAGCCAGTCAGAAGGAGGACTTCCCTCTGTTTTGAGAATTTCAGATGAAGAAGAAACAGATGTGGGGTTAAAATTGTATGGAATTGAAGGAACTCCTTTTGACAGCATTATGAAACTTAAAGGATATAAACCGATGAAAAGATGTCTTTGCATCGGTCATACCGAAGGTTTAAAAACATATTCCAAAACAGTATTTAAAAATATAAAAAAAACAGCAAAAAAATACAGCGGAATGTATCTGTCAGGATATCCTGTTTCAAAGTGGGAACACGGAAGATTTAAAGATCCTTATATGAGAGAGGACTTAAATGATTTCGGAATTTTTATTGATACACTTGAAACCAGTGTAAAATGGTCAAACCTTCACAAAGTTCACAAGGATGTAAGAAATTTCATAAAATCAAGACCAGGCACAATCTGCATGACTCATTCATCACATTTTTATCCCCAGGGAACAAATCTCTATTTTATATTCATCGCAAAATTTGAAAATAAAGAAAAATATTTGGATTTCCAGAGAAATATAATCAAAAAAATTAATGATTCAGGAGGTTCACTTTCACACCATCACGGTATAGGTAAAATGATGGCCCCCTTGTTTAAAGAGCATATAGGTGAAAATGAATTTGAATTTCTAAAATCTGTTAAAAACCATTTTGACAAAGACAGAATAATTAATTCAGGGGGTATACTAGGGTTTGATTAAAAAGTGTTAGTTTACAAATTAAATATTTGAATTTTTGAGATTTTCGGCTATTATTATTTATTCCGGAATTAAACAATTTTTTTAAATATTAATTGGCCGAAAACTTGAATTTTTTGTTCAGATACAAAAGATGAAAAATTTAACTTCAGGAATACACAAATATTTTGAGGAAAAAAGTTTGATTGTGGCTTAAGATTTTGCAAAAAACCGGTTTTTGATAAGAAAGTAAATAATTTATTTCAAATCATTTTAATATAATGGCTTAGTTCTTATTAGTAAAATAAGGTGATTCATATTCAGGGACAATCATTCTGAGAACTTTTCTTATCTCTTCTGCTTTTTGTGTATCTGCATATTCTTTTAATGAATCGATTTCAACATTTAGATCTTCAAAACAGCACATTCTGCTTTCAAGCACCATAATTTTCTTATGATTTGTAGCAACAACATCTTCACCATCTGTAAGAAGTTCTTCATACAGTTTTTCTCCTGGTCTTAAACCGACATACTCAATTTTTATATCAACATCAGGCTCCATACCTGAAAATTTAATCAAATCTCTTGCCATTTCATCTATTTTTACAGGCTCTCCCATGTCGAGAACAAAAATTTCGCCCCCGTTTCCCATAGCTCCTGCCTGAAGAATCAGCTGGCATGCTTCAGGTATCAGCATAAAAAATCTTATAATTTCAGGATGTGTAACTGTAACAGGACCGCCCATAGCTATCTGTTTTTTAAATAAAGGAATAACACTGCCAACACTTCCGATAACATTGCCAAACCTCACTGTAAGAAAACTTGTTTTACAGTTGTTGTTACGATTTTTATTCTGAACAATAATTTCACAAACTCTTTTGGAAGCACCCATTACATTTGCGGGATTTACAGCCTTATCTGTTGAAACAAATACAAATTTATCGCATTCAAATTCACTGGCTGCATCAACCATATTTGTTGTGCCGATAATATTGTTACTTACAGCTTTCCAGGGATAATTCTCAAGCATAGGCACATGCTTGTATGCAGCTGCATGAAAAACAATCTCCGGTTTTCTTGTGGAAAAAATAGCAGTAATATCATCTTTGTGCTGAACATCTCCCAGAACAGGAACTATCCTTATGCCGGGAAAAGCTTTTTTAAGTTCAAGATCTGTTTCATATAAAGGGCTTTCAGCTCTTTCAAATAAAATAAGTTCTTTTGGATTGTATTGAAGAATCTGCCTGCATAAACCACTTCCTATAGAACCTGCGGCCCCTGTGACAATAACCTTTTTCCCGGTTAAATAGGCTCCTATGCTTTCATTATCCAGTTTTACCGGCTCTCTTCCAAGAAGATCACGGTACTCAACATCTCTTATCGCTTTAACAGAAACATCGCCGCTTATAAGCTCGCCCATTCCGGGTACAATCTTATACTCAGCATCAGTCTCTTTACATGAATTTACAATTTTTCTTATTTGTGAAGATGAGGCAGAAGGAATTGCTATTATTATTTCTTCTACTTCAGCTTTTGAAACATACTTTAAGATTTCATCGCTTGATCCAAGAACAGGAAGTCCGTGAATTTTTCTGCCTTTTTTGGAAGTATTATCGTCAATAAAGCCAATAACATTATATGTTAAAGATGAGTTATCTCTGATTTCACGATAAATTTTTTCTCCGCAGTCTCCGGCACCAATAATTAGTGTTCTTCTGTCTTTTTTTTCAACTTTATCAGGAGAAAAAATCTGTTTAAATATTTCTCTGAACTTCCTGTGCTCCCCTATAGAACTGAAAAAAAATCTCACAGAGAGCCTTGAAGAGGAAATTAAAAAAACAGTAAAAAACCAGTCTATAACAAATACTGACCTGGACATACCCTCAAATCTGGTTTTGAAAAGAACTAAAACTATAAGAAGAAGGGATGACAAAGTACATGCCTTTAAAATATTAAAAAGATCCTTAGTACTTGTATATCTCCACATCCCTTTATAAAGATCAAAAATATAAAATAAGACAAACTTTGTTATAATAAAAGCAGGTATCATCCAGTAAAAGCACTGCCTTGTATACTGGTTAAGTCCATGGTCGTATCTTATAATAAATGCTAAATAAAGTGAGGCCACAATAAGCAAAATGTCAGAAAATGCTATTAGGATAAAATTTCTGTGGAGTTTAAATTTCATTTAGTAAGTCCCGCACTTTTTACAGTTTTTCATATTTTATTGGTATCAAACCTTGCAAAATGAGGCCAGAAGAAAAGCAAAGCTTGATTTTTTTTTGTACACTTATCAATCTTTAAACGAGTATTTATTAATTCAAAAGCTGACTGTCAAACCTGCAATCACAGATCTCTTTCTTTTGAGATCTCTTCATAAGCCTGCTGAATATCTTTAAATTTTTCATTGGCAAAATCTACAAATTCCTCTGGCAGACCCTTTGCAATAATTTTATCAGGATGATACTCGCTTACAAGCTTTCTGTACTGTTTTTTTATTGTATCATTATCATCTTCAGGAGAACAGTTTAAAACTGCATAATAATGACTTGAGGCAGTCTTAACATACTTATTTTTTAAATTTTCATACATGGAATCTGAAAAACCAAACATTTCAGCAGCTGTCTTAATAAGAACATCTTCTTTATAAACAATATCACCATCACTTGCTGCAACTCTTAGAAGAACATCTATCATCAGCTCAAGAATCTGCTGCTGTCCTTTAAAAGCCTGATAAAACTGACGTGCAAAAGATTCAAAAGATTCAGAAGAATTTTTTGCGGTTCTGAATATATTTACAGCAGCATTTTTACTTGCAAAATTAAGCCTAAGCTCTTTATCCATAAAATCTTCAACAGTTTTAACTTCAGCATCAGAAACCTGACCGTCTGCCTTTGCAATCTTTCCAAGCATTGAAAAAGCAGCTACAAAAAAAGTCATTTCCTTTTCCTGCTGACTCTGAAAACCTGAAGACTGACCATGGGGTCTGCCGCCATATCCTTCAAGATATTTTTCATCCGACTTGTCAAAGCTATGCCCTAATGCCGCTCCAAGGACTGCTCCAAGAGGACCTCCAAGACCGAGTCCTATTGTCCCGCCAATTATTTTTCCGATCCATCCCATTTTTCACCTGCTGTTGTTAAAAAATCATAAAAAACGACTAAAGTGATATAAAACAGATTGTTTTTTTCATCAATAGCTAATAATCCCCGAATTCATAAAAAAGGGGATTATAACATAAAAATAATTTAACGAACATAATTTTTAAGGAATTATTGCTATATGTCAGATTGAGGGTCTTACCCACGTTTAGCAGATTTACTGATATAGGCATAGAAGTGTCTAAAAAATGCAAAACTTTCAGCGTATCCTTATCTGCATAAAGACATTTTAGCGGAGCAGATCTGTTAAATTTCAAAACCTGAAAAATTCATTATAATTAAAATATATTATAGATTTAATTTTTATCAGCACAAATATATACAGGCTTTATTAAAGGATCAGATCAGGATTTTACCTTTGTATTATAAGGATTAATAATCAGCACAGGGACTGCAGATCTCTGAAAAATCTCTTTTGCCACACTTCCGAATATAAATCTTTCCAGCCCTTTTCTTCCATGGGTGCCGACAATAATAAGATCAATATTTTTTTGTTCATTGTATTCCATTACTGTATCGACTGTATCACCCAAAAATACGCCGGTTTCAGGAAGTATTTCCGGACTGAAATTTTCTTTAACAAACTCCTTCATCTTAATCTGTGCCCCTTTTAAAACTTCTTTTTCCATATTAAGCAAAGAGGGGTGAGGAACATAAATACTTTTGAGATTTTCAAGCATTCTGCACACGAATACTACATGCAGTTCAGCATCAAACTTTTTTGTCATCATTTTTACATACGGAACCATTTTTGCCGAAATTTCAGAAAGATCTGTCGGGAAAAGTATTTTTTTAAATTCTTCCATGGCAGACTCCTTAAATTAATATGTTGTTTATTCAGTGATTTTAAACAAAAATTTTTGTTAATTTCAAAAAAAGAACAATTTGAGTTTTAGGAAGCAAGTTCATAAGCAGAACTTAAAATATAAATGAAGATTAATTTGACAATATGAAATACTCCAGTCTGTTTGATTAAATTTTACATAATTTAATTAAATCATACAAGAAGTATCACTTATGGGACGGGGTAAACTTTATTTTTTTTTGAATTAATGCAACGATTTTATTAAAAATCAAAAAATAAAGTTCAGTCCCGGTTCAAGAAATCAATATTTTTAGATTTTTAGCAACAAGTATATTTTTCTAATAAATTTTTCGTTTTGAAAAAGTTGAACCGATTACATTAAAAGTATTTTCAACAATAAACAATGCTTTGTCATCTTCTGTAAAAACAATTTCTTCAAGTCTTTTAAGCTGAACATTGTTGATCACTGTCATAAGAACATTCTTTGGCTGACGCATATATGCACCATAGCCGTTTATAAATGTTGAGCTTACACCAAGACTTTTTATTATCTGATCTGCTATATAGTCTGAAAAATCTGAGATAATAAACACAACCTTTCTCTGGTTGAATGCAGAAAGAACATACTCTAGTGAAACAGAGGTAAGAAAAACAAGAATCAGGGAAGCTATTACTATATCAGGGTTAAAAAAGACAAAACTTATTGAAAATATAATTAAATTAAAAAACATATAGGATTTGCCAAGACCTATATTGAATTTCTGATACAAAATAATTGCAACAATATCTATACCACCGTTTGAACCTAAACTTTTCAGAACTATACCTGCTCCTATACCGCATAAAAGACCTGATGCAAGGGCTGCATAGAACTGATTTTGTATAGCTGTTTCATAAGATATAAATTCATAAGCAATTGTAAGAACTATTGTAGCTACAAAAGTGTAATACATAAAACGTTTGCTTATAAAAAAGAAACCTAAAATAACAAGAGGTATACTCAGCAGGATAAACCATATGCCCGGAGAATATAAACCGGTCAGATAATAAAAAAGAGAAGCAAACCCAAAAAGACCTCCGGGCACAAATCCATGGGGTACAGCAATTGCTTTAAGTCCGAAAGCAAATATAACCGAACCGGCTGTTATAACAAGACAGTTCCACCATACTGAATATGAATAATCTCGAAAGGTCATTGGTCACCTCAAATAAAAAGCGGAAAAATAAAAAAGAGCGGAAAAATTAAATCCGCTCTTTAACCCAAAAAGCTGTTAACAATTAAACATCATATAGTCAACAAGTTTCTTCGTTTGCAGCAACGGAATCATGAATATTTTCTATCCCTGTATTTTCAATAAGCTCTTTATGGAGTATAACCAGAGCTTTTTCAAAATCTTCTTCAGTTATTATAAACTGCATATCAACCTGCCTCATACTCTGCTGTACAGCAAGAATGTTAATTCCTTCATTATATAAAGCGCTTGCAGCCGCAGCAAGAAATCCTGGTACAGACATATTGCTTCCTATTGCTGATACCATACATGTTTTTCTTACTGAAACTTCGGCAGAAGGATATTTTTTTTCAATCGATTCTGTAAGTTTGTTTATTTTATCAAGAGAAGCAGTTACATAATGGGTAATTGTGTTGGCATTAATATTTTTTGCAACATATCTTATGCGGAAATTTTTAAAATGTTCTGTTATAATATAGTCTCTGTCATACTGACCGACTGTATCCTGATCAAATACCTCCACTCCGTAAAGACTGCTTCTGCCGGCTATAATCTCAACCATGGGAGATCCGCTTTTATAATCACTGCTTATAACCGTCCCGGGATGATCCGGCTCAAATGTATTTTTTACACGCAGCGGAATTCCAAGCTGGCGAAGACCTTTGGCAGCTCTTGGATGAATAGCTTCCATTCCAAGATCAGAAAGCTGATCTGCTACATCATAATTTGTCTGACCTATTGTTCTGACATTTTCTTCACCAACAACCTTTGGATCACCGCTGCTCAAATGAAATTCTTTATGAATAACACCCTCTTTTGCATTGGTAAGACAAGTAATTCTGGAAAATGTAATTTCGCTGTAACCTCTGTCATAGGTATCCATAATACCTTCTTTGCACCTTGTGTACCCGGTAACAATAGGTAACTCACTTGAAAGATCTATATCATTAAATTGATAATTAATCTTTTCATCAAAAGGATAGTTTTCATCCTCCATCCAACCGGTAAGATCGACAAATCTTGAATTTATCCCAAGACTGTTTAAGATCAGAAAAGTATTATGAGCACTGTGAGCTTCTCCAAGTGCGCTTAGCATTTCTCTTATGGCACTCAGATGTTCTTCAAGCTGGAAGTGACCGAATGAACATAACCTTGTCAGGTCAATAAGACAGCTTCTTACACCTTCAAGCCTTTCCTTTACAAACCTGTCAGCAAGCTGAAGATCCAGACCAAGAGGTTCAAGAGTTGCATTGATTTCACACATTCTTACACCAACCTGTGTAATGGCGTCTCCCCATGCCCATGAATCATCCCCATTGGAAAAAAGACCGTATACCCCCGGCTTGCTTGTTTTTTTATGTTCAAGAAGCATATCTGTTATGCCGGCATATGCAGAAACAACAAAGATTCTGTTATAAACATCCTCTTTGTCTTTTAAAATTATATTGTTAATCACTTTTTCAAAATCGGACATTGATGTTCCGCCGATTTTTTCTACTGTATGTTCAGACATAATTTTAACTCCTAACTTTTAAATTTTATTTAATCAGTCTTTTGGAAATTTTTTTATAAAATTTCATACCAGAAACTTTAAATCCCCTGGAATAAAGACTGCTGAAACTTTAATATTTTTTTTGCAGTTAATTTCAGAATCTTTCTATGGCTGAAAAAGAAAAATTACCGGAAAAACAGACAAATTTTATTAACCTAAATTTAATTTTTGATAAAAAAGGACAGATTAATGCTGAAAACGATAAAACCGGAATGATAAAAAGTAATGATGATATATAATATATATAATTCATAGCAAAAGCCTTGATAAGGCTTATAAAAACTCCTGTGTTAGATTAACGATGCTTTTCTAAGAATTTTTTTATTAATATCAAAAATAAATATATTGTCAAGGAGACGGAACTTTGGGATTACTAAACATAGTTGAGTTTCCTTTCAGTATATAAATTAATATTGCATGTGTTTTTAGTTATTTACGTCTTAATACTCCGGATTTTTATAAATCTGTAACAACTCTGATTTTATGGGTTTTTCTAAGGTTCTTCCAAAATGTTTTTAATATTATTTCGGCTATTTCAGATTCTGAGACTTCTGATTTGCAAAGGATCTTAACACAGTCTTCAAAAAGAAGATTATTTTTCGGCCAGTAATATTTGGATAAAACAGTAAGCCCAAGGCTTAAATAAAGTTCCGGAAGCTCATATTCTGTCATATTTGCGATAATCACTCTGTCTTTAAGAGAAACAGTCTTTAAAAGATCTTCTGCAACAGCACTGACACAATGAGACTTTGATTTATTGTCTGGTACTTTCAAACCTATGGGGGAGGAAAGCAAAGATGGTTCAGTTTTTATCAGAACCATATAAATAACAGACTCAAAAATACTGATTATATTTTCTATGTCTTCTTGTTTAAGGTCTTTTTCAGTCTTTACCATTAGTGAAGATATTCCGCTGTCTATAATCCATGAGCATATTTTATCCGAGATTTCATATATATTATTTTTTTTTAAAAAAATCTTCCTGGATGGAATTTTATACTCAAGACAATAATTGTTTAGTGTTGAATATATATGATCAGGATATTCCAAAGATGAAAAATACAAAAGACCGTCAGAATTTTTTATATTTTTAATATCAGCTTTTTTTTTGTCATAAACATATTCAAGATTAAACATTTCTAAAGAGGGTGAACCTGTCCCGGCAAATGTATCCTTAGAAGTATAACCTGAACTATTGATTTTGTACCTGATTGCAAGTTCAAGAATTTTAATCTCGGCTTCAGTTTCACCAGGTGATACAATATTAGATATCATTTAAAAAAACTCCATTGAAAATTTTAAAACACCTTTGCAGCTAAGCTGAACTGCTCATCTTTGCCTGCATAAAACTGTCATAAATCAGCTGCACAAGGTGATGCATAACACATACAGCCAGAGCAAGCCCAAGCTCAGGGAAAACTGATACCTGAACAATTAAAGAGAGTGGAAGCGTTTTCTGACCTCCCATAAATATAACAGACTCTCTCCTTTTTTTCCCGATTTTAAATAAAATTACAAAAAGCCAACCTGCTAATGTTAAAATCACATGAAAAAACAAAACAATTAATATCACAATTATAATATTTTTTATGTCGGTTAAAAATATGTTTTCAGCAGCAGAAGCACTTATCCATACAATAACAAGTATAAACAACTGGCTTAATATCTGTATAAGCTTAAGGTAATTTCTGATCTTTTTAAAAGAAACAGCAAGCCCATAACCTATTGCAAGGGGAAGAATAACTTTTAAACCTATACTTATCATAAGAGAAAAAGGATCAAACATTAATTCTGAGACAGAAGCGTTTCCAAGAATAATTTTCAATGAAAAAGGTATAGTAAAAACCGCAATAAAACTTGCACATACTGTTATTAAAAGAGCCTGGGCCTTATTTCCTCCTGCTGCGGCAGTCATTACCACTCCGCTGCTTAAAGTTGTAGGCATTACAGATACAACAGCAAGACCTGCACTTATTCCAAAAGACAAAGGAAACTGAATAAAAATCCAGGCTATAAAAGGTGATACAACAAAAATAAGGAATAAAGATATGACAACAGGAAAAAAATCTTTTATCCCTGACTTTACTTCTTTTGCATCCAGAGATAAACCTGAACACAAAAAGATCAGAACAATTACAATATCAGGTCCGCTGTTGTTTTTAAGAAATCTGCCTGCGCCTGAAATATAGCCTGTGAAATCGAATAGAGGAAGACTAAATGCAAAAATTAGCCCTATTGTAAACCAATATTTTTTTAAAAAAAATTTCATTTAAAATAAATCCTTAAATCATTTTCTTGTTTTTTAATTAATATATATGTATTTAATACAACCTGAATTGAGCATATGTTGTTAACAAAAGGTGAGGTTATGATACTTAAAAGAAAAAGTAAAAATAAAAAATCCATAGAACAAAATCTTAAAAAAAATCTTGAAAGTACAGATTTAAAACCAAACAAATCTTCAAAAACAGGCTTTTTTTCTTCGTTAAAAAAAGGGCTTACTAAAACACGTGAAGTTCTTAATACAGATATTGAAAACCTTTTTACTGGCAGCAAGCTCAACATTTCCCATCTTGAAGAACTTGAAGAAAAGCTTATATCGGCTGATATAGGCGTAAAAACAACAATGGAGATTATAGACCTGATAGAAGAAAATGAAGCAGATATTAAATCTCCGGATGACCTTAAAAAATTTATAAGAAAAACGCTTTTATCCTACTTTAACGAACCTGATGATGCAATAAGCCACAGCCCCCATGTTATACTTGTTACAGGTGTTAACGGAACAGGCAAAACAACCACAATTGGAAAGCTTGCATATAAATTCAGAAATGAAGGAAAATCGGTTCTCATAGGAGCTGCAGATACTTTCAGGGCAGCAGCAGTTGAACAGCTTGAAAAATGGGCCGAGCTATCAGGCAGTGATTTTGTAAGACATAAAGAAAAAACAGACCCTGCAGCAGTAGCATTCGACAGTATAGATGCCGGGATAGCCAGAAAAAAAGATGTTGTTATAATAGATACTGCAGGAAGACTCCAAAACAAAGAAAACCTTATGAAGGAACTGGAAAAAATCAGAAATACTTCGGCTAAAAGACTAAAAGGCGCTCCGCATGAATGCCTTTTAGTTGTTGACGCAACAACCGGACAGAACGCAGTATCCCAGGCTAAAATTTTCAATGAAATGATCGGAATTACCGGACTTATTCTCTCTAAAATGGACGGAACAGCCAAAGGCGGAATCGCAATAGCTCTTCAGAAAGAATTCAATTTCCCTGTAAAATATATTGGTGTAGGTGAAAAGATTGAAGATCTTCAGAAATTTGAGCCTGAAGCATATTTAAAAGCTATTATCGGCTGATATTTTTTTATTAAACTGCCAAAACCACTAATTAGTAATTGGCTGAAAACTAAAATTTTTTTTCGGTTACGGCAGATGAAAAATTTAACCGCAGGAATACTGGAGTATTTTGAGGATTAAATTTTTATTCTAACTTAAGAACCGGGACAAAAGTCGGTTTTCGTTCAGCAACCAATTAATTACCGGACAAAAAAAAGCTTTAGTTCAGCAATTAATTAATACCTGAATCTGACAATTCTTCTATATTTGAGGCAACAATTACTTTTCCGGAATCATTATTTTCAATTTTTGAATGCATAGACTCAGTTAAAGACTGAACCAGTAATGTAAATTTATCTATATTTTTTTCCTGCACAGGTTTGCCTTTTGCAGCTTTTACAGTGTTTGGATCAACAGGTTTATTATTTATCCTTACTTCATAGTGAACATGAGGTCCT
>JBNJDM010000027.1:0-26730 GCA_051744925.1 Thermodesulfobacteriota bacterium | reverse complement strand
GACGCGATTTATCGTGTCTCTTCTCAGGGCAAAACCGGAAAAATCAGCGGAGCCCAGATTTTCTGTGCCCCTGTGCCCCCGTGAGATTATTTACAAATCCTTTTTAAGCCGAACTCTCTGCTGGCTCCCAAGCTCCTGCTTGGGAGCACTTAAAAATATACAAAAAACCAGATTTGTGTATCCCAGTGCCTCTGTGATATTATTTACAAATCTTTTTTAAGCCTCACCCGGACAGACTCAGCATGAGCCTCAAGACCTTCGATGCCCGCAAGCCTCATCACATCTTCAGCTTCATTTTCAAGAGCTTCTTTTGAATAATGAATCAGGCTTGTCTTTTTTATAAAATTATCAACAGAAAGGGCTGAAGAAAATCTTGCAGTCCGTCCTGTGGGAAGTACATGATTAGGTCCTGCAATATAGTCTCCCATAGGTTCAGGAGTATACTTGCCTGCAAATACAGCTCCGGCATTTTTTACTTTTGAAAGATGGGTCAAAGGCTCTTCAATCATAAGCTCAAGATGTTCAGGAGCAAAAAAATTGGAAAGTTCAAACGCCTGAACAAGACTTTCCGAAACAAGAATAATCCCGTAATCCCTGGCAGATTTCATGGCTGTTTCTGCTTTTGGAAGAAGAGGTATTCTTTTTTCAACTTCATCCTTAACTTTCTGTGCAAGCTCTTTATCAGGAGTTACAAGAATTGAAGATGCCATTTCATCATGTTCAGCCTGGGATAAAAGATCAGCTGCAATAAATTCCGGGTCTGCAGAAGAATCTGCAATTACAAGAATTTCACTTGGCCCTGCAATCATATCTATGCCTACAATTCCTGAGACCATTTTTTTTGCAATTGTAACAAATATATTTCCCGGGCCTGCTATAACATCTACAGCAGGAATAGTTTCGGTTCCATAGGCAAGAGCCGCTACACCCCATGCGCTTCCGGCCTTGAAAATATGATCAAAACCGACTTCACTGGCAGCAGCAATTATATATGGATTAATCTTTCCTTCAGAAGTAGGCGGGGTAACCATTACAAGCTTTTCAACACCTGCTGTTCTTGCAGGGATACCGCCCATAAGAACGGTCGAAACAAGCGGAGTTCCGCCTCCGGTAGCTCCCGGCACATAAATACCTGCAGCTTCAACAGGGTTTACAAGCTGCCCAAGGAGAACACCTTCTCTGGTAGAATCTATAAATGAATTTTTTTTCTGTTTCTCGTGAAAAGATCTGATCTGATTAACAGCTCTTTTCAAAGATTTTTTAAAATCATCAGGTACAAAATCAAGAGCTTCATCAATTTCTTCTTTTGTAACAAGAATATCTTCTGCTGCAAGCTTTGGTGCATCAAATTTATTTGTATAACTTATTAACGCAGCATCTTTATTTTTTTTTACATCTTCAAGTATTGCGGCAACCTGGGAATTAAGCTCGGGAGTGTCTCCTATTCCACGGTTTTTAACTTTTTCAATTCTTTCAAAAGCTTCCTGGGAAGGATAATTATATATCTCCATTTTAAGACCTTTTATTTTATTATATTACATTGATTTTATTGTAAAACCTGAACTTATGGATTCTTTAAAACTTTACAGAACTCAAATATTACAGACCTGTAGCATAAAAAATAATTTATTTACACTAAATTTCATTGTCTCATACAGGTAAAACATATAAAAACAAAAATTAAAGTTTAAACCTGAATTAAGAGATTTTTAAATTTGGGATATATACAAAAAAATTACTGCTAAAAAATATTTTGGAAAAATTAAAGGTGAAATAATGGAAAAAAGGATTTTTAACTTCAATCCGGGACCAGCAGCCCAGCCCTTACCTGTTTTAAAAAAAGTTCAAAAAGATTTTTTAAACTACAATAACACAGGAATGTCCATAATAGAAATCAGCCACAGATCTGATGAGTTTATGGAAATACTTGAATATACAAAAGCAAGAATAAAAAGACTCTACAATCTCAGCGACAAATGGAATATACTTTTTATCCCCGGAGGCGCAAGCCTTCAGTTTGCAATGCTTGCTATGAATCTTTTACCTGACAATACCCGGGGGGAATACATAAACACAGGCACATGGTCAACAAAAGCCATACAGGAAGCCCGTATTCAGAAAAAAAACATTAAAGTTACTGCATCTTCAGAAGATAAAAACTTTTCATATATTCCTGAAAATTTTACAACAGACGACAAGTCCGCTTTTCTTCATATCACCACAAATAATACAGTCAGAGGAACTCAGTGGCACAAAATACCTGATGTAAATATTCCTATTGCAGCAGATATGTGTTCAGATATATTAAGCAGACCTATTGATATTGAAAAATTCGGGCTTATTTATGCAGGTATCCAGAAAAATATCGGCCCTTCAGGTACAGCACTGGTTTTAATCCATGATGATATGCTAAATCTTATACCAGACAGCCTTCCGACCATGCTCAGTTATAACACCTATATTAAAAAGGACTCTATGCACAACACTCCATCGACTTTTGCCATATACTGCTGCGGACTTATACTTAAATGGATTGAAGAAGAAATGGGAGGCCTTAGAGGTATAGAAGATTTAAACAAAAGAAAAGCCGGCTATATTTACGATGAGATCGATTCTTCCCGGGGTTTTTATAAAGGTACTGCAGAAATTAAAGACAGATCTTTGATGAATGCAACATTCAGACTTCCCGATGAAGATCTTGAGAAAAAATTTGTTCAGGAAGCTTCAAAAATCGGGCTTGGAGGCTTAAAAGGCCACAGATCTGCAGGAGGTATAAGAGCTTCTTTATACAATGCAGTTCCCGAAACCGGAGTGAAATCTCTTGCCGAATTTATGAAAAAATTCAGAAAAGATCATTCATAAAAGATTTTTGTCTCACACGGGGGCACAGGGGCACGGAAGGGCTTTGGGCTGAGGGGTATACGGTTTGGTTTTTACTTTGTGGCTTTGCGCCTTGTTGAGATAAATCTTTTTGGCCTCTCACAAAGGCGGTAAGGCACAAAGATTTAGAATTGACGCTGCCAAAACGATTTTAGAATTTCCGTGCCTCTGCGCCTTCGTGAGATAATTTTTCCTGATTGTAAGTCCCCGCCTTTTTATTTGTACTCAGATTATAACATCTGCTATTATAAAATATAAAATCAATTCAAGCTGTAACAGTTTGATAATATAAACAAGTGTTAATTTTTTAACCCTTTGGTTATTAAAAGTAAAGGTATAGACTTGAACAAGAAAAAAATTCTGGACAGCCTTTTTTCATCTTCAATTGGATTTTCCCTTAATAAGATAATTACAAATGAGAATAACCAGCCATGTGATTATATTTTTTTAGAAATCAACCCTGCCTATGAAGATATAACAGGTTTAAAAAAAGAAGATATTATAAATAGAAAAGCAAGCAAAACCGTTTTAGGGAAAAAAAATGATTTTTTTGATTTGATTTCATTTTACGGTAATTTTGCATTAAACGGCGGCAATAAGGTTTATAAATATTATTCTGCAAATCTTAATAAAGAATATCTTGTTCAGATTACCTCTGAGGGAGATGGATTTTTCAGCCTTTTTTATACTCAATCGGCACCATCTTCTTTACCAGACAATGAAAAGAGATTCCGTGTTTTTGTTGAAAATTCAAAAGATATAATTTTTTCTCTTAGCCCGGATGGAATATTTGAATATGTATCTCCGGGATGGAAAGATAATCTTGGAACAGAACCTGAAGAAGCTGAAGGAAAAAGTTTTGAAGATTTTGTCCATAAAAATGATATTTCAAGGTGCAGAAAATTTCTTGAAATAGTTACAAATGAAGGACTTAAGCAGAAAAATATTGAATACAGGGTAAAACACAAAGACGGCAGCTGGAGATGGCATACAAGCACAGGTGCTCCTGTTAAAGATGATAACGGCAAAGTAGTTTCATTCCTTGGAATTGCAAGAGATACAACTAAACAAAAGCAGATAAGAGAAGATCTTGAAAATATAACAGAACAGTTTGAGCTTGCTGTCAGAGGTTCAAATGACGGAATCTGGGACTGGGATCTCAGGGACAACAGCCTTTATCTTTCCCCGAAATGGAAAGAGCAGCTGGGATATTCAGACAATGAAATTCAAAACAGATTTTCAGTTTTTGAAAACCTCATACATCCTGATGACAGATTAAAAGTAAATTCTGAAATTGTTAAATATCTTGAAGGTGAAATAAGATACTATGATATTGTATTTCGAATGATTCATAAAAACGGATCAGAAATATGGATAAGAGCAAGGGGGGAAGCTCTGAGAGACAGCCTTGGAATGCCTTATAGAATGGCCGGTTCCCATACTGATATAACAAAGCATGTAAGAACAGAAAATGAGCTTATAAAGTCGAACCGACGGCTTAATGAATCAATTGAAAAAGCAAAAATTCTGGCTGAAAAAGCAAAAATGGCCAGTTCAGCCAAAAGTGAATTTCTTGCAAATATGAGCCATGAAATAAGAACCCCTCTTAATGCTGTCATAGGTTTTACTGAACTCCTTATGAAAACCTCTGCAGATGAAATTCAGCAGCAGTACATAAACAATATAAATATATCCGGAAAAGCTCTTCTTGAAATAATAAATGATATACTCGATTTTTCAAAAATTGAAGCAGGAAAGCTTGAAATAGATATTACTGAAACAGATATTGTAACTCTTCTTGAAGAGACTGCAGATATAATAAAATTTCATGCCTCAGAAAAGGATCTGGAACTGATCCTTAACCTTCCTCCTGATATGCCTGAAATTGCACAAGTAGATCCCGTGCGCCTAAAGCAGATACTCCTTAATCTTTTAAACAATGCTGTTAAATTTACAAACCGGGGTTATGTTGAACTTGAAGTAAAATTTGAACAAATAGATAAAACAAAGGGCAGATACGAATTTTATGCCAAAGATACCGGCATAGGAATTAAACAGGAACAAAAGAGCAAAATCTTTCAGGCATTTTCACAGGCTGATACTTCAACAACACGTAAATTCGGTGGTACCGGACTGGGACTTATCATTTCAAATATGCTTGCTGAAAAAATGGGCAGTAAAATTGAGTTTGACAGTACTCCGGGCAAAGGTAGTGTATTTTATTTTTCCATTGAAACCGGATTTAAGTTTATTGAAAAAAAAGAAAAACAAGACATTCAAATAAACCATGTCCTTATAATAGATGAAAATAAAAAAACCAGAGATGTTATAAAAAACTTATTTAAATACTTAAATATTGAAGCAATAAATTGTTCAGATGAAACAGAGGCTGAAAAGCTTATTAAAGAAAATAATTTCGATTTTATAATGCAAAACTGCTCCGGGCAATTTTCAAAAGAAACAGATATATTAAAAAAATTAAAAAAACTTATCAGTATTATTCCTGAAGCTCAAAAGATTGTTTTGATGATTAATTCTTCCAACAATTACAACCTGATAAGCCAGGCAGAAAATATTGGAATAAAACATACTATAACTAAACCTGTAGCAAAAAATAATCTCTTAAAATTAATAAAAAATATAAAAACAGGGACAACCAGTAAAGAATCTGACAGGCTGCATCAATATGATTCAGCCCTCACCAACCCCCATGATTTTAGATTTATTAAAAAAACAATCCTCATTGCTGAAGATATAAGTATGAACATGGATATTATTAAAGCTTCAGTCCGACGGTTTATACCCGATTCTTTAATTATTGAAGCTTCAGACGGAAAAAAGGCTGTTGAGGCGGCAAAAAATAAAGATATATCGCTGATTTTTATGGATCTTCAGATGCCTGAAATGGACGGAATCAAAGCTTCACAGAAAATAAGAAAACTTGAAAAAGAAAAGGGTATTTTTGTACCGATTATAGCTTTAACTGCAGGAGTACTCAAAGAGGAAAAAGAAAAAGCTCTTAAAGCAGGTATGGATGATTTTTTAACTAAGCCTGTGGATACAGAAAAGCTTCAGGAAATTTTATACAAATATCTTTCAACACAAAGACCAAATTCAGAGAACAGACCTGAAGAGTATAACAGTAGTCAACATTTTGACCTGAAAGAACTTATGAACACAATAGGTAATGATACAGATTTAAAAAATAAACTAATAAAAAACTGCAGGTCAGATATACCTGAAACTATAGAAAAAATAGAAAATCTTTTAAATGAAAAAATGACTGCAGGAGTTATTAATTCTGCTCATCTTTTAAGGGGTCAGGCTGCAAATATGCGCCTTAAAAAACTCTCTGAATTTGCCGAAAAAATCGAAGCCGAAGCAAAAAACAACAACCTTGAATCTGCTTTGGAATTTGCCGGCTTACTCAAAAACGAATGGGAGATTATACAAGAGCTGCCTGAATTTCAGGTAAGCTGATTTCTCACAGGGGCACGGAAAAACAATGCTATAAAGGTTTTTAAGGTTTTGTTTTTCCTTTGTGCCTTGGTGAGATAAATCATTTTTGGTCTCTCACTAAGACGTCAAGGCACGAAGGGATGACTTATTTTAAAGGTTTTCCGTGCCTCCGCGTCTTCCATGAGATAAATCTTTTCGATTAAACAACCAACTGCTCCGAAGAAACCAAAAAATTTTCAATAATTTTATTAACATTATCAGGCTTTTCGATTGGCGCCATATGCCCGCCTTTTACTTTGTGAAAAAAGCAGTGAGGAACAACCCCGGCAACAGCTTTGCTTATATCAGCTGTAAGATCAGGGCTTTGTTCTCCCGAGATAATACATGTCGGAATTTTTATATTTTTATAAAGATCTAGACTTAAATCATCTGCAATTGTAGCCTTATAATCCATGGGCATTTTTTTTATGCATCTGATGAAAATATTTTTTATCTCTTCCGGGAGTCTTTCAAAAGTTCCGTCTCCGCTGAAAAGATCAATAAACTTTATACAACCTTGTTCAGGATTTCCATTAATAATGCTTTGTTCAATATCTCCTATAAATTCTTTGCCAAGATAATACATTTCCTTGTCTGTTTCTCTGAAAACATGATTGAGCATAGGTTCATATACACAAAGAGAAAGGTTTCTGCTGTTTTTACCTGCAGAATACTTCATGGCAGCAGCACCTCCGTATGAATGTCCCACAAGATGAAATTTTGTATCAGGCCCTATTGTTTCATCAAGAACAGACTCCATAGCTTTTGTTTCATGATCAAGACTAAATCCTTCAAATTTTTCAGGAAAAGGAGACTGACCATAACCGTATAAATCTATTGCAATTACAGTAAAGCTGTTCTTTAAAGAGTTAAATATTTTTAACCACTGCTCTTTTGTACTCATACTGCAGTGCAAAAAAACAACAGGTGTTCCGTTTCCTGCTATCATGTATCCCGGTTTTTTCTGCATGATTTCCTGCTTTCAAAGTTTTTATTTTATAAATTTTGTTCCAGAGAAAAAATAAACCTGCATAAAATTAAAGTCAACTTTAACTTTACACCTATTCTATATTCAGCTTTGCTTGTTATCCATTTATAAATATTGTAAAATAAATTTGAAAATAATTACACTCTGATTCCAAAAATCTTTCCTTACTATAACTCATCAGGGAAAAGTCTATGCAAAAAAAGCCGATTATAATTTTTTTTATATTAACAGCATTAGCAGTGTTAATTTTTCTTTTATTAAATACATACAAAAAACCAGATATTTTAATAGGATTTTCAGGACAGCTCACAGGAGTTAACTCAGATCTTGGAGTACAGGGAAGAAACGGAGTAATTCTTGGTGCTGAAGATATCAATTCCAAAGGTAGTATTGCAGGGAGAAAGATAAAGATTATTACAGCAGATGACGGCAATACTCCGCAACAGGCAAAAGAAGCCGACAAAAAATTAATCGATTCAGGAGTAACTGCAATTATAGGACACATGACTTCAGATCAGACCATGGCTGGCCTCCCTGTTACCGAAAAAGCAGAGGTTGTACTTTTAAGCCCCACAACATCTACTCCAAAACTTTCAGGAAAAAAAGATCTGTTTTTCAGAGTTCAGGGGAGTTCAGATATAAGTGCAGAAATGTTTGGAAAATTTGCGGATAAAAATCTTGGTCTAAAATCAGCTGTCATTCTTAGAGATAGTTCAAACGAGATTTTCACTAAACCGTACAGTAAAAATTTTATCAAAGGCTTTAAAAAAACAGGCAAAGCACTTACAGATATATACACTTTTAATTCAAAAAGCCCTGACTTTATAAATAAAATAAATATTTCTGCTGAAAATAATAAAACAGGTATTTTAATTATAGCTTCAGGAAGGAATACCGCTGCAATTCTTCAAAAACTTAAAAAAACACATCCTGATGCAGTTTTCATGACCAGCAGCTGGGGCAGCACACAGGCACTTATCAGGCATGCAGGCAGATCAGCTGAAGGAGTTTATACTGCAAGGGAAGGGATAACAGATACATCAGGCAAATCTTATCAGGATTTTTCAAATCGCTACAAACAACGCTTCGGGAAAAAACCTTCCTTTGCAGCAGTAAAAGGGTACCAGGCATTAAAGGTGCTGTGCAAAGCTCTGGAAAAAACCGGCGGCAAAAAAAACGGGCTTCCAAAAGCACTTACAGAACTTAAAAACTTTAAAGTACTTGATGAAACCATAAGTCTTGATAAGTACGGAGATCCTGTTCTGCCTGTATATATTCAGCAGGTGGAAAACGGTAATTACTCTGTAGTTTACCGGATAAATACCGGAGAAAAAAATGACTGATAAAAAACTTTCTTTAATTATAAAAATTTTTTTAACAAAATGGCTTTTAATACCTGCATTTATACTAATTTTAAGTTTTTCCCTCTTATGGACATATATAGAAACCCAAAACATAAAAAAACATCATCGTTATTATGCTGAAAATCTCGGAAGCCATATAGAAGTATACTTAAACGACTGCAGTGAAAAACTGAAACATTCATTTGCTCATATCAGTATCAAACAGTCAGGTTATTCACTCCTTAATGATTTCATAGGCAAAGATCTTTCATTTCTTGCTGTTTACCTTCTTAATTCCGAAGGTCTTGTTTTAAGGTCTGTACCCGGGGGAGGGGAAACTGCAAATTTTTCAGGACTTATAGAAAATGAAATCGGAAACAATGATTTTACCCTTACATCACCTTACTATTCAGTACAAAATGACAGGGTAGTAATAGGAATGATAGAAAAAGGAAAAAACCAAAATCTGATTTATGCAGAACTGAACCTTGGCTCCCTTGAAAAACACATAAAAAATGTTTCTGAATTTATTAACAAAGGTTCTGTTTTTCTGACAGATTCATTCGGCAATGTAATTGCACACTCAGATATGTCCCTTGTAAAACAGCAGGTAAATAAAGGTGATCTTAAAATCTTTTCAAAAATCAGAAAACAAAACTCTGCTTCAGGTTTTTTTAAAACATCTGATGGTATAAAACTTATAAGTGCCAGAAATATATCCAAAGGCAAGTTAAATATTGTACTTGAACAGGACGCACTTTCTCTTTGCATGCCTGTTGTTATAACAGCTGTTTTTTTGCTTGCAGGTGCTCTTGCTTTGTTTGGCAGCCTTATTTTTCTTTTTGACAGAAAGCTTTACAGGTCAGTTATTAACCCGATTGCACTTTTTACAAAAAATATTGAATCTGCGGGAAATAAAACAGGTTTTAACTCTGAAATACACCATTTAAAAGTATCTGATGAATTCAAGGAGCTTACAGATTTAAAAAGCAAATTTGCCCAAATGGCAGAAACGATAAAACAAAGGGAAAAATCCCTCCGCCAGAGTGACCAGATTCTTGAAAATTCTGACCATATTGCTGTTTTTAAAGACACTGACCTGAGATATGTCAAAGCAAACAAAGCCTTTACAAATCTTACAGGTCTTAAAGATGTTTACGGCAAAACAGATTATGACCTTTTCAAAAACATATCTTCCACAGAAGAAATAGATAAATATATTGAAAATGACAAAAAAGCTCTTTTACTTAACAAGGGTGAAGTTCTTACCAGGGAAGAAAATGTTTCAGACGCGGGCAAAGAACAAAGAACCTTTCTTACAAAAAAATTTCCTGTGTACAATGAAAACAATGAAATACTTGGAATCGGAACCCTTTCTTCTGAAATAACAGAACTTAAAAAAAGCGAGGAAAAGCTTGAAGCTGAAAAAGAAAGGCTCGCTGTTACACTTAGAAGTATAGGAGACGGAGTAATAACAACCGATATAAACAGCCGGGTTCTTCTTGTAAATAAAGTTGCTGAAAAACTTACAGGATGGACTCAGCAGGAAGCATATCAGAAAACATTACCTGAAATTTTTAATATTGTTAATGAAACCACAGGTAAAAAACATGAAAATCCTGTTGAAAAAGTAATTAAAACAGGCGAAACAGCAGAGCTCGCAAATCACACAAAGCTTATATCAAGGCATGGATCTGAAAAAATAATAGAAGATTCCGCAGCACCGATTAAAGACAAAAACAGCAAAACTATTGGAGCTGTTCTTGTATTCAGGGATATGACAGAAAAAAACAGGTTAAGGGAAACCATACAAAAAACAGCAAAACTCGAATCACTTGGAGTTCTTGCAGGAGGAATAGCCCACGATTTCAATAACCTCCTGGGAGGCATATACGGATATATTGATCTCAGCCGTGAATTTGCAACTCAGGATAAAGTCCGCGAATTTCTGGGAAAATCCCTTGAGACCATAGAAAGGGCAAGAAATCTCACAGGCCAGCTTCTTACATTTTCCAAAGGAGGCGCTCCTGTAAAAAAAGTTCAGCCCCCTGGCGATTATATAAAAAAGACTGCAGACTTTGCACTCAGCGGATCTAATACTCAATGCATATTCAATATAGAAAAAGACCTTCCAATGTGTGATTTTGATAAAAATCAGATAGGCCAGGTCATAGAAAACATTGTAATAAATGCCCAGCAGGCTATGCCCGGCGGTGGAACAATCAAAATAAGCGCTGCAAATACATACGTAAAAGAAAATGAACATCCCAGGCTTAAGCCGGGGAGCTATGTAAAAATATCTGTTAAGGATTCAGGTACAGGAATACCCCCTGAAATACAAAATAAAATTTTTGATCCTTTTTTTACAACCAAACCAACAGGACACGGCATAGGTCTTGCCACCTGTTATTCAATAACTGAAAAACACGGCGGAACAATCGATGTTGAATCCACCCCGCACAAAGGCTCTGTTTTTCATATTTATCTTCCTGCTGTAAGCAAAAACTTTTCAAAAGATAATCACACGATTCCTGAAAAACATAAGGGCAAAGGGACTATCCTTGTAATGGATGATGAAAAAGTTGTCCGGAAAATGACAGCATCCATGCTTGAATCGTTTGGCTATAATACAGTCGGTGTTGAAAACGGTACACTTGCAGTTGATTACTTTAAGAAGCCTGACTCTGAAATTAAAGCAATGATTTTTGACCTTACCATTCCGGGAGGTGTGGGTGGTGTTGAAGCGGTAAAAAAAATAAGGGAAATCAATTTACAAATACCTGTATTTGTTGCAAGCGGATATTCCAAAGATCCTGTAATGAATGATCCTGAAAAATACGGCTTTACTGCAAGTATTATAAAACCGTTTAAGATTTCTGAACTCGCTGAAATTTTCAATAAATACCTTTTATAAAAACGCAATGAATCGGGTCTCTATGATCATAAAGAAAAATTTATCTGATGTAATAATCTGTTTTTATGTGCTTATAAATTATAAAAAAGGTTTAAATTTATAGAAAAAGAGTATAAATAATTCTTTTTTAAAAACTAAACTTATGTGTTTAGTTTTTTATACAAATGATTCAGAACAAATAAAAAGAATTGAAATGAAAAAAATACTCCCTTTTGCGGCACTTGTTACAGCAATGATATTATGGTCAAGCACATTTGTTGCGCTTAAATACTCTTTCAGATATTTTCCTCCCATGTTTGTAATTTTTTCAAGAATGTTTATTGCAGGAATATGCTTTCTTCCCCTTCTCCCTTTTATCAAACCACGGAAAATTGAAAAAAAGGATATAGGTCTTATTGCGGCAATGGGTATTCTTGAACCCTGCTTTTATTTTGTTTTTGAAGCTCTTGCACTTAAAAACACAACCTCTTCACAAGCCGGAATGATAACTGCTCTTCTTCCTTTGATAGTAGGAGCAGGAGCCGCATTTTTTCTCAATGAAAAAGTATCAAAAAAAACCTATGCAGGATTTTTCCTTGCAATTGCAGGAGCTCTGGTTCTGAGTTCTTCAGGAACAGGGGATGAATATTCTCCAAATCCACTTCTTGGAAACTTTTACGAGTTTCTTGCAATGTGCTGTGCTGCGGGATACACACTGATTCTTAAAAGATTAAGCAGCAGTTATAACCCGTTTTTTCTTACTGCTGTCCAGACATTTTGCGGTTCAGTATTTTTTGCATTGATTCTTGGGGCAGGAAACTTTACAGGAACAATCGATATGCCTTCACAATGGCCTGTATTTCCTGTTATGATTCTTATTTATCTTGGTATATTCATAACAATGGGAGCATACGGTCTTTTCAACTACGGAGTAAGTAAAATTCCTGCAGGAAAAGCTTCTGTTTTTGTAAATCTTATACCTCTGTTTTCTGTGGTATGGGGATTTGTTCTTTTATCGGAAAGATTTACACCTGTTCAGTGCGGTGCAGGAATAGTAATACTTGCAGGCGTCTGGATAAGCCAGGATAAAAATGAAGTAGAAACTGTTTCTCCGGTTCCTGAAACCTGAAAAGGATTAAAATGGGAAATTCATTAAAAATATTTACTCCTGATACAACCTGCAAACTAAGCAGACCTCTTTTTATGTTTCCTGTAAGTGCAGGTTTTCCCTCACCTGCTGAAGATTATATTGAAGGAAGTCTTGATCTTAATAAACATCTTATAAAACACCCTGCCGCAACCTTTTTTGTAAAAGTTACCGGAGATTCAATGATTAACGCAGGTATACATCCCGGAGATATCCTGATTGTGGACAGATCTCTTGAACCTTGTCACAATAAGGTTGTGATTGCTGTTTTAAACGGAGAGCTTACAGTGAAAAGGCTTAAAATTAAAAACAGCTGTATCTGTTTAGAGCCTGAAAATACAGAATATGCCTCAATAGAAATTGAACAGGAATCAGATTTTGAGATCTGGGGAGTTGTGACAAATGTAATTCACCCGTTGTAAACCATGGACTTTACAAATGAAAATATTCGGACTTTGCGATTGCAACAATTTTTATGTATCGTGTGAAAAGGTTTTCAACCCTGCCTTAAGAAATAAACCTACTGTTGTGCTTTCAAACAATGATGGTTGTGTAGTTGCAAGATCTCCAGAAGCAAAAAAACTTAAAATCCCCATGGGAATACCTTTATTTAAAATAAAACACCTTGTAAAAAAGCATGATATAAAAGTTTTTTCCTCAAATTACAGTCTTTACGGAGATATGTCCGGACGTGTTATGAACATAATTTCACAATACGTACCTGATATGGAGATATATTCCATTGATGAAGCTTTTATAGATTTTAGCAATTGTGACTTTAATCTTTTTGATTACTGCAGATTTCTTCGGAAAAAAATAGATCAATGCACAGGTATTCCTGTTTCCATTGGATTGGGACAGACAAAAACACTTGCAAAGATAGCAAATAAAATTGCAAAAAGCTCTGGATCAGACTTTTTTTCTTTTACAGACTGCACTGACTCTGATTACTGGTTAAAAGATTTTCCTGTTGAAGATATCTGGGGCATAGGTTCAAAAAGTGCAAAATATTTAAAATTAATAAATATAAAATCTGCTTTTGATCTTAAATATGCTGATTACAGAAGGCTCAGATCTAAAATGGGGGTTCATGCACAGCGGATCATTGCAGAGCTAAATTCTACACCTTCATACGAACTCGAACCAGTACCTGAACCTCAAAAAGCTGTAAGATCTTCAAGAACATTCAGCAAACCTGTAAATGACAAAGAGATGATAAAAGAAGCTGTATCGACTTATGCATCAAGAGGAGCTTTAAAACTGCGGACAAACAATCTTAGAGCCGGATGCATGAGCCTTTTTTTAATGACTGACAGGTTTAAATCAGATTTTAATATAGTCTCAGACACAAAGATTTTTAACACTCCAGAAAACAATACTGCTGTTTTTGTAAAAGCTGCGTGTGAAATAACTGACAAAATATTTTCCAAAAAATCTATGTATAAAAAAGCAGGTGTTATTTTTCAGGATCTTGCAGACGACAAAAAAATTCAGATGTCTTTTTTTGATGAAACAGATACTGAAAAATCAGACAAATTAATGTCGGCTGTTGATGAAATCAATGCAAAATTCGGAAATAATACATTAAAATTTAGCTCCTGCGGTACTTCTTCTGAAAAAAGAGACTGGAAAATAAAATCTGATTACAGATCTCCATGCTATACAACCAGATGGGATGAGATTGTAAGGGTTAAGTAAAAATATAAAAAAATCAGCCATGCACAATATCTATGCATGGCTGAAATACTTATTTAATATGTTTGAACTCTTTTTACTTTTTTAAGACTGAGGCTTTTTAACCATAAAAGTAAGACAAGCACCAACAATACAAAGAGCGGCACTAATTGTAAAAGCAAGGGCATACTTGTCAAGGTCTCCCAGTTTTCCGCCTACAATTGGAAAAAGAACACCACCGACACCGTATGCAAGAAAAATCATAGGATAGTTTTTACCAACATTAAGAGTTCCGAAAGTCTCTGCTGTAATTGTAGGGAAAAGAGCAAAGTTACCTCCGAAATTAAATCCTATTGCAGCTGCTGCTACATAAAAAAGTATTTCTGTACCTGCCATAAAATTCAGGAGAAATAGCATAACTGCCTGAAAACTTACCATTATTATAATTGCAAGCCTGCCTCCTGTTTTATCAGATATTGTTCCCCAGGCAATTCTTCCAAGACCGTTTGCAATGCTTAGAATTGCAAGAGCTGTTCCTGCTATTGCACTTGCCTTTGCTGCGCTGATACCGGAAGAAGCCCCAAGCGCACTTATTCCGAAAGGCTTTATAAGACCTATTGTCATAAGGCCTGCGCCTGCACTAAATATAAAAGTCGCAAAAAGCATATAATACTGAGGAGTTGATAAAAGATCTGTTCCGCTGAGATCAGGTCCTGCGGCCTTACCATTTTGACCATTATTGCTTTCTTCGGGAGTAAATCCTTCCGGAAGCCAGCCTTCGGGAGGGTTGACCATAAAAAAACCGCCTATTGAAACAAGAACGGCAAAAGAGATGCCGAAAATAACAAAAGTTGCGGAAATCCCGTAATTTTCTATAAGGTTACCTACTGAACCTGCAAATTTAACCCAGCCTGTAGCACCGAAACCGAAACCTGCAACTGCAAGACCTGTGATAAGCCCTTTTTTATCAGGAAACCATTTCATTCCAACAGCTATTGGAACAACATAGCCGATACCTATACCTGAACCTCCCATTATCCCGATGAATATAAATATCATCCAGAAATTTGTTCCGCCGAAAAGCCCTGCAATTATATACCCGGCACCAAGCACAAGACCACCTGTGATAGCCAGAAACCTGGGCCCGAGTTTCTCAAGCTGGAAACCTGCCCAAACCATAACTACAGCATAACTTACAAGACCTGCTGAAAAAGCCATCATTGTCTGTGCCGTACTCCATCCCGCCTCCTGAAGTTCGGGCGTAAACACAGACCACGCATAGATTGCGCCAAGACACATCTGTACCAGAACAGCGCCGACTACAACCAACCATCTGTTCATTACTTTTTGCTCAGACATTTTAAAACTCCTTTTTAACAAATTATCTTTTCCATAAAAAAGCCGGCGGCAGAAAACTGCCGTCGGTTTTTATTTTAGTACTTTGTAATATTTAAAATTGCAGAACTCGTCAGAAAAAAATACGTCAGCCGATTTTTTTCTTCTTTATTATAAGCCTTGATATTACTCATTTTTTTTATCGTTTTTCTCTGCATTTTAAAATAACTTACTCTTTTTCAGGTTTATCAGACGGAATATAAGATACCAGGGGACACGAATAAACACTACCCTTCTGATGTGTTCTGTGAAACACATCTTCAATCGCATCATGGACATTTCCGTAAATATTTTCTTCACCGATCTTTTCATAGAGATGGGTGTTTTTAAATACTGAAAGAACCTTTTCATTGAGGCCTGAAAAAGAGATCTCAACGCCTGACGCCCTTACTCTGTCTATCATAAGACCTATAGATTCTTCGCCTGAAGCGTCAACATCGTTTATTCCTCCGCAGGCTATTATAATATGCTTAAGGTCAGGTCTTTCCTTCTGAAAATTTAATACCTGATCCTCGAGATAAGTTGCGTTTGCAAAAAACAGGGTTCCTTCAAATCTTACAACAGCAACATGCGGGCACTCCTGGAGTCCGTGATAATCTGTAGCTCCAAGGGACATATCCTGCTGCATGGCAAGGCTTGTTACTTTTGGCCTCATATTGTTGTAAAGAAATACTCCTATTGAAAGAATAACACCCAGCTCAATACCTTTTTCAAGATGAGGAGCAAAAGCAAGTGTAGTTAAAAAAGTAATTACAGAAATAATCCCGTCGGATTTTTTTGCTTCCCATGCATGAACAAAGCCTTCAACATTCACAAGACCGAAAACAGCCATCATAATAACAGCTGCAAGAACCGCCTGGGGAAGATGAAATAAAAGCGGGGTAAAAAACAATAATGTTACTACAACCATCAAACTTGTTACAACACTGGAAATTCCTGTTTTTGCGCCTGCATCAAAGTTAACTGCGGATCTTGAAAAGGAACCGGAAACAGGATAACTTTTACCAATGGCTCCTATAATGTTTGCAAGTCCCTGTCCTATAAGCTCCTGGTTTGGATCAAGCTTCTGGCCTGTCTTGGCAGCCATTGCTTTGGCTATGGCTATTGCTTCCATAAAACCGAGAAGGGAAATAATAATTGCAAACGGCAGAAGTTTTAAAAACATTGCAAAAGAAAAATCCGGCACAGATAAAGTAGGCAGTCCGGGTGGAATTTTGCCTACAACAGCTCCTCCGCCCATCATAAGAAGAGAATCTTTTTCCAAAGTGCGGTTGCCGACTTTAATTCGCCATATATTATCATCAGTTTCTTTGTTTTCAGGAGAGTTTCCTTTTACATAAAAAACTTTATCTTCTCCCTGATCTAAGGCGTTAAATTTAAAATCTCTTAATTGTTTTCTTGCAAGGTATTGTTCATGCTGCTGTTCTTCAATCAGCTTATTTAATACTTTAAGATCATTTGAAAGTCTTAAATATTCAACAGAATCTTTACCTTTTTCTTCCTTAACTTTATCAAGCTTTTCATTAAGTTTGGATCTTTCCACACCATATTCATCAATTTTAGAAACGGTGGTATTAAAATCGCTTATTTCTGATTTTACTTTATCAGAATTTATCTCAGAAACCGATGCTGTATAATTATTCTGAAAACCTGTAAAAAAAGAAATAAGAGTTGTAAGTACAACTGCTACAAGAACGTTTGGTATTTTGGGATTTACTTTCTTAAGACCCATCATAACTGATACTGCAAGTATCCCCATAAGAAGCGTGGGAATATGGGTATAATCAAATGCTGCCTGGATTACTCTTATAATTGTTTCATAAAAATGGGGTGCCTTATCAACATAAACCCCAAACAGCTTGGAAAGCTGGGATAAGCCGATAATTAAAGCAGCTGCGTTTGTGAACCCGTTTACCACAGGATGTGACAAAAAGTTTACAATAAGTCCAAGTCTTAACACACCCAGAAGAAACTGAAAAATACCTACTGTAATTGCAAGAAGAACTGCATATGCAATGTATTGCTCGCTTCCTGCTGTAGCTAGCGGGCCAAGACTTGCTGCAGTCATAAGCGAAACAACTGCAACCGGGCCAGTCTGAAGCTGCCGGCTTGAACCGAAAAGCGCTGCCACCATAGGAGGCAGAAAAGCTGCGTAAAGACCGTAATACGGAGGAAGTCCTGCAAGCTGTGCATAAGCCATCGACTGGGGTATTAATACCAGGGCAACAGTAAGCCCCGCTATAAAGTCGATTTTAAACTTCTCTCCGCTGTAGTCCTTAAGCCAGACTAAAAACGGAAAAATCTTTGTTAACATAACCTCACCTCTAGTTTAATTAAACCTTTACTCCGGACTCACCGAAGAACTTATTTTTTTACGCTTTACCTTAGCGTTTATATTTCAGGTCAGCTTTTCTGCAACTTATTTTTTTAAACAGCTATTTATAACTATGTCAAACGGTTTTTTCGCTTCTGAGGTTGTTATACAGCTTTATATGCATGAAAACTTCAAAAATCGCCTTTTTTTTGAAATTTTCACTCATATAAAAACATTTCATAATTTTATATAAAAAAAGGGCTGCAGCCCTTAAAGCTACAGCCCTTTAAAATATCTTATCTAAAAGATGTTATCCCATGAAAAAAGGACTAGACTCTTTCAAATATAGCAGCTGCACCCATACCGCCGCCTATACACATTGAAACTATACCGTATTTTCCGCCGGTACGCTCAAGCTGTGCAAGACATGTTGCAGTAAGTTTAGCACCTGTACATCCAAGTGGATGGCCAAGAGCAATAGCACCGCCGCATACGTTTACTTTATCCATTGCTGGTGTATCCCAAAGTCCAAGCTCCTGAAGGCAATGGATTGACTGAGAAGCAAAAGCTTCATTAAGCTCGATAATATCGATATCTTCAAGCTTCATTCCTGCCTGCTTAAGAACCTTTGGAATAGCATACTTGGGACCAACACCCATTTCTTCAGACTTACATCCGGCAACAGCATAGCTTACCAGTTTTGCTATTGGCTTAAGTCCAAGACGGTCACATGCTTCCTTAGATGCAACAATCGAAGCTGCAGCACCGTCAGTAGTCTGTGAAGAGTTAGCAGCTGTAACGCTTCCGCCGGCCTTAAAAGGAGAACCAAGCTTTGCAATACCATCTGCTGTAGTACCTTCACGAACACCATCGTCAGCATCGATCATTTTTGTTTCTTTGTTATATGTTCCGTCTTCCTGCTTGATGTAGTATGTAGCAGGAGTAGGAACAATTTCTGTAAACCACCCGTTTTTCTGTGCATTTACAGCTTTTGCATGTGTATTTGCTGCAAACTCATCCATAGTTTTACGATCAACTTTGTACCAGTCAGCAACGTTTTCTGCAGTAACACCCATTGAAATGTATGCTTCTGCATTAGTTTTTGCAAATTCAGGATGAGGGCGTGGAGTATTACCGCCCATTGGTACATAAGTCATAGACTCAATACCGCCGCCAAGAGCAACTTCTGACCATCCGGCACGTACACGAAGAGCTGCAAGAGCTATCGCTTCAAGACCTGATGAACAGAAACGGTTAACTGTAGCACCTGAAACTTCATTAGGAAAACCAGCCATTCTTGCGCCGATACGTCCGATGTTAATGCCCTGCTCTCCTTCAGGGAAAGCACAGCCGATCATACAGTCATCAATTTCTTTGGGATCAAGGCTGATTTTTTCAACACTTGCCTTCATAATGTGAGAAAGAAGATCCTCAGGTCTTGTCTCCCTGAAAGCACCCCTGCGGTTTTTACAGCCCGGGGTTCTCACGGATGATACTATATATGCGTCTCTCATTTATATCCTCCTAAAAACGTTAAGTATTCTTTCTTTGTTATTTCCCGTTCGCAATTACTTAATTAAGTATTAGTTACGAAGAGGCTTGTTAGTCTTAAGCATATGATCGATACGTGCAAGAGTCTTTTCTTCTTTACAGAAGTCAACGAATGCTTCACGCTCAAGCTTGAACATAGCTTCTTCAGACATTTTTGTTCCGTACTTAACATCTCCACCTGCAATAACGTATGCAATACGCTTAGCAAGGAATGCATCGTATTCGCTCATGAACAGTCCGCTTGCCATGTTATAAAGCTCAGCATTAACCATACCCTGACCTTCAGCACCAACAACAGGAATATCTTCTTTCATCGGAGGAGTCCAGCCTGCATTAGCCATTGCAAGAGCTTCTTTCTTAGCTTCACCGATCTGAAGATCACGGTTGAATATAATTCTGTCTTTCCATGGGTGAAGGTGACCGATGCCTACAGCCTGAGCAGCTGACATTGATACTTTTGCCATACCTATTGCCATAAAACAATCAACATAAATTTTTGTAAGATCAAGAGATTTAGCTGTTCCTGCTGGAAGAGCTTCAACCATTTTTCTGTAAAGGTTTGTACAACCACCGCCGGCAGGTAAAAGACCAACACCGATCTCAACAAGACCCATAAATAGTTCTGTATGAGCAACCATTTTGTTTGCGCCGAGAGCAGTTTCACATCCGCCGCCCAGAGTCATGCCGTAAGGAGCAGCAACTACCGGAACTGAAGAGTACTTGGACTTAAGAAGACCCATCTGAGCTGTTTCAAGGAAGTCTTCAATTTCGCTGTACTTTTTATCGTGAGCAAGCTTTGATACATAGCTAAGATCAGCACCTGCAGAGAATGTTCCAGGCATACCGCCAGTCTGGTTACCTATTACAACACCTCTTGCGTTTGCATCCAGGTAGTCCTGGCACTCGCCCATAAACTCAACGATTTCACGGTTAAGAGCGTTCATCTTAGTTGTAAACTCAATGCAGTAGATTTCATCGCCAAGATCGATAAGAGATGCAGACGGGCAAGACTTAACAACTTTGTTGTTAGCTTTGATAGCTGCAAGTGAAAGAGCATTTTCGTTTCCTGGTACTTCTTTGTAAGATCCGGAAGCGAAATCGAAATACATTCTCTTTCCGTCTACCATCTTGTAAAAAGTATCGTTGCCTGCTTCAACCATCTTCTTAACTTTATCAGATACAGGAAGGCCTTCTTTTTCCATTCTTTCAAGAGAAGCTTTAACTCCGATTGCGTCCCATGCTTCAAAAGGACCTATTTCCCAACCGTAGCCCCACTTCATTGCGTTGTCTATTTCAACAAGGCTGTCTGCAATTTCAGGAATTCTGTTTGCGCAGTATGTAAGAGCGCTTGCAGTACACTTCCATGCAAATTTAGCGCCTTTATCCTCACCCCAGATAACTGTGGCAACTTTTTCTTCAAGAGTCTCTTTTTTCTTTGCTTCTTCAAGACATGGAAAAGTAGGCTTTTCAAAATCTTCATACTCACCTGTGTTAGGATTAAGCTGAAGCTTGAATCTTTTGCCGTTTTCGTCTTTTCCTTTTTTGTAAAAACCCTGCTTTGTCTTGTCGCCGAGCTTTCCGTCTTCAACCAACTTCTTAACGTAATCAGGAGCCTTTACAGTCTCTTTCATTTCATCGTCAGGGCATAGATTATAAGAGTTGTCTGCAACATGAACCATTGTATCAAGACCAACAAGGTCTGCTGTACCGAAAATAGCTGTTTTAGGACGACCCATCTGAGGTCCGAAAAGAGCATCAGCTTCTGCAACTGATATACCATCTTCAACAATAGCCTGCATAACTCTGCCGATACCCTGGATACCGATACGGTTACCGATGAAGTTAGGTGTATCTTTTGCCCATACAATACCTTTACCAAGAACTACTTCACCAAACCATGCTACATAATCAAGAACTTCCTGCTTTGTACCAGCATCAGGAATAAGCTCAAGAAGATGCATATAACGAACCGGGTTAAAAAAGTGTGTTCCAAGAAAATGATCTTTAAAGCTCTGGCTTCTGCCTTCGCTTATCTGTGCAAGAGGAATACCTGAGGTATTTGAAGAAATAATTGCATCTTCTTTTCTCACACCGTCGATTCTTTCAAAAAGCTGTCTTTTGATATCAAGGTTTTCAACAACAACTTCGCAGATCCAGTCGCACTCTGCAAGCTTGTCAAAATCGTCTGTAAGGTTGCCTGTCTCGATAAGAGCGGCATCTTTTTTAGACATAATAAGTGACGGCTTATTCTTAAGAGTAGCGTCAAGTCCCTGATTAACAATCCTGTTTCTTGCTGCAGGATCATTTTTCTCTTCGTCTTTAAGGTCGAATGGTACAATATCAAGAAGCAGTGTAGGAACTCCTGCACTTGCCAGCAGTGCTGCTATACCACCGCCCATGATACCAGAACCGATTACAGCGGCCTTACGGATTTTTCTGGTCATATTTTACCTCCTAAAATATATGAATGTTAAAAAACGGGAAACCAGTTATAATAATTCTAATTGTCATTAACAAAGAGCTTATTTAAATGTCAAGAAAAAACACCATTGCTTTTTAGGCACACCTAAAACATCCCCGGCTCTTTATTTTCAACTCTTTACACTGTGATCCCCTACTTTTACTACCTTATTAAAAACAGAAAAAACTGCCTTTTCTTAAATTTCCTGACTCTGTTCAGGATTTGCCCGGAGTATTTCACCTTCTGTCGCCGGGGTCAAAACTTTTTACACAAACCGGAACTAACAAACACAAAGGCTTTCTGCCCGATCTTCTTTTTTTAAAGTTCTGTGTTATTTTCTTCTATTTCCGACTCTATATCTTCAAGTGCGGCTGTTGCCTCATCCACATCATCAAAAATTATTGAATTATAACCTACCTCTGTTTCAGCCTGCTGCATAGCTGCAAAAAGCCATACCTGAGGATCCACAACACGTATTGCTTCGCTTGCTCCCATATCGTAGAGCTGTTTCTGAACCTTTGCGATATCAGAGATATTCGCAGAGATAACCTCTCCACTGTTTTTCATTCTGAAATTTCTCAGATCTGAAAAAACTGTAAATCCTTTTTTAAGCTTTGCAGCTTCATCCAGAATCTTCTCTGCGAAGTCCATATAATCATCAATACTAAGCTCTCCGTACTCAATAACAAGCCGGTTTTTTTCAGGATCTGCATAAACTTGGTTCATCTTTATCTACCTCTTTAAAAAAATTAAATTCCGGATAAAACAAATTTTGAATATAATATATTATCCGGTGCATAAACACCGGAATTAAATCAGCAGAAATTTTTTTTAAAAAGGAATATCGTCGTCTTCTGCCGGCTTTGGTCCTGAATAAGAATCATAACCTCCACCGAAGCCGCTTCCGTGACCAGGAGACTGCATGCCCCGATCCTGGCTTCCCTGATCAGAACCGTAAGAACTACTTCCTCTGCCTGCAGAATCAAGCATTGTCATATCAGAAGCTACAATTTCTGTTGTATAATGAGTTACCCCATCCTTTTCATAATTTCTGGTCTGGAGTTTTCCTTCAATATAAATTTTGCTCCCTTTTTTAAGATATCTTGCACATACTTCTGCAAGACCCCTGAATGTAACAATTCTGTGCCATTCTGTTTTCTCTCTTTTTTCACCTGTATTTTTGTCTTTCCATGTCTCGTTTGTTGCAACAGGAAAATTGCATACAGGTGTTCCGTCCTGAGTATAGCGCATTTCAGGATCACGCCCGAGATTGCCTATGAGTATAGCTTTATTCACACCGCTCATAAAAAAGCCCTTTCGGTTTTGTATAAGAATATTTTCAGATTCTTTAAATAAGATTAAATAATTCACTTATCATATAAATTTAACCAAATCAAAGATATAATTTTAGCTATGCCTAAATTTATTTCCACCTAATTTATATTCACCTAAATCAAGCCTTATATGTAAAACCAGATCATGGAGATGAAACAAATGTTTTTGCTATGTTTGAAGTATATACTATAACCTGATTGAGTATATTCATGAGCTCCATATGAATTTCGTGTGTTTCAATGGACTCAGCCCTTTGACAAACTATTCTGTCAAGATGTTTAACCCTGTACTGAAGCTCAAGATCAAGGTACTTCCTCTCTTTGGTCATTATTTTTGCCGCTTTTGAAAGATCTTTTTCATCAAAAGCCTCCTTGAGAAGAGATATCTGCTTAAGGGCTTTCTTATGATAAATCTGAAGTTCCTCTCTTCCCTCTTCTGAAAAATCTACATCCAGAGCATTTTTTTTAGCCAGAAGGTTCATAAAATTACGATGAATAAGATCACCTATACTTTCAAGGTCCTTTACAATAGAAACCATGGAGTAAATACGTTTCTGGTCTTCGTCTGAAACATTCTCCCTTGCTATCTTAAACAGATAATCACTGATTTTCTTCTCCAGAAAATCGACTTCTCTTTCCCTTAACTCCACGCCTTCTTCCAGGGTTCTTCCGGCAAACCTTTTATCCGGAGTATTTTTCAGTTCTTCTGAAAAAGGAAAAGAACTGACAATAAGCATCCCTTTTATTGTTCCCGCCATCCTCGCAACTTCTTTTCTGGCAAGGTAAACAGCAACATCAGCAGATACAATCTTTTTGTCATCAAGATATGTAAGAAAAAGGATTTCTTCTTCATTTTTGTCAGGTTTTTCCGGAAAAATTTTTTCTATAAAGAGAGCAAAAAACTTTGTAAAAGGTAAAAACAAAAGGCCTATTCCCAGATTAAAAAATGTGTGTGAATTTGCAATTTGCCTTGCAGATCCGGCTTTGTAAATTTCTCCTGAAAACTCTATAAATTTTACAAACCAGGGAAGAATCAATACAGCGATAACCACACCTGCAATTTTAAATAGGAGATGGGAAAGAGCCACCCTTTTTGCACTCCTTAAGGAACCTGCAGCAGCAAGCATAGCAGTGGTGCATGTTCCAATATTTGCACCGAGAACAACAGGCACTGCATCAGAAATATCTATAAGACCATGACCTGCAAGGACTATTAAAATTCCTGTAACAGCATTACTGCTCTGAACTACAGAAGTTATAGCAAGGCCTGCAAGTATCCCTGTAAACGGATTTGAAAAACTTCTTAAAATTTCTTTTATTTCAGGCATACTACTAATAGGAGCAACAGCCTCACCCATAAGTTGCATTCCGTAAAATATGAGGCCGAAACCAATAAGAGCATCAGCCCAGCTTTTTAAACTGCTGTTCTCTGAAAAAAATCTTATGAAAAAACCGGCTGCCACAAAAAAAAGGGAATAATCAAGTATTTTAAATGCAATAAGCTGGGTTGTAAGTGTTGCCCCCACATTTGCTCCAAGAATTATGGGAAGAGTATTTGCAAAACTCATAAGTCCTGCCTGAACAAAACCTACAAGCATTACTGTTGTTGCGCTGCTTGACTGAAGTATGGAAGTTACTGCTGTACCTGAAAAAAAACCTTTTATATTATTGCTTGAAATATTTGCAAGCAGCCTGCGCATTTCATCTCCGGCAGCTTTTTTCAAAGCTATGCTCATCATATCCATACCGAAAAGAAAAAATGCCATACCGCCGCAGATAAGCATAATAAACTGCGTCCAGCTTATGCCGGGTATTTCCATATAAAGTTTATCTTTCTTTATTTAAAAATTTAATCTAAAACCTGAATTTACAGGCAATAAACTTTAAATTTAATGAACTCTAAAAATTTTGCAAGATATAATTTTTATAAAACATCATAAACATAGGTAAACATGGATAACAACACCACAACGTCCGCAGGAAATCTGCTCAGAAGAAGCTCTCTGGGGAAAAAAATCAGAAAAAACAGAGCAAAACAGTTTCCTGTTTTTGCATCAGCAGGCCCCGGATTCAGCCAGGCAGCTCAAAAAGAAGCAGGCATGAAACTTCCGGAAATTACAAATCTCCACATAACAAAAGGAGGTATTTCTTTTAATACAGATCTTGAAGGAATAATAAAAGCAAATCTTTTGCTTGGAGTACCTTCAGGAATTCTTGTAAGATTAAATAAGTTCAGGGCACAAAACTTTGATGAGCTTTTCAAAAATACTGCCAAAATTCCGTTTGAACTTTTTTTTAAAAAAAATGCTTTAATAAAAATCAGGGTATCATCAAGAAAATCGAAACTTATACACACCAAAGCTGTTGAAGACAGTATTCGAAAAGCCCTGTCACAAAGACTTGAAAAAAACGAAGCATTAATTTCGGATGAATCAGGACTAAACCCCGAACTTTATGTAAGAATCAGCAGTGACAATGTAACTGTTTCTGTTGACTCTTCAGGTGAACCTCTCCATAAAAGAGGGCTGAAAAAATTTATATCAAAAGCACCTCTCCGTGAAAATATAGCTGCTGCTGCTCTTATTAAAAGCGGGTATAAAGGTGAGAATCCTTTTTTTGACCCTATGTCAGGAACCGGAACCTTTGCTGTTGAAGCAGCACTATTTGCTTCTTCAACCCCTCCGGGATATTTCCGCAGATTTTCCTTTGAAGACTGGCCTTTGTTCAATAGTGACATATATGAATCTGTTAAACAAAACTTGTCAGAAAATATTAAAAAGCCCTGCTCTTTAATACTTGCTTCTGATATAGACCCTGAAAACCTTTTTCTTCTTAAAAAAAATCTTGAAGGCACACATCCTGACAAATATGTGATGAAATACTGCGCAGATTTTTTCTTACTAACAACAAAATTCAAAAAAGGGACAATAGCTCTTAACCCTCCTTACGGATTAAGACTTGGCAGGGACCAGGGAATGATAAAAAATATTGAAAAAAAGCTTAAAAATGATTTTAAAGGCTTCAGGCTTATCCTTACCATACCAAAGGATTTCAGCTCAGGATATTTTTCAGGAAAAAATTTTGATAAAACACCTTTTGTTCACGGCGGAATCGAGATGAACCTTTTTACAGGGAAAATATAAAAATTAAACCTAAGGCTTTTTGTCACACCTGACAATAAGTTCGCCTATTCTGTTTTTTTCCATTTCCTTTACTGTCACAGAAAGCCGGCCGATTTTGATAACTTCTTTT
>JBNJDM010000026.1:0-27222 GCA_051744925.1 Thermodesulfobacteriota bacterium | reverse complement strand
AGGTTCTTTGATCACAAGCGTTGTAACAACTCCGATGAGCATGAGTGCAGCCATCATTAGATAAGTGTATTTCCATGCTGTGTAATCATAATTCCCCTGGGATGACCCAAGGTAATCAGCAGCAAACAAAGCTCCTGCTCCTGCTGCAAGCATCCCTCCCCTGTAACCGGCAATATAGGAAGACGCCATCATTGCCTGAAGTTTTACTCCTGCAGATTCTATCCTGTATGCATCTATTACAATATCCTGTGTTGCTGCAGAAAAACCGAGCATAACCGCGCCTATGGCACTTATATAAACATGCATCTCTGTTTTGGAAGGATCTGTAAAAGCAATAACACAGATAGAGCCTATAATAAGAAGCTGGGATAAAAGAATCCACCCTCTTCTCCTGCCAAGAATTTTTGAAAGAAAAAAAACAGGTATTATATCAACAACAGGAGCCCAGATAAATTTAAATGAATATCCAAGCGCTGCCCAGCTGAAAAAGGTTACAGCAGATCTTTCAACACCTGCTTCCCTGAGCCACAAAGACAAAGATGAAAAAATCAGCAAAAGAGGCATACCTGCAGAAAAACCGAAAAAAAACATGGTTATTACTCTTCTGTGAAAAACAGAAGCTGCGGCCTCAATCCATAATCTTGTATTTTTATGATCAAATACCATATTTGTTTAAATTTCATTTCAAAAAAGTTATAATATTAAAAACAGGTATACCCTGTTCTTTTAATTGTCAAACCATTTGGCAGGTATTGCTTTCCACCAAAGATCCAGACTCTGATAAACCCAGGCAGGAACCTTTACTCAATTGTCTTGATACAAAAACATAACCGGTTTTGTCATGCAGAACTCTTATCCATTTTAAAACTGAATAAGTAAAAATTTACGGAGTCTTTTATGAACAAAAGTATTGAAAAAAAGATTGCAGAAAATGAGAATAAATACAGACAAATTGCTCAGTCACTAATAGAAACGATCTGGGTAATAGACCCCAAAAACCTTACATTTTTATATATCAGCCCTGATGCTTATGAAGCAAGAGGCTATACTCAGGCTGAATTGATTGAAAAACCTATAGACATACTTATGTCTCCGCAGTCTGCAGAAAAACACAGAAAAGCTGCTGACAAAGCCTTAAAAAATTTCAATGAAGGCAAAAGCTCTTCTTATAAAACAGAAGTAGAATTAATAAGAAAAAACAAAACAAAAACATGGGTCGAAATAAGTGCAAAAATAGTAAGAGATGATGATAAAAACCTTAAAATTGTTGGTATTTCAAAAGAAATAAATCAGAGAAAAAAAACAGAAAAGGAAAAAGAAGATGTTGTGGCTGAATTAAGGGAAGCTCTTAAAGAAAAAGAAAAACTTATAAAACATGTAAAAGAACTTGAAAGCCTTTTGCCTATATGTTCAGGATGCAGGCGCATAAGGGATAAAAACAAAAAATGGTGGCCGCTTGAAAGTTATATTGAAGAAAAATCGAATTCAAGATTTACTCATACAGTATGCCCGGACTGCAGAGACATAATCTATAAATCCTGAACTGTTTTACCTGATCACCTGAAAATATAAAAGGGAGCAGATCATAATAATCAATGACCTGCTCCCTCATACTTTAAAATATCAAGTATTTATTAATTATAAAGTATCAAGATACTTTTCAAAAGCCTTGAGAGCTGGCTTTCCGTCTGTGGTTTCTATACCGTCAAGCCATTTTTTATAAATTTCAGGATTATCCTTAACCCAGTCAAGACCTGCATCAACAGGATCCATATTTGGATTTTCATGAAGTGTTGCCATAATCTGGTTCATCATAGGAATAGGGAATTTGAAGTTTTTAAGGAAATCTGCAACATTAGGCATTTCCTTGTCAAAACCTTTTCTGATATTTGTATATACAGTTGCTGAACCGTCATTTGCACCAAAAGTTTCAGAAGTTGAACCTGTAAGATACTTCATATCAATATTTTCGTTCATCTGATGAGGTGCCCATCCAAGAAAAACAATCCACTTGTCGCGCTTTGCATAAGACTGAACCTGTGAAAGCATTCCTGCTTCACTTGATGTTACAAGTTCAAAATCTCCAAGACCGAACTTATCATCTTCAATCATATCAAGAATAATCTGATTACCGTCATTACCTTCTTCAATGCCGTAAATCTTCCAGTCAAGCTTGTCGCCGTACTTGGCAATATCGGAAAAATCTTTAAGTCCGCCGTCTACAACATATGAAGGAGCTGCAAGCGTATATTTTGCTCCGGGCATGTTTTCAACAAAATTATCAACTGTTCCTTTGTCGAAATATTCCTTTGCAATTGTTGTCATTGAAGGATACCAATAGCCAAGAAAAATGTCGGCTTCATTGGAATCAAGAGCTTTGTAGGCTATGGGAACAGATACCATAGTGTTTGAAGCCTCATATCCAAGACTTTCCAGAATTTTAACACCAAGTTCAGTCTTGACTGTAACACCAGTCCAGCTGACGCTTACAAATCTGACTTCATCTTTGGCAAATGCAGAACCTGCAAAAACCACAGACAAAATTAAAAAAACAGAAATAATCAGTTTTTTTGAATTTAGATTAAACATTGAATCTCCTTATTGTTGAGTTAACGATTTGCCGGCAGAAATTCTGCGCAGCAGTATATTGTAAAGGGCTTACCCCTTTATCAACTACCAAACCAGTTCTGAGGCTTTGTTTCAAAATTTTGAAACACATGCTTTACCTCACAGTACTCATGAAAACCTTCATGACCAAGCTCTCTTCCTATTCCCGAAGTTTTAAATCCTCCCCAGGGAGCTTTTGGGTAATAGATGTTAAAATCATTTACCCATACTGTTCCAAACCTTAAACCTTTTGACATCTTTTCTATTCTTTTAGAATCATTGGTCCAGAAACCTGCCGCAAGACCGTAGTCTGTATCATTGGCAAGTTTTAAAGCTTCATCTTCATTATCGAATTTTTCAACTGTAATTACAGGACCAAAGCTTTCTTCACGAACAGATTTCATATCTGACCTGCAGTCAGTAAGAAGGGTCGGCAGATAAAAGAACCCATTTTGAAGCTTTGGGTCGTCAGGTCTTTTTCCTCCTGTTACAAGAGTTGCACCCTCTTTTACTGCAAGAGCAACATATTCTTCAATCTTTTCTCTGTGCTCTTCAGAAATCAAAGGCCCCATCCGGGTATCTTTGTCAAAACCTGAACCAAGTTTTATATTTTCAATTCTTTTCTTAAGCTGTTTTACAAACCTGTCATGAATTGAAGATTCAACCATAAGCCTTGCTCCGGCTGAACATATCTGACCTGCATGAAAAAATACCGCATTAAGCGCATAATCGACTGCAGTTTCAAAATCATAATCTGCAAATACAATATTGGGGTTTTTACCGCCCAGCTCAAGAGCAATCTTTTTCACATTGGAAACTGCTGCAGCCTCCATTATTTTTCTTCCTGTAACTATACCGCCTGTAAAAGATATAAGATCTACATCTTTTGACTCAGCAAGCTCTGATCCTACATCAATTCCGGGACCGAGCACAAGGTTTACAACACCTTGCGGGATTTGAGCTTCCTGTGCAAGTTCTGTTATCTTTACCGCAGTAAGAGGTGTTATTTCACTTGGCTTCATTACAATTGTACAGCCTGCGGCAAGAGCCGGAGCCATTTTCCATGAAGCCTGCAAAAGAGGATAATTCCACGGTGAAATCTGTCCGCATACACCAACAGGTTCTAAAGCTGCATAACTTGAAGTCCCCGGGATCGGAGAATCTATAACATAGCCTTTGTTTTCTTCGGCCACAAATGCATAATGCCTGAAAATATCTGCAATTCCGTCCATATCCCAGCGGCTTTCCTCTACAGTTTTCCCTGTATCAAGGCTTTCAAGCCTGGCAAGCTCTTCATGGTCTCTTATTATAAGTTCATACAGTCTGTATAAATAAAGACTTCTTTCATGACCTGTAAGAGACGACCAGATACCGGAGTCAAACGCTTTTCTTGCAGCTTTTACAGCTTTAATACTGTCTGATCGGTCACCTTCGGAAACAATAGCAACAACTTCACCATTATAAGGGTTTATAATCTCCCTTGTGTTTCCTGATTCAGACCCGACCCAGTCTCCGTTTATAAACATTTTTTTTGTAATCATAATATTATTCAATATATTTTACATTTTCTGCCCGGACTTAAAATCCGGGCAGAATCTTACTATTTTTCTGCTTTGTAAAAAGGAACATTCTCTTTTGGCAGAGGCTTGTTGCCAAGAATAATATCTGCTGCTTTTTCACCTATCATCATTACAGGCGCATAAATATTACCGTTAGTAATGTAAGGCATTACAGAGGCATCAACAACTCTTAAATTTTCAACCCCGTGAACCTTAAGATCTGATCCCACAACAGACATATCATCATAACCCATCTTACATGTACAGCTTGGATGATAAGCACTTTCACCTTCTCTTGCAACAAAGTCTAAAATCTCTTCATCGGTCTGAGCTTCTGGTCCAGGTGCAATCTCCTTACCTCTTAACTCATCAAAAGAAGACTGACCAATAATCTCCCTTGACTTTCTTATTGCTTCAACCCATTCCTTTCTTTCCTTTTCTGTGGAAAGATAATTAAAAAGAATGGAAGGATACTTCACAGGATCTTTTGACTTAATTTTTACATGTCCTCTTACATCAGAGTTCATAGGTCCTACATGAAGCTGAAATCCGTGACCCTCCTGAGGAGCTGAGCCGTCGTAGCGAATAGCAATGGGAAGAAAATGGAACTGAAGGTTCGGATATTCAACCTCATCATTACCCCTGACAAATCCGCCTGCCTCAAAATGGTTTGTTGCTGCTGCACCTTTACCCTGGAAAAGCCACTGAGCTCCGATAAAAGGCTGTCTGTACCACTTAAGTGCAGGATACATACTAACAGGTTTTTTACAGGCATACTGAACATAAAGCTCAAGATGATCCTGGAGGTTTTCACCAACACCTTTAAGATCTTGCACCATATCGATTCCAAGCTTTGAAAGCTCATCACCGTTTCCTATACCTGAAAGCTGAAGAAGTTGTGGTGAATTAATAGCACCGCCGCAGCTTATAATCTCTTTTCCGTAAACTTTTGTGGGGTTTTTACCCTTTGTTAAATATTCAACACCAACAGCTTTTTTACCTTCGAAAAGAATTCTTGTAGCCTGTGCGCGGCACTTTATTTCAAGATTGTCTCTGTCCTTTTTTACAGGATGGATATAAGCTCTTGCTGCGTTATGTCTTCTTCCTTTATAGATATTTTGATCAAATTTTGAAAAGCCTTCCTGCTGATATCCGTTAACATCATCTACAACCGGATATCCTGCTTCTTTTACAGAATCAAAAAATGCATCAAAAAGAGGGTTTTTACACTCTGCAGTAGTTAATTTCAAAGGACCATTTTTGCCGTGATAAGCATTGGCTCCGATAAGCCTGTCTTCAAATTTCTTGAAATATGGAAGACATCCTGCATAATCCCAATCTTCAAGACCTTTGTCCTGTGCCCACTTTTCATAATCCATGGCATTCCCGCGGATATAGATCATTCCGTTTATACAGCTTGATCCTCCAAGAACCTTACCTCTTGGCTGGTAAACTCTTCTGTTGTGCATATGCGGTTCAGGATCTGAATCATACCACCAGTTATAGAATCTGCTCTGAAGCGGATAAGTAAGCGCTGCAGGCATATGTATTCTAAAATCGAGTTTATAATCCGGTCTTCCTGCTTCAAGAACAAGAACTTTATTTGAAGAATCGGCACTCAGACGATTTGCAAGAACGCTTCCTGCTGATCCCCCGCCGATTATAATATAATCATAAGTTTTGCTGTTCATAACACCCTCCGACAAATTTAAAAAGTTTTTAATATTTCAGCTGTTTTTTAAATCCATTCCCTTTCAAAAAACCTGCCGTTTTTTTCATTTATACATTTTCTCAGAAGAGAATAGTGGTAACCTGAATAAGACAAGGCTTTCATAGGCTCACCTTCCATTATTTCCCTTGCTGTATTAGTCCAGTTTTCAATAGTAAGCTTTCTGTAATAATCCTCTTCATAAAGAGCATAGTCATACGAAGAAAAACCAAGCTGCACAGCTCTCATAACCCATTCAAACAAAGGATTCTTAGTCATTTTAGCAAGCAAAATATTAAGATTTCTGTCTGCCTCGCCTATAAGATCCATATCAGGATCTTTATGTGAAACAATCTTTTTAAACTCTTCTGCTTTATCATAAAGCTGCTTTTTTTCCTCATCACTTGCCCTAGATATAGCAAGAACAGTAATTGTTTCATCAATACTTTCCCTGAATTCTATCAGCATCTCAGGACTAATATCCTTCTGCTTAAGAAACAGCGACAATGACTCGCTTATATTTTTAACTTCTGCCTCTTTTACAAAAGCGCCGCCTCGTGAACCTTTTTTTACTGCAATCAGGTCTTTTTGCTTTAAAGTCATCATAGCTTCCCTTACAACCCCTCTTCCGGTCCCGAACTGCACCTGAAGATCCCGCTCACTGGGAAGTTTATCACCTGGAAGCAGCTGCTTGTTAATAATTGCAGCTTCTACCTGAAGTGCAATATCTTCTGCAGCTCGTCCTGCTTCTGCTCTTTTAAAAACCAGATTTTCATCCATTCTTTCTGCTCCGAATTTAAATGCTATCTCTTTTGGTACGACCAAAATACACATAAACCCGAAGCAATGTCAAACATTTTTCCATCTTTATCAAATTCTACAAGACCAAAAAACAAAGATAACAAAACATAAAAAACTGAATATAAACGATAAACCGAGACCTAACCAGGCAAAAACAAATTAGGGCAAAAGGTAGTACCTTTAAAATCTAAAACAGATTTACATAAATAAGATATAAATGACAACTTCACAAAAAAGGCTTGAGGTCTGTTAACAAAAACAGGAAAGATAATTAATATTATTACAGACATTTAAAAAAGATAACAAGCAAATTAAGCTGTATGTTACGTAATTAATTTTTGGACGAAAATCAGATTTTTTTTCGGTTACAGCAGGTAAAAAATTTAAACCCAGAAATACCGGAATATTTTGAGGATTAGATTTTGAACTATAAGATATAATCGGACAAAAACGGCAGTTTTTGTTTTGCAACTAATTGGCTGCTGAACAAAAACATCTTTTTACAGCTCTCAGATGAAGACAGAAACAATAAAACGAGATTTCGGTAAAACCGATTTTTTAATTTAAAACATTAAAAAACTTTACACAAAAAAAACTATTGTTATAAGAAAGTATTCATAAATAAAATTTAACCAAAAAGATCAGGAAAAAAAAATGCATAAACTTTTACAGGGTAAACCGAAAAGCAGACATTTCCTGCTTGGAAACGAAGCAATAGCCAGAGGAGCAGTAGAAGCCGGGGTTGCATTTGCAACAACCTATCCGGGCACACCTTCTTCAGAAATTTCTGCAAATCTGTTTGAAATTTCTCAGGAAACAGATTTATATTTTGAATACAGCTCAAATGAAAAAATTGCGCTTGAACTTACAGCAGCATCTGCAAACTCTGGCTTAAGAAGCCTTTGCATAATGAAACATGTGGGTGTAAACGTAGCCGCAGATGTTCTTATGACACTTGCCTATCTTGGTGTAAAAAAAGGGCTGGTTCTACTCACTGCTGACGATCCTTACATGTTTTCAAGCCAGAACGAGCAGGACAACAGATATTACGGTAAACTTGCAGGTCTTCCGGTGCTTGAACCTTCATCTGCTGCAGAGGCAAAGGAAATGCTTTCATATGCATTTGATCTTTCGGAACAGCTTGATGAACCTGTAATTTTCAGAACCACCACAAGAATAAATCACTCATCAGGCGAAGTTGATTTCAATTCTCCAAAAGAGATTGAATCAAAAGGGGAATTCACAAAAGATCCAATGAGGTACGTTTCTGTCCCTGCCGTTTCAAGACAAAGACACAAGGTTCTTCTTGAAAATCTTGACAAGGCTGCATCTTTGTCAGACTCATGTTCGTATAATTTTACCCAGGGAAAAGGAAGTCTCGGCATAATCTGCAGCGGAGTCAGCTATTCCTATGTAAATGATGCTGTAAAAGATTTAAATGCTGAAGACAAAATCAAAGTTTTAAGAATCGGTTTTTCAAATCCAATGCCTGACCTTTTAATCAAAGAGTTTTTAAAAGGCTGCGATAAACTTCTTATAGTAGAAGAAGGCGAGCCTGTAATGGAGGAATACGTAAGATCGTATGCACAAACACAAGGCTCAACAATAGAAATCAAAGGTAAAGGTGAAAATCTTTTTTCAAGACTTTTTGAATACAATACATCTATAGTTAGAAAAGCTATCTCGAATTACTTCGGCTTTGAAAACAAGGAAGCTGTACCTGTTGACACCACAGATTTACCTTCTCTTCCAAACAGACCGCCAAACCTCTGTGCAGGATGTTCACACAGAGCAACATTTTATGCTGTAAAAAAGGCAGGTGGAAACGACACCATATATCCTTCTGACATAGGATGTTATACTCTTGGATTTCTCCCTCCCCTGGCCATGGGAGACTTTGTTGTATGTATGGGGGCATCAGTAGGTACTGCGTGCGGTTTTTCAAAAAGCACAGGTAAAAAAACAGTAGCATTCATAGGAGACTCAACTTTTTTCCATTCAGGAATAAACGGGCTTTTAAATGCAGTTTTTAACAACCACGACATAACCCTTATAATTCTCGACAACAGAACAACAGCCATGACCGGGCACCAGCCAAACCCGGGAGTTGATATGACTGAGCTTGGACATAACAGCTACAATACAATAGATATTGAAACTGTAGTTAAAAGCCTGGGAGTCGGATTTGTAAAAACAGTCAAACCTTACAATGTTAAAAAAACCCAGGAAGCTGTTGAAGAGGCAATGAATTTCAAAGGTGTTTCTGTAGTTATATCCAAAGAAAAATGTATACTTTACGCAAAACAGTTAAAGCAGGCTAAAAAAGCTGTTTTCCAGGTCAACCAGGAAAAATGCAAAAATCACAGAAACTGTGTAAACGATCTTGGATGCCCGGCTTTTTACATTGAAAACGACAAAGTAAAAATCGATGAAAATATGTGCACAGGATGTTCAGTCTGCGCCCAGATTTGTCCTGAAAAAGCTATATCACCTGTGAAAACAAAATAAATTTAAGGATATAATAAAATGAGTAATACAACAAAACTTATAATAGTTGCTGTAGGTGGCCAGGGAAACCTTCTGGCTTCCAAAATTCTGGGTGAAGCTGCACTTGAAGCCGGAGTAAAAATGCAGATGAGTGAAATTCACGGAATGGCCCAGAGAGGAGGAGTTGTTGAATCAGCAATAATCTTTGGAGACGCAAAAAGCTCAATCATTTCAGACGGCGAAGCAGATATTCTGCTCGGTTTTGAGCCCCTTGAATCGTTAAGAGCAGTATCAAAATGTTCTAAAGATACAGAAATAATAACAAACACAAAACCTCTTCAGCCTTTTACTTCTGCAATAGGACTTGCAAAGTACCCTGAAAAAGAAGAGATCGAAAAAATACTTAAAAGCAAATCAAAGAAATTCCTCGGTTTTAATGCAAGCGAGCTAGCAGTTGAGGCAGGAACTTCTCTAAGCCTTAACATGGTTCTTCTTGGAGCTCTTCTTCAAAGAAAAATCATACCGCTTGACAAGGAACTGATAGAAAAAACAATTAAAGAGAAAACAAAAAAAGAATTTGCTGAAATAAATCTTAAAGCTTTTGAATCAGGTTTTAAAAAAGCAGAGGAACTGGGATAAAAAGTGAAAACATTAAACTATTTCTTAACTGTTTTAATAATATCGGCCTTTTGTATTATTCCATCAGTTTCAGCTGAAGAATTAAAAAAGGTTTTTATTGAAGAATTTAAAATTCATTCACCTGAAAAAAATGATATTTATCTTGTTTCAGGCATTGAAACAATTTTAAGAAGTGCCGTAGAATCTGCTGATCGTACAGTTATTACAAACTCAAAAGACAACGCAGATTTTCATATAGCGGGAAATGTTGTTATAGCCGGCAACACTTGCATAACAACAGCTTCTTTAAAATTAAACGGCAAAAAAATTTCAGGGCTGAACAAGAAAGGTAAATCTAAAGGAAGCATTTTAGATCACATAAATGAGTTTTCAAAAAATTTGACAAAAAAAATTAATGAAAATGAAATTCAAAAACCCCGGACAGAAAAAGAAGAAGCTGTATACAGCAAAAATTCAGATAAAAAGAATAAATTTCTTTTTAATACAGAGTTAATTGAAAAAAACATTAAATCCGTGGCTGCTGAAGATCTAAACAATGATAATAAGCCCGAAATTATCTGGCTTACTGATAATAGCCTTTTTATATCAGTAATAGATAATGACAGTTTAAAAAATCTGGATAAAAAAGAATTTAAAAACAGCATTAAAACTCTTTGCATTGAAACTGTTGAATCAATGGGTAAGAAAAAAATAATAGTAAACAGCTACGACAATTCAATGAAGAGATTTTATGCTCGTATGTTTTCTGTATCAGAAAACAATAAACTTGCAGAGGAAGAAATTAAAAGAAACTATTTTTATAAAACCGTGTATAAACACAATGGGAACAGGTTTCTTACAGCTAAACAAGGTGGAATTGCTGGAGAACTTTTTTACGGGCAAATTAAAAAAGTAAATACTGAGACAAAAAAATTCGCTTTTACTGACTTTAAACCTGACAACAACTTTGAATTCTTCCCTTCTTTTTCAGCAGGTTTTTATACACAGCAGGACAGTGAGGAATGGGCTGTCTTAAATGACAGCAGCCTTAAGATATACTCTTCTGATTTTGATGAGATATGGCACTCATCAGAAAAATTTGGTGGCTCATCAAAAAATATAAATATAAAGTCAAAAACAAGGGATGATGCAGATAAAAAATATTTTATACCTCAGCGCCTTGTTACTATTCCTTTTAAAGACAAAAAAAGCATGCTTTTAACAGTTCAGAATAAAGATAAAGGAAAAAGACTTTTTCAGCGGATAAGACTTTTCAGCAAAGGTCATGTAAAAGGACTTGTATGGAACAAAATATCTTTTGACGAGAAGTTTAAATCTCCTGAGTTCAGCGGTCATATAAGAGATTTTTCGATATCTGATATTAACAATGACGGGAAAAAAGATTTAATAACAGCTGTTTCTGAACAGTTCGGCTCTTTTCCGCCTGAAACAAAAAGCAGAATTATTATTACTGAATTTGAACAATAAAATTATAAAAGATTTCAACTGGTCATCAGATTTAAATAAACATTGATCATTTAGTTGTTTTCTGACATTATGTTAGCATTAACTACTTAATATTCAGCGCAATATTAAATTTTTTATTTGACAATCGGTTTTTAAATAAATAGATTACCGATTATTAATATAATTAGTGTATAACAGTTACAATTTTAAAACTTTGATTATATTAATATTTATATTCACCCAAACTCAATAATTCTTTAACTGTATTATACAAAACAATCAAAGAACATAAGGACCAAAGTTTATGAATGAATTCCTTCAGCAATTAAGAGCAACAAGCAACGACAGAAAAAGAAACAATAAATTCTATAAAAATCAGGATAAAAATATAGGCAACCACCATCCTGAAAGAAGAAGTGGAGACGAGAGAAGACTAAGAGCACCAAAGCCTTCAGGTATAAAAGAAAAAGAAGCATTATCTTCATTAAAAGAATCAATAGATGATATTCAGGCAGCTCTTCAGGATCAGATGCTTTATGCAGAAAGAACCGCAGATGCAGAAGAAAGACAGGCTGATGCACTTGAGCATATCGCAGATATGTTTACTGCTTTCATGGAAAAACTTGAAGAAGCACCTGCTCCTGCACACCACGAGGAAGAAGTTTCCCAGGAAGCTGATATCATTGATGAGAGAAACATAATGATGAGCCCTGAAGAAGCTGACGCTGTAAAAAAAACAAGCAGAACATATATTCTTAATCTGATCAAAAGTCTCAGACAGCAGAACTCAACTTACGATGATATAGCCCTTTATCTTACAGAAAATAATTTCCCTACATTTTCAGGACGTGGGAAATGGCATGCACAAACAATACACAGACTTTGCCAGGAAATAAAAAAAGCTGAATCAAAAAAAAATAAAAGATAAAAAAAGTCGTCCTGAAAGTTTATATTTTTACATATAAACTTTCAGGTTTTTTTTACAGCTTTTGAAAATTAAAAAAGGACTGTTTATACAAACAAGTCCTTTTTTTTATTTATCACTTTTAATATTTTAAAAAATTAAAGATTCAAATTCGAAATAAAACTTCAGTCTTTTCTTTGTTTTCTTAGTAAATCAAGGTACTCTACCCATTCCATGGTAAGCATATTCTTTTTTTTATTATTGCAGTCTTTGCATGCTGTAACAAGGTTACCCTTAACAGACCTGCCGCCCCTGGACATAGGTACTACATGATCCATTGTAAGCTCATCAGGACTAAAAGCTTCAGTGCAATAATAACATCTTCCTTTTGCAAGCTTTCTTTTCCACCACTGTGTTTTTCTAATATCTCTTGCTTTAGCTTTTTCAGCTTTCAGGAATTTTTCATCTTCAAACATTTACTCTATTCCGTACTCTTTGAAAACACCCGGTTTTTTGGTCCAGTCTCTGTGTACTTTCACAAAAAGGCGTAAAATAACCTTTTGACCTGTAAAATCTTCAAGTTCAAGCCTTGCCTTAGTTCCTATCTCAGTAAGCATCGAACCTTTTTTACCTATTATAACGCCTTTCTGGGAATCTCTTTCAATATTTATATTTGCATCTATTTCAATAGTCCCCGATTTTTCCTTAAAGCTTTCAACAGTTACAGCTGTAGAATAAGGAATTTCATGGCGGGTAAGATTAAAAATTTTTTCTCTTATTATTTCAGATGCAATAAATTTTATTGGCATGTCTGTAAGAAAATCTTCAGGGTAAAAAGGAGTTCCAAAGGGGAGAATATTTTCTATGGCTGAAATTATATTGTCAGTATTAATACCTTTTGAAGCAGATACAGGTATTATATCAGTAAAACTGAATTTTTTTCTCCATGAATCTATATGAGCAAGAACTTTTTCCCTGTTTTCAAGCAGGTCTATTTTGTTTAATATCAGTATAACTTTCTTTTCAAGAGTTTTAAGCTTCTCAACTATATAATCATCATCTCTTGTTCTTTTCTTTGAGGTATCAACAACATAAACTACTGCATCCGATTCTTCGGCAGCCTCGGTTGCTTTTGCCACAAGCCTTCTGTTCATAACTTTCTCAGAAGAATGTATCCCCGGAGTATCAAGAAATACAACCTGAGAATTCTCCGTATTGACAACAGCAAGAATTTTGTTTCTCGTTGTCTGGGGCTTGTCTGTAGTTATGGCAAGCTTTTCTCCGCATATGAGATTTAAAAGGGTCGATTTGCCGGCATTGGGTGCGCCAATAATCGAAACATAACCTGCTTTAAAATCCTTTTTTTCTGAAAAAAGTAAATCAGAATCAATCATTTGTCGCTCCTGTTAAATTTAAAATCCTCGACCAAATTTCATCCCTGCCCGTTTTTTTAAGCCCTGAAGCTATAATAAAATCTTTATATTCAGCACCCATTGTTTTTACAATATTTTGTTTATGGTTTCTCTGCTTTGTACCTGAAAGCTTATCAGCCTTAGTAAGTACATTTATATAAGGTATGTTGTTCTGGTTAAGCCAGAGACCGAAATTGTATTCAAATTCGGCCGGCTCACGTCTTATATCTATAATCCAGACAAGAGCTTTAAGGTTTTTTCTTGAAAGAAGATATGTCTCAATCATATGCTCCCACTGACCTCTCATCTGTTTTGATACTTTTGCGTAGCCATAACCTGGCAAATCAACAAACCTTACAGATTTATTTACTTCAAAAAAATTTATTCTCTGGGTTCTCCCCGGTGTTTTACTTGTTTTAACAAGTTTATTCCTGTTCACAAGACAGTTAACAAGAGTGGACTTGCCTACATTCGATCTTCCTGCAAAAGCGATTTCCGGCAGATCTTCCGGAGGATATTCCGACGGCTTCCCTGCACTTGTAATAAAGTCAGCGCTTTTTATAACAGGAGATTTAAATTCAGATTTATTTTCCATTTTATTTTTTATATACCTTTTCCGGATCAAACACTTTTTCTTCAATAAGGCAGGGTTTTCCATTTTTCAAACTTGTATGAAAACACGAATTATAACCTTTATGGCAGGCAGCATTGCCCTTTTGTTCCACAACCAGAAGAATTGTGTCATTGTCACAATCTATTCTTATGTCAGATACAATCTGTTCGTGGCCTGAAGATTCACCTTTTACCCAGAGTTTATTTCTTGATCTGGAATAAAAAGTAGCCTTGCCAGTTTTTATTGTATTTTCAAAAGCATCTTTATTCATATAAGCAAGCATCAGAACTTTTCCTGATGATTCTTCCTGTACAATTGCAGGAACAAGTCCTGACTGTTTTTCAAAATCTATAAAATAAGTTTCAGACATTTATACTCCTTAATTAACTGCTTAACAAAACTGTTCTTTTCGCATATTTTTTTATAATATTCAAAATTTAATTTTTTTATTTACAATCAATCAATAATAGCAAACTGATTTTATACGTATTGCCTTAGATAAAGATATCTGATAAATAAAATTAATCTTAAACTCAAAACTATAATCTTAAACTATAAAACAATAAATATGACTAAAAAAGAAAAAAATAATAAAAAGCCACGTAAATCGTTATTAAAGAAAATTACGCTATTCTTTTTCATTGCATTTGTCTTTGTAATTATATCCGGAGTTGCATCCTTAACCGGACTTTACTATTATTACAGCAAAGATCTTCCTAAAATAAAATCACTTGCCGACTATAATCCTCCTCAGGTAACAGAAGTTTTCAGTGATTCAGGAGATAAAATTGCGGAATTCTATAAACAGAAAAGATATATTATTGATAATGAAAAAATGCCTGCTCATCTTATTAAAGCATTTGTAGCTGCTGAAGACTCAAGATTTTATGAACACGGTGGAATCGACCTGCTAAGTATTGTCAGGGCTTTTTATAAAAATATTTTTGCAGGACAAATTGTTCAGGGAGGCTCAACAATTACTCAGCAGGTTGCAAAATCTTTTTTTCTATCACCTGAAAAAAGTTATGAAAGAAAAATCAAAGAAGCTATATTAGCTTACAGAATAGATAAATTTTTTTCAAAAGAAGATATTTTATACCTCTACTTAAACCAGATTTATCTCGGTAATGGTGCATACGGAGTTGAAGCTGCTGCACGAAGCTATTTTGGGAAAAATGCTGAAAATCTGCTTCTTAGTGAAAGTGCTATGCTTGCAGGTCTTCCACAGGCTCCAAGCCGGTATTCTCCTTTAAAGCATTTTGAACGTGCCAGAAAAAGACAGCATTATGTGCTTCGTCAGATGATTCAAAACAACTATATTACACCGATTGAAGCTGCTAATGCAAAAGCAGGTGAAATAATCCTTGCAGATCAGAAAAACTATTTTATGGAAAAAACTCCTTATTATTCTGCTTATGTCAAAAAATACCTTCTGGATAAATACGGTGAAAAAAAACTTTTCAGATCCGGGCTTAAAATATATACCGCTGTATCTGAAAAAATGCAGGAACAGGCAAAAAAAGATCTTAACAAAGGTTTGAGAGAACTTGATAAAAGACAGGGGTACAGAGGACCGATTAAAAATTTAAAAAAAGAAGATATTCAATCTTTCCTTGAAAATCAAAAAGATAAAATCAAAGAGGAAGATATTAAAGCAGGCCTTGAATTAAAAGCTGTAGTTACTGAAGTTAATAATGAAAAAAATCATGTTATGGTAAAATTTGAGGGTTACTCAGGAATTCTTCCTCTGGAAAATATGTCCTGGGCAAGAAAACCTGATCCTCAAAAATACTATCTTTATCATAAAATAAAAAAACCGGGTCATGCTCTTAAAAAAAATGATCTTATACTTATTAAACTTGAAGAAAAAAATCAGGAAAACGACCTCTGGACTGTATCTCTTGAACAAACTCCAGAGGTTTCAGGCTCTATTCTTTGTATTGAGGCAGGAACAGGTGAAGTAAAAGCTATGATAGGCGGTAAAAGTTTTGTTGAAAGCCAGTTTAACAGAGCTGTACAGTCAAAACGCCAGCCCGGCTCAGCTTTTAAACCAGTTATTTATTCTGCTGCCCTTGACAAAGGCTATACAGCAGCATCAATGATAATGGATAATGCTTTTGTATTCTACGATAAAGAGCAGGATTTTACATGGAAGCCACAAAATTATAATGAAAAATTCTATGGCCCTACTCTTCTTAGAAAAGCTCTTGCTTTATCAATTAATCTTGTAACTATAAAACTTACAAAAGAGATCGGGATAGATTATCTTATAGATTATTCCAGAAAGCTTGGAATAGAATCAAATCTCGACAGAAACTATTCCCTTGCACTTGGTTCTTCGGGTATGACACTTCTTGAAATTACAAATGCATATTCTGTTTTTGCAAATAAGGGAAAACTTATTGATCCTGTTTTTATAAAAAAGATAGAAGACAGTTCAGGAGATGTACTTGAAGAATCTGATCCGGGATCAAATCGAGTTATTCCAAAAGAGACAGCTTTTATAATGACAAGTATGATGAAAAGTGTTGTTACAGAGGGAACCGGCTGGAGAGCAAAAAAACTTGACAGGCCTGCTGCCGGGAAAACAGGAACAACCAACAATCTTCATGATGCCTGGTTTATAGGTTATACAACAGACTATATTACAGGGACATGGGTTGGATATGATCAGGCAAGAACTCTTGGAATTAATGAAACCGGCTCAAAAGCTGCCTGTCCTGTATGGGTAGATTTTATGCAGGAAATCCATAAAGGCATACCTGAAAAAGATTTTGAAGTTCCAGATAATATTATTTACCAGAAAATCGATGCAAAAACCGGTCTTCTGCCCGGCCCTGATACTGAAAAGACTATATATGAGTCTTTTGTAAAGGGTACTGAACCAAAAGTAAAAACTCCTGAAAAAGAAAAAATTGATGATAAAACAGAGTTCTTTAAATACGGAATGTAATATTGATTAACTAAATCGGCTGCAGATAAAGCCGTAAAACTCATCTGCAGCATAAAATATCAATTCAGTTTTATATGAAGAGGAATCTGGTGTTTTTCCCTGCTGAGGGAAACAGTATTGCCAAGCTTCCAGTCTTTTACAGAAACCGAATTTCCAGAAAGCTCGGATATTTTGTTAACAATTTCTTTAATATTTATTACAGGATGTTTATCAAAGACATTGGGCAGACCATATGTCAGACTGCAAACCAGACATTTACCCTGTCTTTGAACAAGGTTGAAATCAAAGATAAGTTCTTTTGGTTTTTCTTCACGGAAAGCAAGCGTAATATCATATGCACCTTCTTCACTGTCACCGTAAAGAGCTTCAAAAAACTGATCCGATTTTTCAGCTGGAAAAATTTCATTAAGAGCCTCAGTAGAAAAAATCTTTTTAAAATCAGTCATTCTCTTACTACCTTTCCTTATGTTAATTTTGATTTGTTTAATACTATACAAAGCAAATACAAGTCAATAAGGTTTGGAAATAAGTTGATCAATAAAAAGCTTTATCTCTTTAAGTGCAAAATAACTTTCAGGCATACAGTCAACATAACTCTGAAATGAATGAATCATTTTTGGCCAGACAGAAATATCACAGCTTGCATTAAAAGACTTTGCCCTTTCAAAGCATCTTTTGCTGTCGTTAAAAAGAATCTCATCTGTTCCGACCTGAAAGAAAAGATTTACAGGAAAATCAAAGTCACCGTATACAGGCGATATATATGGATTTTCAAGGTCCATACCAGCTGCATATGAGTCAACGCTTAAATTGAGAAGCTGAGGCTGGAGAACAATATCTTCTTTTTTATTTTCATAAATATTGTTTTTATTAAAACTTAAATCAAAAAAACCTGATAAAAATATTCCGAAAAAAGGAAGTTTTTTATAATTTTCATTATTAAGCTTCATAATTGATGCCATAGCAAGATTTGCTCCTGCTGAATCTCCGAGAATACCTTTAAAGGAAGATGAGGAACATTTCTCTTCCATATATTTCCATATCAGTGCACAGCTGTTAAGGGCTTCGGGAAATCTGTTTTCAGGAGAAAGAGGATATCCTGCCATTAAAATTCTGGCATTAAGATGTTTGGAAAGAGTTTTTGCAAAAGGTCTGTGGTTATCAAGGGAGCCGGTTATAAATCCGCCTCCGTGAATATACAGGATTTCAATATTTGTATCAGGATCACAGTTTTCCACCAATTCAAGGACTGAGCCTGATATATTTATCTGTCTGCCAGGGATATTATCTTTAATAGAAAGGGCTGCTGTAAGTGCATTTTTTCTTACTTCATTTATATCGTAGGTTTCATTCTGATAAACTTTTAGTTGTTTATTCCAGTTAATTATTCTTTTTTTTATATTAATAAACTCTTTTGAAGGGATATAATCCCACTTCAAACAATTATCCATCCCTGTTTTTTCTTTTCTTTACTTTATTCAGCCATTCTTTTTGTGCTTGCTGGTACTCATCTTCTGTCTCAGCCCAGCCCGGATTTTCCTGATTTAAGTCTGTTTTATTTTTATTTTTTTTTATTTTAAAAGAGGCAGCAAGCTCCTTTAACGCCTGAAAAAAATTTTTTTCATTCATAGAGCACCTTTTAAAATATTTTTTAAAAAGTCAAAAGTACTTTGTTTATATAAAAATATACTTAACAGCTTCAGTTGCAGTAGAAATAATAGGCTCAGGATACATTCCCGCAGCAATTATTCCAATATTAAGTAAAATTGCAAAGAAAGCTTTTGAATAACCGATTTTCATTCTTGTTTCTTCACCATCACCAATTGTATAAGCCGCTCTTACAAGTTTTAAATAGTAGAAAGCAGAAATACCTGCATTAATAACACCTATTATAACTATTGCATAATAACCTTTTGATATAGCGGATGTAAAAACCATAAACTTTGTAGTAAAACCTACTGTGGGAGGTATACCAGCCATACCAAAGGCAGCAAGGGCAAGTGTAAAAGCAAGAAAAGGAGACCGCTTGTGAAGACCTTTTAATGAATCAAAACTTAGATTTTCACCTCTGACCGAAAGATTGTATATAACAAAGAAAAGGGCAATATTCATTAGGACATAGCCTGTAATATAATACATGGAAGACGAAAAACCAAGATTTCCTGCACTTAAAATACCGACCATAATATAACCTGCGTGGGCTATAGTAGAGTATGCAACAAGTCTTTTGATATCATCCTGTACGAGGGCAGAAAGATTACCAAGTGTCATTGAAAAAGCTGCCATAACAGTTAAAATAAGAATTACATCCCCTGATTCTGCACCGGAAATACCAACAAATCTTATAACCAGAGCAATGGCTGCAATTTTTGGTAAAGTTGCTATATATGCTGTAGTTTCATTTGCTGAACCTTCATAAATATCAGGAGTCCAGAAATGCATTGGAAACATTGCAAGCTTGAAGAAAAAGCCTGTAAGCAAAAGAATAAAACCTACTGTACCTGCCGGAGAATCGTTTAAAACAGAAGGAAGTACAGCAAAAAGTTCATCAAGATGTGTGGTATGGCAAAGGCCGAAAATATAACTCATTCCAAATAAAGTAACTGCTGTGGAAAGAGCTCCGAAAAGAATATATTTCAGCCCTGCTTCATAATGCCCCCTGCTTGTATTGTCTGCTCTGAAGGGAATAGCTATATAAAGGGAAAAAGAAGATATTTCAAGGCATAATATAATAGTTACCAGTTCAACCGCACTTGTAAGAGATACAAGGCCGAAAGTACTTATAGCCAGAAACATAATATATTCTGAACTTATTTCATTTTTTATGCTTTTCAGACCCTTTCCCAGATAAAGCACAAGAAAAAAAGCTGCAAGGATCAAAACTTTAAAACTCTGGGAAAACATATCTATCCGGTAAACGCCTTCAAACAGCTCTCCGCTTGAATTTATTGTATATAAGGCTGCTGCAGTTGCTGCTGCTGTAAAGATTAAAGCTAAGGAGTCATTGTTTTTTTCTTTTTTTGAACTAAGGGATAAAAAGAAATAAACAACAATCATTAAAATCAAAACAAGCTCAGGCAGAAATAAAAGTAACTTCATTTTAATAATCCAGTTTTATTAATTAAATTTTAAAATTTACAACGCTTAATTACCGGTTATATTTTATCCGGCATTAAAACCGAAAGTCTTAAGAGCATGATTCACAGCTTCAGGTTCGCCGACCTGGCTTATACCCTGATTATACTGAATAAGAAGATGATTTATACTCTCATCCATTACATTAAGCAATGGTTCGGGATTAAGACCTATCCAGAATACAAAAAATGTTAAAAAGGCAAGAGTAAGTTTTTCTCTTAAATCAAGGTCAAAAAGTCCTCTTTCACTTCCGTCACCATGCTTGTGTCCGTCACTGTCAGCCCAGACCATCTTCTGAAGCATTCTTAACATATAAGCTGCAGCAAGTACTGCTCCGGGGATTGCAAGCGCACCAACAAGTTTGCTGTGAGAAAATGCTCCCAGCAATACAAGGAATTCACCTACAAAACTGTTTGTTCCCGGAAAAGCCAGAGATGAAAGTGAAAAAATTCCAAGGAAAGTTACATAAACAGGCATAAACATTCCAAGAGCTGAATTGACTTTTAAATCTCTGCTGTGAGTTCTTTCATAAATTATGCCTATACAGATAAAAAGAGCACCTGTTGTAATACCGTGATTTATCATCTGAAGCATTGCACCTTTAAGTCCTGCTGAATTCAAAACAAATATTCCAAGAGTTACAAAACCCATATGACCGACACTTGAATAAGCAATCAGTTTTTTTATATCGTTCTGACCAAGGGCAAGATATCCGCCAAATATTATTGAGGCAATGGAAAGAGCTATTAAGTAAGGTACACAAGCTTCAACAGCCAGAGGAGTTACAGGAAGACATAATCTTAGAAAACCATACCCCCCCATTTTAAGAAGAACTGAAGCAAGAATCACACTTCCTGCTGTAGGAGCTTCAACATGAGCGGCGGGAAGCCATGTATGCAGAGGAAACATAGGGATTTTAACAGCAAAAGCGATTGCACATGCAAGAAAAACCCATATCTGAAATGTAAATGAAAAATCATTGCCCATAAGTTCAGGAATAAAAAATGTTCCTGTATTTATATAAAGAGCTATAATTGCAACAAGAAGGAAAATACTTGCTATAAGGGTATAAAGAAAAAATTTGATTGAAGCATAATCTCTTCTGGGCCCTCCCCATACTGCAATAAGAAGATACATCGGAATAAGCATTGCTTCCCAGAAAATATAAAAAAGAACTGTATTAAGAGATACAAAAACCCCGATCATTGCAGCTTCCATAATAAGAATGGCAAAAAGAAATTCTTTCATCCTTTTTTCAATATAATTCCATGAGCATAAAATACACAAAGGCATTACAAAAGTTGTAAGTATAACAAGAAGAACACTGATGCCGTCTATACCAAGTGTATAATTAAGATTAAGAGCCGGAAACCAGTTATAGACTTCTGCAAACTGATAGCTGGCTGTGGATGAATCAAAATTGGTATACAAAGGTATTGAAATAACTGCTGTTAAAAGAGTTACCAACAGACCCCAGATTTTCATCATGTATTCTGAATTTATAAAAAACAGACCTACTGCACCGGCAATCGGAGTAAATATCAGCAGTGATAATAAGGGGTAAGAAACATTGTCAAAAAGTAAAAACTGTTCCATATTTATTAGCCGTTATAAATTAAAATTTAGTTTGCGGTTTAACCAAAACCTTATGAGTACTTAAACTTTTAAACACTCATAGCAAAAGCTTAGGTCATATACCGGTTCAGACTCACTATATCAGTGTTACCACAATCAATATCACAAAAAGAAGAACAACAGCCGCACCTATGTACTGCTGAATCTTCCCTGTTGTAAACATTCTTACTTTATCACCAAGACTCATTGTCTGTTTTGCACTTCCGTCGATGACATAGTCTATTCCGTTCCAGTCAAACCAGGACATTTTTTTTGCAAAAAGCATGGTAAGTCTCATGCCAAGAGTCTTGTAAATCTCTCCTGTAATGTCATTAAGTTTTGAAAGCGGACCTCCACAGAATTTTTTAAACGGATTAGCAGACTTTCTGTAAAACCAGTCAAGGTCAAGATTAATCTTATCTTCAGGAGCAAGCTTATATCTCATCAGATAAAAACCAAGACCTGTAAACCCTATTAACTGAAGGGTTTCTGAAAGATGATACATTGTATAAGGTTCATACAACACTTCATATGGAAGCATATTATAAAGAAAGTCCGGATAAAAACCCATCATTATACAGAAAAAAGCCGCAATAGACATACCGCCGATCATCGGAGAATGTGCTTCTCGTACATTTTCTACTGCAGGTTTTGTTTTATTAAACCATATAAAGTATGGAAGCTTAATTCCAACAGATAAAAATGTACCAACTGAAGCTAGCAAAAGCATAAGCATTATAAATATTCTGTGATCTTCACCTGCAGCAGCTACAATCATAGATTTACTGATAAATCCGCTTGTAAGGGGAAATCCAGAAATCGCTATCCCGCCGATAACTGTAAGAATAAGACTTATCGGCATTTTCGAATAAAGACCGCCAAGTTCAGAAAGCTTTGACTTTCCTGTCATCTCAAGAACAGAACCTACACCCATAAAAAGAAGAGCCTTGTAAATAATATGTGCATAAGCATGAGCACAGGCTCCGTTTATTGCCAGAGTAGTTCCTATCCCAACAGCACAAACCATGTACCCGACCTGGGAAACAATATGATATGCAAGTATTCTTCTGGCATCATTTTCAATAACCGCGTAAAAAACACCGTAAAGAGTCATGACAGCGCCAAGTACTACAAGAGCTTCAAAACCTGCAAATCCTCTTGCAAGAACATAAACTGCTGTTTTTGTGGTATAAGCACACATATAAACAGCGCCGATTACTGAAGCTTCCGGGTATGCATCAGGAAGCCATGCATGTATAGGCGGCACTGCGGCATTAAGCATAAATCCGATCATTATAAGATAATCGCCGAAAGTTGCTGTTTGAGGAGCAATGGGAGTAAAAAGAAAATTTCCTACTTCACTGTGCCTTATAAGTATACCAGCAAGGAGAATAAGACCTCCGGTTGCGTGAACTATTAAATATCTCAGCCCTGCTTTATGAGAAAGCCTCTTTTTTCTGTACCATATTAAAAATACAGAAGAAAATGCCATAAGCTCCCAGAAGATAAACAGTGTCAGATAATCTCCTGCAAGAACAACCCCAAGGGAACTTCCTGCATAAAGAAGAGCTGCTGTATGCTGTTCCCATTCATCTTTGTAGGAACTGTAAATACCTGCAATAAGAGCCATGAGAGTAAAAACATGCAAAAAAACATAACTGAGTTTATCAAGTCTCCCGAAAATAAGGTCAAACCCGAGATAACTTACATTCCCGAAATCCGAAGGGAGAAAATTTATCTGAAACATTGCTATTAAAGGCACCAATACCAGTGCAGGCTTCATAAAATTATTTTTGCTGAGCCAGGGCATCAAAAATGCGGCAATAAAAAAGATTACTGCCGGATGCGAAAAAAATGAAACTTGTGTCATTTTACAATCCCTTCGTCTTCATCTTCCCAGTAGTAATCAACATCTTTCATGAGAAACGAATGAGCGATGCCTTTGCAGACTAAAATCATAATCAGGCATCCAAGAAAACCGAACAATGTCCAGAAGCCTATTACAGAGTCTCCGAAAAAATGTCCGTGACCGTCTCTAGGGACAAAAAAATCAAAACAAACAGTCCCTGCAAGAAAAAGAAAAAACAACCATTTTAAATAAGCAGATTTTTGCTGTAAAAATCCAAACAGTTTACCCATCATATTGTAGCCACCAGAAGATTAATGATTTTTAAGAAAAGATCAGGCCAAATACCTATTCCGACCGAAATAAGAGCCGTAATGAAAAGGGGAACAACCATAAGTGAAACAAGCGGCTGTTTTTCCAGATTCCCTTTTTCTTCGGGCATTCTTGAAAAAGCTCCGATAAATACAGGGGCAAAATAACAGGCATTGAGAAAGGAGCTTACAAGCAATACTGTCAACAAAATCAAATTATTTATATCCATGGTTCCAAGAGCAAGAAACCATTTTGTAACAAAGCCTGATACAGGGGGAACACCTATCATACTTAAAGATGCAAGTCCGAAGGCCGCCATTGTAAAAGGCATCTGATAACCTACCCCTTTCATGTCCCTTACATCTTTTTTCTTTGTTGCAACATAAATTGCACCTGCACAGAAAAACAGAGTAATTTTTGAAAATGCATGGTTTGTTATGTGTATTAGACCGCCTGTAATAGCATTTGGTGTAAGCATGGCAACACCAAGAATTATATATGAAAGCTGACTTACGGTAGAATATGCAAGTCTTGCTTTTAAATCGGTTTTGGAAAGAGCAATCATGGATGCGGCAAGAATTGTAAATGAAACAATATATGCAGTGATTATTCCAAGATTAAGACCTGCAAGTAGATTTACTCCAAAAACAGAAAGCATTACTCTGCATATTGAAAATACACCGACCTTAACAACAACAACTGCATGAAGAAGAGCAGAAACCGGGGTAGGAGCAACCATTGCCGAAGGAAGCCAGTTATGAAAAGGCATAATAGCTGCTTTTGCAAACCCGAATAAGCAAAGAAAGTAGACTGCAATTATAAGTCCGTTTGAAGCATCAGAAGGAAAAATACCTTCTGCAATTCCTGAAGTTGCAAAGTCAAGAGTTCCGCATTGGTAATAAATAAGAGCCATTGCAGGGAGTAAAAAAGCCTTTGATGTAAACATCAGATATACAATATATTTTCTTGAGCCTTCATAGGCCTCTTTATCCTGATGATGTGCAACCAGAGGATAAGTCATAATCGAAACAATTTCATAAAACAGATAAAGTGTGAAAAGGTTTGCAGAAAAAGCAGCACCCATTGCACCACATACCGCAGCTGCATAACAAAAATAAAATCTTGTCTGGGCATGTTCTGTAAGACCCCGCATATAACCAATGCAGTAAACAGCTGCAAGTATCCACAGAAATGATGCTGTGCCGGCAAACAACAGACCAAGTCCGTCTATATGAAAAGATACATTTACTCCTTCAACCAATTCAAACAGGGTAAATGAATAATGCCCTCCGCTTATAACTTTAGGAGCAACAATTAAAGCTACAGATAAAAAAGTAAGAACTGCACCTGCGATTGCTCCGGAATCTCTTAAATTCGGCCTGTTTGAAAAAAACATAATCCATAATGCAGCCAGCGCAGGGAGCATTATTGTTATCATTAATTTTCCGGTTTCAACTGTTTCCATTCGAAAATTCCTGTTTAATATTTCAAATATTAAAATTAATGTTTCAACTCGTGCACGTTTTCTGGGTCATCAGATCTGTAGCGTCTGTAGACTGCAAGAACCATGCTTATGGCGATTGCAACCTCAGCTGCGGCTATACCCATTATAAAAAGAGTAAAAACCTGACCTGTAGCAGGATCCGGCGCAAGGAATTTATTAAATGCCATAAAATTCAAAGCTGCAGAATTAAGAACAAGCTCGGCTGAAATAAGCATCCCGACAAAAGACCTGTGCTGAACCATGCCGTATATACCTGTTATAAAAAGGAATACAGCAATCAGCAGATAAGTTTCAAGATTCTGACTGAAATACATTTTAATCGTCCCCTCTTCCGCCTTGTGCTAAAATTATTGATCCTACTATTGCAGCTAATAAAATAAGAGAAATCAGCTCAAAAGCCAGACAATAATTGTACAGCAAAGATTTACCAAGCCACTCGATTGAAAAATCTCCGGTTTTTGACACTGCCGGAGTAAATTCTGTTCTGAATATTGTAACAGACATAAGAGCAAAAACAGCCGCTCCTGAAAATACTGCAAGAAGAAGATTTTTACCCTTAAGATGTTTTTCCGCAATCTGAGTAGGCGTATAACCGACCATTACACCAAAAACAAGAACTATACATATGGCTCCAACATAGATCAGTATCTGCATCATAGATAAAAAGGGAGAGCCGAGATAAAAGTAAAGTCCTGCAACACCAAGGAAACATACAGCCAGACCGAGTACGGAATGGATAAGCAGTTTTGCTCTTACTGCAAGAATGCTTCCAAAAAATGTTAAAACAACAAATGCAAAAAATAAAAATTCCGCAAGATATTTATAAATCAGCATGAACTCTCCTTTGGATAATTAAGAAGATCATAGTGAAATTCCTCTTTGGTAAAACCTGCAAGAGTGTACTCATTACTGAAATCTATCGCTCCTGAAGGACAGGTTTCAACACAGATTCCGCAAAGAGAACATTTTGTAAAATCGAGATCAAATCCTGTCAGAGTTTTCTTTTTTTCACCTTCTTTTTTTACAGTTGAAACAGTTATGCATCCTGAAGGACATGAACGCTGACACATACCGCAGGCAATACATTTATGTCCGCCTGTATTTTCATCTCTGACAAGAATTATATGCCCTCTGAATGCAGGTGCTATATAATTTGTTTCCCTAGGGTACTGAACTGTAGCCCCTTTGCTGAAAAGAGCAGTTAAAGTAACCCCCATACCAATGAGAAGACTTTTTATACCTGAAAAAAGATCTGTAAAATAGTTTTTCATAGCTTAACTACCACCGCTGTAATTAAAAGATTTACCAAGGAAAAAGGTATAAGGTATTTCCATGAAAAATTTAAAAGCTGGTCAAACCTTACTCTTGGAAAAGTCCATCTGAACCAGATCATAAAAAACATTAAAATATATGTTTTGACAAGAAACCATACTATTGCTGAATACTCGAAAAAAGGAAGCGGAAAACCGTGCCACCCGCCGAGAAAAACTGCAGTAGCAAGAGAACTTACAATAAACATCTCTGTATATTCACCTAAAAAAAACAGGGCAAAAGCCATGCCACTGTATTCAGTATGAAAACCTCCTGTAAGCTCACTTTCAGCTTCAGGAAGGTCAAAAGGCGCCCTGTTTGTTTCAGCTACACTTGATACAAAATATATAAGAAAAGCAAGGGGCTGAAGA
>JBNJDM010000025.1:0-27958 GCA_051744925.1 Thermodesulfobacteriota bacterium | reverse complement strand
TAATAATAAATCGAATAAAAAGGCCAAAGCAAAAAGGAAGCAGTCAAAAAAATCAAAAAAGGCCAATAGAAAAAAGAAAAAGTAAATTTTTTGGAGATCCGTTTATGGTTTTAGAAAATAAATTGGGTATCAGCGATGCTGCTGAATTGGCCAGAGCTGAAGAAAAAATCAGTAAGACAAAAGCCGTAAAACTTTTTACCAGTGGTTATCTTGATAAGTTGGAACCAGGAAGTTTTCATGCTTTGGCAGAGATTCACCTCCACCTTTTTGGTGATATTTATGAGTTTGCAGCTAAAATCCGTACTGTAAATATGGCTTGATTTGATTTTAAAAAAAGAGCTTGGCAAAATTATTGACTGGAGCCGCGTGGATAAGAATGATTATCTTCTTGCCATGGAATCATGCCCCATTAAAGATGTTGAAATTAAAGTACTACTGAAACAGGCATTAACAGATAAAATTAACGATCCGACAGTCTACTTAAAAGGTATTGATGCAAGTTATCATTATGAAGGATATACTGTTTATAAAGCTGAGGATCTTGGTGATACTGAGCTATAAAAGGCATTGGTGAGAAGCGAAGGGTTATATTTAAAAGTGTTATCTACCTTTTCCAATGTCAAAGGCAGGTAGTGTAAAACAACATGGAAAGTCATGCAGGCAAGAGTTCTTATTGTTAATTAAGCGTATATAAACCTTATAGAATAAAAAAAGGCTCACGGAGAAAACTCCGAAAGCCTTATAAACTGTTGGCTGAGGGACAGGGATTCGAACCCCGATAAGCGGAGTCAGAGTCCGCCGTCTTACCATTAGACCATCCCTCAGGAACGAAAAAACTTTTAGCTTTATCTTAGCACATTGTCAAGAATTTTTTAACCTCTGTTTTCTTTAATCCAGACAACAGCTTTGTCTATTCTTTTAAGTGTTTCTTCTTTTCCCATGAGATCAAGAGTTTCGTGTATTCCTGCTCCGTGGGCAATTCCTGTAAGAGCAACTCTTAAAGGTTTTGCAAGCTTTGGGAATTTTATTTCATGGTCTTTTAATACAGAGTTAAAAGCCTGATCTATGGAATCGTGGTCAAAATCTGATAATGCTTCAAGTCTGTTTTTTAAATCTTCAAGATATTCAGCTGCAGATACCTTAAGATTGTCTTTTGCAGCTTTTTGAGCATATTCAAAAGCGTCAGTAAAATAGACTTTTATTGAATCTTCAAGCTCAACAAGTGTTTTTGCCCTTGATTTGTAAACGCTTACTGCAGTTTTAAGCTTTTCAGGCTGATCTTTTGCAAATTCAGGAGATAAAAGTTCTGCAAGATAGCTATCATCACTGTTCATTATATGTTCTGCGTTTATGCTGAGCATTTTTTCAGGGTCGAATACACCTGGGGATTTACCAATATTATTAAGTGAGAATTTTTCTGTTAGCTCATCCCTTGTAAAAAACTCCTGGTCTCCGTATGACCATCCAAGTCTTACAAGATAGTTTATAACAGCATCAGGAAGAAAGCCTTCTTCTTTGTACTGAAGAATGCTCATTGCTCCGTGTCTTTTGCTGAGCCTTTTTTTGTCTTCACCAAGAACCATTGGAACATGACCAAATTCCGGCACATGCTCTCCAAGAGCTTCGTATATAACAATCTGCTTTGGCGTGTTGCTTACATGGTCGTCGCCTCTTATTATCGGGTTTACTCCCATTGTAAGGTCATCTATTGTTACTGCAAAATTGTATGTAAAACTTCCGTCGCTTCTCTGTATTATAAAATCGTCAAGCTCTTCATAGGGAACAGAGATGTTTCCTTTTATTATATCTTTTATTATGCAGCTTCCTGCTGCAGGCGATTTTATTCTTAAAACAGCATTGTCAGTCTTTTTAAGGCCTTTGTCCCGGCATTTACCGTCGTATTTAGGTTTTCTGCCTTCTTCCTTTGCCTTTTCCCTCATTGCTTCAACTTCTTCCTGGGTGCAGGTGCAGTAGTAGGCAAGACCTTTTTCTATAAGAATATCTGCATATTTCTGATATTCATCAAATCTTTGAGTCTGATAAAAAGGGCCTTCATCATAATCGAGTCCAAGCCATTCCATGGCTTTTAAAATCTCTTCTTCAGATTCTTTTGTAGATCTTTCTCTGTCTGTATCTTCAAATCTTAATATGAATTTTCCTTTGTTTGCCCTTGCATAAAGCCAGTTGTAAATTGCTGTTCTTGCGCCGCCAACATGTAGCGTTCCTGTTGGGCTAGGGGGAAATCTTGTTGTTATTTTATTATCCATAATATTTTTCCTGATTATTTTATTTTAAAAAATTATAAGCGTTTTATTTATCATTATATATTAAAAGTTTGCAAGGAATGTTTAAGAAGTTAATGAACGAAACCTGTTTTTTCTGCCAAATTATGTATTTGTTGGTTAAGGCTGGTGTAAAATTGATTTTATTGTTGAAGCATAAGCGTGAAGCAGGTTCACGCTTATAAATGGTTTGAGTTTTATATGTTTTTTTCTTTTCTGTACTGTATAATATCATCTACAGTCAGAACGGGTATATTGTTTTTTTCTGCAAATTCAATAATTTCAGGTGTTCTTGCCATTGTGCCGTCGGGGTTTGTGAGTTCGCATAAAACTCCGTAAGGTTTTAAGCCTGCAAGTCTGCACAGATCTGTTGTTGCTTCAGTATGTCCTTCTCTTTCAAGTACTCCGCCAGGTTTTGATTTTAAAGGAAAAACATGTCCCGGGCTTTTTATGTCTTCGGGCAGTGCATTGTCTGAAACAGCAGCTTTTATGGTGGTAACTCTGTCCTGGGCTGAAACACCTGTTGTTACACCTTTTGCAGCTTCTATGGAGATTGTGAAGGCTGTCTGGAATCTGCTTGAGTTTTTTTCAACCATCATGGGAAGATCAAGGGATTTTGTTTTTTCTTCTGTAATACAAAGACATACAATTCCGCTGCACTCTCTTATCAGCATGGCCATCTGTTCAGTATTAAGATTTTCTGCTGAAAAAATAAGATCGCCTTCGTTTTCACGGTTTTCATTGTCTGTTACAAGAACCCCTTTACCTGCTGAAATAGCTTTGATTCCTTTTTCAGCTCTTTCAATGGGGGTTCCGAATCTGGATAATAAAGTCTGATTCATGTTAAGCTCCTTCAAATTTAAAATTTTCATGAATCAGGGCAAAAAAAGAGGGGCTGTTTTTGCAAAATGCAGAAACAGTTATAGAACAGGTTTGAATCTGTAAAAATTATCCTCTTCCATCCGGACTTTAACCGTCGGCTTCGGAGTTTCACCGAATCTGCTTGACCCTTATTGATAATAAGGCGCTCGCGGGCTTTTCTAATACTTAGAATCACCGCCGGTGGGGAGTTTCACCCCGCCCTGAGAATATTGATTTATGAGTAAAGTTTAAACATGGGTTTATGTCAAGCTTTTTATTGAATAAGGATTCAGATCAAAAATTTTTTTAAATAATATTTTAAAAAAGTCTGGAAATTATTATCAAATCTGATAATTAAAATTTAAAACAGGCATGCTTGAACTTTTCAAAAGACTTAAACATGCTTTATTCAGATTAAAATGCAGAGAACAGAAAACAGATATTTGTTTTTTGATCTTTTGTTATTATATAAGACTTGTATCTGCATGTTTCTTATGATAACTTAATTTGGATTTTGTGATCATAAAATTTAAATAATATTGAGTAAAGTTTACAGGAGTTAATAATGGCAGTTCCAAAGAGAAAAACATCAAAGTCACGCAGAGATAAGCGTCGTACACATCATAGTGAAAAAATTGCAGCTCCTAACCTCGGTGTATGCCCTGAGTGCGGAGAAGCAAAGCGTCCCCATACAATTTGTCCAAGCTGCGGAATGTATAAAGGCCGCACAGTTATCGGACTTGGAGATGAAATCTAACTGCGCTTTGCACAAAGACCGCTCTTTTTATAAATCAGAGCGGTTTTTTTGTATTTAAAGAAGAGGTGATTTATGTCAATGCAGGATAAATTAAAAGCAATAATTGCAGAAAAGCTTGAAGTAGATATTGAAAAAGTAATTCCTGAGGCTTCATTTATTAATGACCTTGGAGCAGATTCTTTAAAAATTGTAGAGCTCATGATGTCTCTTGAAGATGAATTTGATATTGAAATCCCTGATGAAGATGCTGAAAATCTTCTTACAGTAAAAGATGCTCAGGAATATCTTGAAAAAATATCATAATCAGGAATGAACCCCAATTTTTTTAACAGAGTAGCTGTAACAGGTATTGGAGTTGTATCTCCGACCGGTATCGGAGTCAGTCAGTTCTGGGACTTTGTTGTTACAGGAAAATCAGGAATCGGTTATATAACAAGATTTGACACACAGGGTTTTCCTGTAAAAATAGCCGGTGAAGTAAAAAATTTCTGCAGGGAAGATTATATGGATAAAAAAGAATCCAAAAATCTTCCCTTGTCTGTTTTATACGGAGTTGCTGCCGGAAGGCTTGCACTTGAAGATGCAAAGCTTGAAGTCGACTGGTACGGTGCTGACAAAATCGGTATATTTGTCGGCAATGGAGCAGGCGGCTTTGATTATGCAGAAGAAGCTGCAAAAAGAAAGTATTTAAAAAATACATCAAGGCTCAGCCCTTATTTTATTCCTTATTTTCTCCCTAATATGACTGCGGGGATAATGAGTATAAATCTGGGAATAAAAGGCCCTGTTCTTACATGTGCAAATGCATGCGCAGCAGGCGGTAGTGCTTTGGGTGAAGCTTATTTACGGATAAAACACGGTGAGATTGACTGCTGTCTTGCAGGAGGCAGTGAAGCTGTCATAACCCCGGTTTTTATTGCAGGACTTAATTCAATGAAAGCTCTTTCAGGAAATAATGATCCCAAAACCGCATCCCGTCCTTTTGATAAAGAAAGAGACGGTTTTGTGGCAGGCGAGGGAAGTGTATTCCTTGTACTTGAAAACATGGAAAAAGCTCTTGAAAGAGGAGCAGCTCCCATTGCTGAAATAAGCGGATACTCGCTTATGAGTGAAGCCTGGCATATAGCTGCGCCTGAACCGGAAGGTGAAGGTATGGCCGATGTTATGAATCAGGCTCTTGAAAGCGCGCATATAAATCCTTCCTCTGTGGGATATATAAATGCCCACGGAACCTCAACAATATTAAATGATAAATATGAAACAGCTGCTGTAAAAAAAGTATTCAAAGAACACAGCAAAAATCTTAAAATATCTTCCACAAAATCTATGACAGGCCATCTTCTCGGAGCTGCCGGTGCACTTGAAGCAGCTGTATCTGTGTTAAGTCTGAAAAATCAGATTGCTCCTCCTACAGTAAATCTAAATACACCTGATCCTGAATGCGATCTTGACTATGTTCCAAATGTTTCATCAGGTATTGATACAGAATATGCAATGTCGAATTCGTTCGGTTTCGGCGGTGTTAATACCTCGCTTATATTTAAAAAATACAAATAATAATTCCGGAGATAAAAAATGAGTGAAACAATCATTATAGGATCTGACCACGCTGCATATGAACTTAAGGATAAAATAGCCGAATATCTTAAAGATAAAGGTGTTAATGTTAAAGATGTTGGAACTTTTTCAGGAGATTCTGTGAATTATCCTGATTATGCCGCACAGGTAGCAGAGTCTGTTGAGAAAAAAGAGTGTGACAGAGGAATCCTTTTATGCGGAACAGGTCTTGGAATGTCTATGGCTGCAAACAGATACAAAGGGATAAGGGCTGCTTTATGCAATGATATTTTTTCTGCAAAAATGAGCAGAATGCATAATAATTCAAATGTGCTTGTTCTCGGAGGTAGGGTTGTAGGTGATATTCTTGCAATGGAAATAGTTGAAACATGGATGGAAACCGATTTTGAAGGTGGAAGGCATCAGACCAGGCTTGATTTGTTCTGAATATGTAGTATGTGTGAACATTAAAGTACCGGTGAGCAGTTAAATCTCTGACTCTGAGTTTAATCCGGAAAAAAATCAGGTTTGAATTATAAAATATCTAAACCCTGAATACTTTGCTCAGAACGGTACATAATTAATATGTTTTGCATAATTTTTAACAGTTTAAGGAGGTCTTTATATTATGAACCCTGACGTAATCGGAAAAACAGATCCGGAAATCCTTGAGGCAATAAATAAGGAAAGCCGGAGACAAGTTCAGAACCTTGAGCTTATTGCATCTGAAAATATAGTAAGTTCTGCTGTTATGGAAACCCAGGGCTGTATAATGACAAATAAGTATGCTGAAGGATACCCTGCAAAAAGGTATTACGGAGGCTGTGAATTTGTAGATATAGCTGAAGATCTTGCAAGAGACAGAGCTAGAGAGCTTTTTGGAGCTTCGTACGCAAATGTTCAGCCCCACTCAGGCTCACAGGCCAATATGGGAGCTTTTTTTGCATATCTTAATCCCGGTGACAAAGTTATGGGAATGGATCTTTCCCACGGAGGACACCTTACACACGGAAGCGGAGTGAATTTTTCAGGACGGCTTTTTGAGTTCAGCCATTACGGAGTTTCAAAGGAAACCGGCCAGATCGACTATGATGAAGTTGAAAAAAAGGCTAAAGAATTCAGGCCTAAAATGATAGTTGCAGGAGCAAGTGCATACCCAAGAATTATCGATTTTCAGAGGTTTTCTGAGATTGCAAAGTCTGTTGATGCTTATTTTATGGTTGATATGGCTCATATTGCAGGTCTTGTTGCAGCAGGGCTTCATCCTTCTCCTGTAAATTGTGCAGATGTAACAACAACTACTACCCATAAAACTTTAAGAGGTCCAAGGGGCGGTCTTATACTGGCTGGTGAAGATCTTACCAAAATAATGAACAAGCAGATTTTCCCCGGAATTCAGGGTGGTCCCTTAATGCACGTTATTGCAGCAAAAGCTGTTGCTTTTAAGGAAGCTTTAAAGCCTGAGTTTAAAGAATACCAGAAGCAGGTTGTAAAAAATGCTCAGGTTCTTGGAGAGACTCTTGTGAAATCAGGACTTGATCTTGTTTCCGGAGGTACAGACAACCACCTTATTCTTATTGATCTCACAGCTAAGGGTGTAACAGGTAAAGATGCTGAAGCAGCTCTTGGAAAAGCCGGTATAACTGTAAATAAGAATACAGTTCCTTTTGAACAGAGAAGTCCTTTTGTAACAAGCGGAATAAGAATAGGAACACCTGCGCTTACAACAAGGGGAATGAAGGAAAAGGATATGGAGATTGTCGGCGGGTGGATTGCTGATATAATAGACAATTACGAAAATGATAAAATGATTTCTGAAATAGGTGACAAAGTAAAGGAATTTGCTGAAGGATTCCCTCTTTTTCAGGAATAAGGATAGGCTTTAATGGATAACAGACCCTCCTGGGATAAGTATTTTATTAGCATAACAGATCTTGTATCTAGCAGATCAACATGTCTGCGACGTAGTGTTGGTGCAGTTATTGTTAAAAACAGGCATATACTTGCAACAGGTTATAATGGTGCTCCTTCGGGAGTAACCCATTGTGCTGTAACCGGATGTCTGAGAAAAAAAATGGATGTACCTTCAGGAGAAAGACATGAGCTGTGCAGAGGAACCCATGCAGAGCAAAATGCAATAGTTCAGGCTGCAAAGCACGGAATCTCAATCGACGGTGCTGATATATATGTAAATACAAAGCCTTGTTCCATATGCTCGAAAATGATTATAAATGCTGGTATAAAAAGGGTCTGTTATCTTGGCGACTATTCAGACGGAATGTCTGAAGAGATGCTCAAAGAGGCCGGAGTTGAGGTGGTAAGATTTGAATCCCGGGGAGATCAGTAATGAAATGTCCCTTTTGTTCTGAACCTGAAGACAGGGTTATAGATTCAAGGCTTGCAAAAGACGGTTATTCCATAAGACGCCGCCGCGAGTGTTTAAGCTGTGAAAGAAGATTTACAACTTATGAAACAGTTGAACAGGTTCCTTTAATGATAGTTAAAAAGGACGGCAGGCGTGAGGAGTTCTTAAGGGATAAATTAAGATCGGGAATTCTGCGGGCATGTGAGAAACGAAATATAAGCATAGATACCATAGAAAACTTTATTGATGAACTTGAAGTAGATCTTAAAGAGTGTGAATCAAGAGAGATTTCTACAGTAAGTATTGGTGAAAGAGTCATGGAAAAGCTTCATGAACTTGACGAAGTTGCTTATGTCAGGTTTGCTTCTGTATACAGAGAATTTAAAGATGTAAACGATTTTGTAAATGAACTCAGACAGTTTCTTATGCCTGAAAAACCGGAATAAAGCTTTGGAATACAATTATGTTTAATGATGCAGATTACAAATATATGAATCTGGCTCTTGATCTTGCTGCAAAGGGAAGGGGTTTTACAAAAACAAATCCTCTTGTTGGAGCTGTATGTGCCAAAAACGGTGAAATCAAAGGCCGGGGTTATCACGAAAAATACGGACAGGCCCATGCTGAAGTAAACGCCATTGATGATGCAGGAGAAAATGCAAAAGGTGCAACTCTTTACGTTACTCTTGAACCGTGTAATCACAGTGGAAAGACTCCCCCGTGCACAGAAAAAATTATAAAAAGCGGTATTAAAAAAGTTGTAGTTGCAATGGATGACCCGAATCCCGGAGTAAACGGCGGAGGAAACAGTTATCTCAGGCAGAATAAAATAGAGGTTGTATCAGGTCTGCTTGAAGAAAAAGCAAGAGCTCTTAATCTTCCTTTTATTAAATACATTACAAAAAAGATTCCATACACTGTTTTAAAACTTGCAATGACACTTGACGGTAAAACAGCCACAAGAACCGGTGATTCCAAATGGATAACCAATGAAAAATCGAGACACTGGGTTCATTGTTTAAGACATCAGTCTGATGCAATTCTTGTGGGCAGAAAAACTGCCCAAGCTGATAATCCGTCTCTTAATGCAAGAATACCCGGAGTAATAACATCAGATCCTTTGAAAATAATTACAGATTCACATCTTAATCTTGATCCGGATTCAGGTCTTAAGATTTTTTCCGGAGAAATGAAAGATAATACAATAATAGCCTGTTGTGAAAATGCTGATCCAAAGCGTGTAAAAAAATTTGAAGACAAAGGAATAAAACTTATTCAGGTTGCTCAGGGGGCAGATTCAAGAATAGATCTTTCAGATCTTTTAAAAGAGCTTGGGAAAAATAAAATTTCAAGTCTGATGATAGAAGGCGGATCAATGATTGCAGGTTCATTTCTTAATTCTGATCTTGCAGACCAGATAGCTTTTTTTTACGGAGCAAAAATTATAGGGTGCACAGATTCTTACAAAGCTGTAAACGGCAGAGGCCCTGAAAAATTAAAAGACTGTATTAATATTTTTAATACAAAAATTTCTGAATTTGATAATGATATACTTGTTGAAGGCCGGGCAAAAATAAATCATGATAAAACTGATGAACTTTTATGGCCTGTTTTTTATTGAAAGTTTTAAAAAAGTGATAATATTAGCTGATATATTTTTATCAGATTGGAATTATTAAAGATGTTTACAGGAATAATAGAAGGTTTTGGAACAATAAGATCTGTATCTGATGCAGGTCAGGGCAAAAAATTTACAATAGAAGCAGATTTTGACCTTAACGGCACAAAAATTGGCGATTCTATTGCTGTTGACGGCGGCTGTCTTACAGCTGTAAAAATAAACAACCGAAGTTTTGATGTTGATGTAAGTCCGGAAACAATAGAAAAATCTAAGTTTAAAAGTGCAAAACCGGGCCAGAGAGTCAATCTTGAAAGAGCTCTTAAGCTTTCTGACAGACTTGACGGACATATAGTCACCGGTCATATAGATGGAGTTGGAACAATTTCTTCGGTTGAAGAACAAAGTAATGCTGTAATTATAAATATAAAAGCTCCTTCGAAGGTAATGAAGTATATTATAGACAAGGGTTCGGTTGCAGTAGACGGTACAAGTCTTACTGTTAATTCAGTTGGCGAGAACTGGTTTTCCCTTGCAATAATTCCTCATACCAAAGGGCTTTCAACAATAGGCTCCGGAAAAACAGGAGACCAGGTTAATCTTGAAGCCGATGTTATCGGAAAATATATTGAAAAACTTATTACAGGGAAAAAGTCTGATCCTGATGAAGAGCAAGGTCTTTCCATCGATTTTTTAAGACAAAACGGATTCCTGTAGCAAAAAGCGGGGTAAAAAAATGCCAAGAATAAGTATTGAACAGGCCATAGAAGATATTAAAGCCGGTAAAATGATAATACTGACAGATGATGAAGACCGTGAAAATGAAGGGGATCTGACCATTGCTTCAGAAGCGGTAACTCCTGAAATAATCAATTTTATGGCTAAATACGGCAGGGGGCTTATATGCATGTCTCTTACCGGAGAAAGATGTGAGCAGCTTAATCTGCCGATGATGGTAGAAGATAATACCTCTGCCCATGAAACAGCCTTCACGGTTTCGATTGAAGCACGTGAAGGTGTTACTACAGGCATTTCAGCTGCAGACAGAGCAAAAACAGTTCAGGATGCAATAGCAGATGATGCAAAGCCTGAAGATATTGTAAGACCGGGTCATATTTTTCCTTTAAAAGCCAAAGACGGAGGTGTAATTGTAAGGGCAGGTCATACAGAAGCATCTGCTGATCTTGCAAGACTTGCAGGTTTTAAACCTTCAGGGGTTATATGCGAGATAATGGATGATGACGGAACAATGGCAAGAATGCCTTCACTTGAAAAATTCAGTGAAGAACATAATATTGGTATATGCACAATTGCTGAGCTTATTTCATACAGGCTTCACAATGAGTCTTTTGTGCATAAAAAAGCTGAAGCTGTTATTCCCACAGCATTTGCAGGGGAATTCCGCACCTTTGTTTATGAAAATGAAATAGATGATTTTCAGCATATAGCAATGGTAAAGGGAGAGATAGATCCTGAAAAACCTGTTCTTGTAAGAGTCCATTCAGAGTGTCTTACAGGAGATATTTTCGGTTCCATGAGATGTGACTGCGGAGATCAGCTTGTTAAATCAATGCAGCAGATAGAGCAGGAAGGCTCAGGAGTCTTTCTGTATATAAGGCAGGAAGGACGCGGAATTGGTCTTGTCAATAAACTCAAGGCATATGTACTCCAGGATGAAGGCTATGATACAGTAGATGCCAATATTAAGCTCGGTTTTAAACCTGATATGAGGGATTACGGAATCGGAGCCCAGATACTTGCAGATCTCGGAGTTAAAAAAATGAAGATTATGACAAATAATCCCAAAAAAATGGTCGGGCTTGAAGGCTATGGATTAAGCATTGTGGAGCAGGTTCCAATAGAAATTGATCCCAATGAAATAAATCAGGGATATCTTCAGTGCAAAAAAATGCGTATGGGACACATGCTTGAAAAAGTAGGCGGTATTGTGAACAAGCACGAACAAAAAATGTAGTTAGTATTTGACCGAAGATCAGAAATTTTCAGTCAGCAATTATTTATGATTTAAAAAAGCTAAATGTTAAAAAGGAAAAATATAGATGCCTAAGATTATAGAAGCAAAACTTGACGCCTCAGGGAAAAAATACGGAATAATTGTTGCCCGTTTTAATGATTTTATTACTGACAGACTTACAGGCGGAGCAGTAGATGTTCTTGTACGCCACGGAGCAGATGACAATGATATAGAGATCATAAAAGTTCCCGGAGCTTTTGAGATTCCTCTTATAGCAAAGAAAATTGCTCAGCAGAACAAATATGATGCTGTAATCTGCCTTGGTTCAGTTATAAGAGGCGCTACACCTCATTTTGAATATGTGAGCAGTGAAGCTGCAAAAGGAATTGCTATGGTATCTCTTGAAACAGGAGTGCCTGTTGTATTTGGTGTTCTTACCACAGATACAATAGAACAGGCAATTGAAAGAGCCGGTTCAAAAGCCGGAAACAAAGGGGCAGAAGCTGCCATGTCTGCAATAGAGATGGTAAATCTTGTAAAAGAACTTTAAGTTTGGTGTGACAGTTAATGGGATATCGCAGGAAATCAAGAGAGCTTGCACTTCAGGCCCTTTTTTATATGGATATGAGAGATTGTTTCGGGCATGAAGCTTTTGCATTATTTAAAAAGTATCTTGCGCCCGGAAGTTCTGATTTTCTTGACCTTCTTTCTCTGGGAGTTGTTGAAAACAGAAATGATATTGATAAAATTATAGACAGTCATTCAAGTAACTGGCGTTTGCACAGAATGTCATGTGTTGACAGGAATATATTAAGACTTGCAGTTTTTGAACTTTACTATTGCGAAGATATTCCTGTAAAAGTCAGTATTAATGAAGCTATAGATATAGGTAAAAAGTTCGGTACAAGAGAGTCGGGCGGTTTTATAAACGGTCTGCTCGACAGTATCAGAAAAAAATCTGAAAAGAAAGAGAGGCAGAATTAATATGATTCTAAAAGTATTGCCTGTAGGCCCGATAATGGCTAATTGTTTTATTCTCGGCTGCAGCGAAACAAGACAGGCTGCTGTGATAGATCCGGGCGATGAGGACGAAAAAATTCTGATGGCTCTTGCAGAAGAAAAATTAAAGCTTAAATACATTATCAATACACACGGACACTTTGATCATGTTGCTGCAAACAAGCCGATGAAACAGGCTACAAATGCTGAAATTTTAATACATGAAGCAGATTCACCAATGCTTTCACAGCTTTCAAATATGGCTGTAAGCTTTGGGTTGAGTGCAGATAATTCACCTCCGGCAGACAAATTTATAAAAGAGGGTGATGTTATAAATTTTGGTAATATAAGCCTGAAAGTGCTTCATACTCCGGGACATTCACTGGGAAGTGTTTCTTTGTATAATGAAAAGGAAAAAACAGTTTTTGCAGGAGATACACTTTTTGCAGGTTCCATAGGAAGAACTGATCTTCCCGGGGGAAACTATAATACTCTTATAAAAAATGTTCGTGAAAAAATATTCAGCCTCGGAGACGATGTAAAGGTTTATCCGGGGCATGGACCTGAGACAACAGTCGGAACGGAGAAAAAATTTAACCCTTTTTTTAAATAGTAGCTGAACGAAAACTGTCTTTTTTGTCCATTTCTGCGGTTAAATTTTTAATATGCCTTGAACTGAACAAAAAATTCTAGTTTTCGGCCAATCACTAAATAGTAGCTGAACGAAAACTGCATTGAACTGAGCAAATTAATTATAATTTTTTGCTCAGTTCAGGCTCAGCATATTTTGTGTTTCAGGTTCAACATCAGGGAACACAGCTTTCATAACTTCGTAAAAAACCCCTATTTTTCTGACATATGTTACAGGCTCATCTCCTCTGGCATAACCGTATTTAAGCGGTAAGTAATACTTTCTTTTCTTCAGGAGAGGAAGGACTCTTATCATATTATACCATTTGTCAGGATTCAGACTGAAATCTCTTGCGATATCACGGGCATCGTACATATGGCCCTGGCCCATGTTATAGGTTGCAAGGGCAATTTTCATTCTGTTTCTGTTATCAGTTTTGTCAAAAATATCGTATAATTTTTTTAAGTATTTTATCCCTGCTTTGATATTTTCTTCAGGAGAATAAATGTTTGTTACTCCAAGAGAGTCAGCAGTAGAAGGCATAAGCTGCATAAGGCCTTTTGCAGATGCATGGCTTTCCGCCCATTTGTTAAAATGGGACTCCTGATAAATCTGTGATGTAACAAGGCGCCAGTCAAGATTATACTCTTTTGAATATTTCTTTATAATATCGATGTATTCAGGGAGTCTGTTTTCAATTCTTCTGTGAAATTTTCTTAAATCAAGGTATTCAAAAACATCAAGCTTGTGAAAATAATGTCCTGCAAGTAAATCTATAAATTCTTCATCAGATATATTATCTATAAACAGGTTAATTCTGAATTTAAGGTCATGGGCGTCAGGATGGGTACTGAATCCTATTTGAGATTTTTCCTTTATGCTTTGAGCGATTACAGCTTTTGGATGGAGATATCTCATTGACCTAGCTGTTAAGTTATCTGCAACAGTTCCTGTTATCTCACCTGATTCAATTAAGCTGAATATTTTTTTTACAGTAGTTTCTGAATCTGAAATAAGTTTGAAATTATTGCTTTTTTCCATTTTTTTTAAAACCGGTAATGCAGGGTTATCAGAAGTTACAGTAATTATACCGTTATTTATATCTGATATTTTATTTGTTTTAATATTGTCTCTGTTTACAATTAGATGCCATGATGTTTTTATGTAGGGATTAGTAGAAGAAAGCCTGGTTTTTTTGTAATTGTTTGCAGGGTTCGTCCTGAGCAGGATATCAGCTTTTTGCTGCAGAATAAGTCTTTCAGCTTCTTCATAAGTTTTAGCATAAACAAGATCGAGTTTTGACCAGAGTCTTAAGGCAAGAAAATCTGCAATATCAATAAAATAATCCTGGGATGGGCCTGGATAAGAGTTGTTTATATCCCTTTTTACTGCTACAGCACGAAGAATGCCTGAGTCTGTTATTTCTTTGTAATTATTAAGCCTGTTATTGATGTTTTTGTTTATATACAAAAGAGTATAAACAGAGGAAAAAATCAGAAGTATAGTAAAAAATTCTGTAATCCATCGTATAAAATTATTTTTAATCAAATAAAACTCCGTATAAAAGCAGAATGTTATTAAATTGATGTGTAGATTAATGCAACAGTTTTTGATTTAAACTGAGCTTTGCAACACTCTTGCGGAAGTCTGCGCCTGCGCCCCCGGGAATTCAACTGTTGTATTAAAGAGATACAAAAAGTTTTTTTCTATACCAATTAAAATTATAAACTTTTTTTTTCTTTTTTAAAACCTAAACTCTTATTAAGTAAATTTATTAATTTTATAATCCGTAATATTGAATAAGCTTTTGCATTACAAAGACAAAAAACAAATATATGCACTCAGTCTTGCTAATCAAGAGATTTAGGTATAAATTGTATATCTGTTTTCTTGAATAAAATAAACGGCTTTGTTATTGATCTAAGACTGTAGTTTTTGTTGATTTTGTCAGTAAAAAACTTGTCTTAAATCATGCAGTATTTAAATAAAGGCAAAGCCAGATATATAAAAAAATCGGTTATTAATAATGATAAGAAGAAAAACCAGAAAAATAAGACTTGGAAACATTGAAATAGGAGGAGAAGCTCCTGTCAGTGTGCAGTCTATGACAAATACTAAAACCCAGGATATTGAAGCAACAGTTTCTCAGATTCAAAGACTTGAAAATGCAGGGTGTGAAATTGTAAGGGCTGCAGTTACAGATAAAGAAGCAGCAATGTGTCTGAAAAAAATATGCAGTATGGTAAATATTCCTGTTGTAGCTGATATCCATTTTGATTATAAGCTTGCTTTATTATCCCTTGAGGCAGGAGTCTGCGGACTTCGTATCAATCCGGGCAATATCGGTGCAAGGTGGAAAGTAGAAGAGGTTGTAAAAGCAGCTGATGAAAGAAATGTTCCTATACGTATAGGAGTAAACGCAGGTTCTCTTGAAAAAGATCTCATGAGAAAATACAGCGGCGCAGTTGCTGAAGCAATGGTGGAAAGTGCTCAGGATCATATAAGGATACTTGAAGAGCTTAATTTTTTTAATACAAAGGTTTCTCTTAAAGCTTCTGATGTAACAAGAACTGTTGAAGCATACAGATTATTTTCCAAAGTAAGCGATATTCCTCTCCATCTTGGAGTTACTGAAGCAGGAGGTCTTTATCCGGGAATTGTAAAGTCTTCTGTTGGAATCGGAATGATGCTTGCCGAAGGTATAGGTGATACAATAAGGGTTTCCCTTTCAAGGGATCCTGTAGAAGAAGTAAGGGTAGGTTTTGAAATTTTAAAGTCTCTCGGTCTAAGGGAGAAGGGGATTGATATAATATCTTGTCCTACATGCGGCCGGTGTAATATAGATTTATTTAAAATACTTGAGGATATTGAAAAAGAGCTTGTAGGTATAAATGAGCCTATTAAAGTTGCTGTAATGGGATGCCCGGTTAATGGACCCGGGGAAGCAAGAGAAGCTGATATAGGCATAGCAGGCGGTGACGGGGAAGGTATTTTATTTAAAAAGGGGAAAGTTGTTAAAAAAGTGGCCATGGTAGACATGGTTGAAACCCTTGTATCAGAAGTAAAGAAAATGTCCGGCATAAAGAATTGAGTAAATAAAAAGTAACTGACCATAAAGGCGGTTTTCATTCAGCAACTAAATAGTGATTGGCCGAAAACTAGAATTTTTTGTTCAGTTCAAGGCAGAAGAAAAATTTAACCGCAGGAATACTGGAGTATTTTGAGGATTAAATTTTGATTCTAACGCAGAACCGGGCAAAAAAGGCAGTTTTCGTTCAGCAACTAAATAATAAATTTAAAAATATAAAGGTAAGTCCAGATGTCTAAAAAAAATAAAACAGCAGTAACTCCGACAAGGATTGAAGATTATCCTGAATGGTATCAGCAGGTAGTAAAGGTTTCTGATCTTGCTGAAGCTTCCCCTGTAAGAGGATGTATGGTTATAAAACCGTGGGGATATGCTCTCTGGGAGAATATGGTCGATTGCCTGGATCAGATGTTTAAAGAGACAGGTGTTAAGAATGCATATTTTCCCCTTTTTATACCACTTGAATTTATGGAAAAGGAAGCCGCCCATGTTGAAGGTTTTGCAAAGGAATGTGCAGTTGTTACCCATCACAGACTTGAAGATGACGGCAACGGAGGTCTTAAGCCAGCAGGAAAACTTGCAGAACCTTTGATCGTAAGACCGACTTCAGAAACAATAATAGGTTCACAATTTTCAAAATGGGTAACAAGTTATCGTGATCTTCCCCTTTTGATAAATCAGTGGGCAAATGTTGTACGCTGGGAAATGAGGACGAGAACTTTTCTTAGAACCAGCGAATTTTTATGGCAGGAAGGCCACACTGCACATTCTTCTGCAGAGGAAGCTGAAAAAAGAACTCATATGATGCTGGAAGTTTATAAAAAATTTGCGCAGGAATATCTTGCTGTTCCCGTAATTGCCGGGAAAAAATCCGAGTCTGAAAAATTTCCCGGAGCTGTTGATACTTTTTGTATCGAAAGCATGATGCAGGATAAAAAAGCTCTTCAGGCAGGGACATCACATTTTCTCGGCCAGAACTTTTCAAAGGCGTCAGATATAAAATTTCAGAATGAAGAAGGAAATGAAGAGTATGCATGGACAACATCCTGGGGTATGTCAACAAGGATGATAGGCGGAATTATAATGGTGCATGGAGATGATGACGGCCTCAGACTTCCCCCAAGGGTAGCTTCAGCCCATGTTGTTATTATTCCTGTTTTCCCGAAAAACTGTGACAAAGATAAAATTATTGAATATTGCGATGATCTCTATTCTAAGCTTAAAGATTTAAACTATTTCGGCCAGAAGCTCAGAATAGAAAGGGATTATCGTGATGCTCCCGGCAAAAACTGGGACTGGATTAAAAAAGGAACTCCTGTAAGAATCGAAATAGGTCCAAGAGATATTGAAAACGGCTCAGCAATGGTTTCAAGACGTGACCATGGCCCCAAAGACAAGTCTGCATTAAACATTGATGATATCAGTTCTCAGATACCTCTTATTCTTGATTCTATACATGAGAATATGTTTAAGCAGGCCTCTGATTTTTTAAGTGAAAATACTAAGCCGGTAAACACCAAAGAAGAGTTTGTTTCTTTTTTTACTCCTGAAAATTTTGATAAACCGGAGATCCACGGCGGTTTTGCTGTGAGCCCATGGTGCGGTGAAGCAGGATGCGAGGAAGAGATACAAAAAGATCTCAAGGTTACAATCAGGTGCATTCCTTTTGATTCCAAAGCTGATGAAGTTGAAAAATGCATTTACTGCGGGAAAAAAGCTGATAAAAAAGCTGTTTTTGCAAAAGCATATTGATATTATGATTTAAATTTAGTGATCTGCAGGTTTGCCGCAGTTAGCGGCAAACTGTATATTTTTTTATCTTTGTCTTGTGTGATTTAACCGGCAGGTTTACTGAATTTAGAAAGTTCTAAAAGCGACATATTTCTAAGTATAAATGGCTTAATTTTATTTAAAATTTTTATCTTAAATATGAAGCGTTTAAATCTACAGAAAAATAAGCAGGAAATTGTATTCAGATTCTGTTAGAGTTTAAGCAGGTTTTGAGTGCAGAAATAAACAGGATTGGATTTTTATGATCAGGATTAACGACATACTTGATAAAATTCTCGAATATCATCCTGATGCGGATCTGGATATAGTTGAGCGTGCGTATATTTATTCTGCAAGGGTTCATGATGGTCAGACAAGACTTTCCGGAGAGCCTTATCTTTCACATCCTCTGGCTGTAGCCTGGATTCTTGCCAATATGCGCCTTGACGTGGTCAGTATAGCTGCAGGCCTTTTGCATGATGTGGTTGAGGACACCCATGCTACATATGAAGAGATTGCTGAAATTTTCGGAGAGGAAACAGCGCATATAGTTGCCGGAGTAACAAAAATAAGTAAGCTCAATGTTGAAAGTGCGGAGTACAGGCAGGCAGAAAGTTTAAGAAAAATGATTCTTGCAATGGCAGATGATTTAAGGGTTATTCTTATTAAGCTTGCTGACAGACTTCACAATATGGAAACCTTAAAATTTCATTCAAAAGAAGAGAAAAAACAAAGAATTGCACAGGAAACCTGGGATATTTATTCTCCTCTTGCTTCAAGACTTGGAATTTATTCCATCAAACAAGAATTTGATGAAATAGCTTTTGAGGTTTTATATCCTGAAGAATACAATGAAATAAAAAAACTGACCAACAAGAATATTGAGCAAAAAGAGAATTATATAGAAAAAGTAAAAAATATTATTAAAAATGAGCTTGAAAATGCTGGTATTGAAGGAGAAGTGCTTGGAAGATATAAATCTATTCCAAGTATTTATGAAAAAATGCTCAAGCAAAATCTCAAGTTTGATGAAGTATATGATCTTATAGCTTTCAGAATTATCCTTGATACAATACCGCAATGTTATGAAGTTTTAGGGCTTGTTCATTCTTTATGGAGACCTATTGCACATAAAATAAAAGATTATATAGGCATGCCCAAATCTAATATGTATCAGTCTCTTCACACCACAGTAATAGGTGAATACGGCGAACGTATGGAGATCCAGATAAGGACTGCGGCAATGGACAGAATTTCAAAAACCGGAGTTGCTGCTCATTGGTCTTATAAAGAAGGGAAAACAGTAGATCCCAAAATTACCAAAACATTTGAATGGCTGGAAAACCTTGTTGAAAACCAGGCAGATTTTCCTGATCCTGAAGAGTTTCTTGAAAATGTAAAAATAGACCTTTTTCCTGATGAGGTTTATGTTTTTACACCGCGCGGTGATATAAAAAATCTTCCCAAAGGATCAACTCCTGTTGATTTGGCATATACTGTTCATACAGATGTTGGTAACAAATGTGCAGGGGCAAAAGTTAACAGCAAAATGGTAACGCTTGATCATCAGCTTAAAAACGGTGATACAGTAGAAATTATTACTTCTAAAAATGCAAGCCCCAATCACGGCTGGCTCTCTTTTGTAAAAAGCGTCAGGGCAAGATCCAGAATAAAAAGATATCTCAAGAACAAGGATAAGCAAAGAAGTATAGGTCTTGGAAAAGAGATGTGCGAAAAAATATTCAGAAAGCATAAGCTCAATTTTAACAAGCTTTATTCAACAGATGAAATGAAAGACGTGGCTTCAAGATACGGCTATAAAGAACCGGAAGATCTTATTGCTGCTGTTGGATACGGAAAAATAACACCAAGACAGATTTTAAATCGTTTTCTTGAGAACAGGGAAGACAAGTCAAAAGAGGCGGAGGAAGTAAAAGAAATATATGATGAATCTGCTGAGGATCTTTTTGAAACAGGTGAAGGCGAGATAGTAATAGACGGAATAGATGACCTTCTGACAAGAAGAGCCAAATGCTGCAACCCTGTTCCTGGTGATCCTATTGTTGGTTATATTACAGAGGGCCATGGAATAACAATCCATGTAAAAAACTGCCCCAATGCGAAAGCAGAGGCTAATCATGAAAGATTTGTTGAGGCAAGCTGGGGAAAAGCAAATAAAGAGAATTCATACCCTGTTAAGCTTCAGATAAAGAGTAAGGACAGGGTAGGTATTGCTGCTGAAATAACATCTATAATAAGTGAAAATAAAGCTAATATTGCAGAGCTTCAGGTGAAAGTTAAAAATGAAAAAGAAAAAGTAGGTATTTTCGAACTAACAATTAATGTGTCACACAAGGAAATGCTTGACAGAATTCTTAAAAAACTCAAAGCGATTCAGGATATTTATGAAGTTAAAAGACTCCGTCAATAATAGAATTAATGGCGGAGTCTTTTAAAAATCTCAGGTAAGAGAGATTTCTCAGGCAGAAGAAAGTTACCGGGAACAAAATTTTTGTGAGTACAAAAATTTTTGAATTATTTTCCGGTTAGCTTGATTTTATTACTTTACCTGATTTAATGCAGTTTGTGCATGCCTGGATTTTTTTAACACTTCCTTCATATAAAGCTCTTACACTTTGAATATTTGGGTTAAAGCGTCTTTTATTAACATTATGAGCATGACTTATGTTGTTTCCTACCATCGGTTTTTTGCCGCATATATCACATTTTTTAGACATTTGAAGCTCTCCTTACTTTATTTAAGTGACCTCCGGGAAATTTTTAAATTCCGTGAGGTTAGTATTATTATTCCGTATAAAAAAAATTTAAATATGAAACCCTCAGTTTAGGTTTCACAAAAAAAGACTATTATATCAAAATCACAGATCTGTAAATAGATAACTTGATATAAATATTTATCTTAAAAAAAATATATAGCTGCTTAATAAAAAATATAATTTTTTATCAGCAACTATATAGAGTATCTTCTTATCCTTAATGATTTTGTAAGCAGCTCAAATCACAAATTTTTTGTAATTTTTATTCATCGTCTGCTTTTTTTTCTTTCTTATTTGCAATCTGTTTTAATTTTTCTTCTGCTTTTTCAGCTGCATCAGTTTCAGGATAATTTTTAATGATATTATTAAATCTTTGCTCTGCAGCTTCAAATGCTTCCTGTTTAAAATAGAAGTTTCCGACATAGAGCTCAGAATCAGCCAGTCTTCTTATACAGTCTTTTGCTTTTTCTTCAGCTTTTTTGGAATACTTTGAATCGGGGTAGCTTTTAAGAAATCTGTTAAAATGCTTTAACGCTTCCCTGGTATTTGTCTGATCACGATCTATGGAATAGACCTGTTTGTAAAATGACTGTGCAATCCGAAATGATGCTTTTTCAGCTTCAGGATTAAGAGGATGCAGCCTTTCAAAGGAATTGTAAGCTCTTATTGCCTCATTATATTTTTCCATTTCAAAATATGCATCTGCAATTTTAATTTCAGCTTCTGTAACATGTTTACTGAAAGGGTACCAGTTTATAAGCTGCTGAAATAATTCAATCGCATCTCTGTAATCTTCATCCTGATATTCGATTCTTGCTTCTGCAAGAAGCTCAGTAGCAGTTTTTTCTGTATCTTTATGAAAAAGACCGCACCCCGACGTAATTGCTAAAATGATTAATACTAAAAAAATTTTTTTCATTATTTGCAACTTTCAATATACTGATCAGCTTCAATGGCTGCAATAGCAGCATCTCCCACAGCTGTAGCCACCTGTCTGAGAGGAGTATTTCTTACATCGCCTGCAGCAAAAATACCTTCTACAGATGTTTTCATACTGCTGTCAGTAATTATGAAACCCTGATCATCGACTTTTATATCGTTGTTTAAAAATTCTGTGTTCGGAATAGTCCCAACCCATATGAAACAGCCCTGAGCCTTAATATTTCTGGTTTCACCTGTTTTGACATTTTTAACATCTACAGATTCAACGCCTTTTTCTCCGTTAATCGATTCAGCAACACTGTCCCATACAAACTCTATTTTATCATTGGCAAAAGCTCTGTCCTGGAGCATTTTAGCTGCTCTGAGCTTATCTCTTCTGTGTACAAGATATACTTTGTTCACAAATTTTGTAAGGAACAGAGCTTCCTGTACTGCTGTATCTCCGCCTCCGACTGCAACTACATCCATATCTCTGAAAAACATTGCATCGCAGGTTGCACAGGTGGAAACCCCTTTTCCGAATAATGTATTTTCTCCGGGTACTCCAAGGCTTCTTGGAGAACAGCCTGAAGCAATTATTACAGACTTAGCCGTAATTGTTTTATCTGAAAAAACAATTTCTTTAACTTTATTTTCTTTTTTTATACTTTCAACATCAGCCTGAACAATTTCAAGTCCGAAATTTTTAGCCTGCTGCTCCATTTTCATAGTCAGATCATATCCGGCAAGCCCGTCTGGAAACCCTGGATAATTTTCAATCCAGTCTGTGACCATTATCTGTCCGCCCGGAGTGTGTTTTTCAGCAAGAAGAGCCGAGAGTCCGGCTCTTTTTGCATAAATTCCGGCTGTCAGTCCTGCAGGGCCTCCGCCTATGATTACTACATCGTAATCATTTTTTTCCATGTTATTGCCCTAAACTTTTTTTATGTTAGCTTATTGATTAATTCTTCAAGCTGCTCTTTTTTAACAAGACCTGTCTGCTGTTCTGCAATTTCTCCGTTTTTGAAGAAAATAAGAGTCGGTATTGCTTTTATTTCATATTTACCAGGAGATACCGGGTTTTCATCAACATTACATTTGCAGAATTTTATTTTGTCGCCGTAGGTTTCGGCAAGTTCTTCCACAGCAGGTGCTATAGCTCTGCACGGTCCGCACCATGGAGCCCAGAAATCAACAAGAACAGGTTTTTCAGATTTAATTACCTCTTCTTCAAAACTTGTATCTCCTATTTCCAATACGTTATCCGCCATTTCTGTGTCCTTTCCTTTATAAATTTAAATTAATCTCATGTTCTGTATATATTATATTTTAACATAATAAAAACCATATTCGCCTATGTCAATCAAACTTGGCCAACTTTAGTCTGTTTTGAGTTAAAAAATATTTTTAGGTTACAATATCACCCAAGATTTTTTAAAGATTCGTCTGTCCATTTGCATGCTTCGATATAGATTTCAGGAAGTCTTTTCTCCTTAATTCTTAACTTTTCGGTGAGCTCTGCAGCCTGGGGCCATTTTGCCTGCTCATAAAGGGATACAAGAACAAGAACAGGAAAAAGAGGACCTCTTTTTTCAAGGTATGCTTTTTTTATTTCATCTGTAAGGGGAAGTTCAAAAAGAATTTTATCCATAGGATAACCCAGAAGAGCGTCTATGTGTGAAAAAAGGCCCATGGTGAATAAAGAGTTGGGCGGGAATTTGGAGTTGTTTATTTCATAACCTATAAGCTCACAGAACTTTGCTCTTACAGAAGAGTTTTTAAGAAGAGCATTTTGTTTTTTTGATTCTATCTGCGTTAAAACTACCAGGGACGCAAGCTTTTTAAGTTCATCAAGGCCTATCAGCAGTGCAGCGTCTTTTATAGAAGATATTTTTTCAAGTCGACGGTAATAGGCTGAATTTATATATCTGAGAATTTTATATGAAAGACCTACATCGTGTTGTATCAGATCAGCTATTTTATGCATTTCAGCATCAGTTTTGTTTATTTCTGCAATAATATGAAGAAGTTGAACTTTATTTGCAGGTATATCCTGTCCTTTTATTATTTCAGGAACACAGAAAAAATAACCCTGAAAAAGGTCGAATCCCATATCAAAGGCAGTTTTAAATTCAGCTTCAGTCTCGACTTTTTCTGCAAGTATTGTTTTACCTTCTTTTTTAAGCCTTAAAATAAAGTCTGATATCTGGTCCGGAGGAGTTTGTCTGAAATCGAATTTTATTATGTCTGCAAGCTCTACAAGGGGAGCAAGGGCAGGTCTGTATATAAAGTCGTCAAGAGCTATTTTGTAACCGTCTTTTTTAAGGCTTGTACATTCTGTTATCAGCTCTTTTGTCGGAGGAACATTTTCAAGTATTTCCACAACAATGGATTCTTTAGGAAAAATTAAGGGTATCTGCCTTAAAATAAGGTTTTCAGTAAAATTTATAAAAGCGTTTTTACCGCCAGTAAGATCTTCAATTCCGAAATTCAGATATGTACTTGTCAGAACATGTGAAGAAGCTTTATCTCCGTCAATTTCCGGCATAGCATTTTGATAACCGCTGCGGAATAAAATTTCATAGGCAATGGTTTCCAGATTTCTGTTAAAGATAGGTTGTCTGGCGGTAAAAATTTCCATAAGATATTGCAATATACTTTCAAATTTTATAATCAGCAGAATTAATTAATGTAAAAAAGGAGTCATTTTGTTTTTAATTGTTCTATGACTTAATAAATCTGCTAAAACGGCATTATGTCTTATTTTTTGTAATGAGTTTCAACCCTCATTGTAAGTTAATTGTTAAATATCACATTAATATAAAGTTAAAAGAAAAAAAACAATAAAGGATTTTTTATAAATGAAAAAAGCTGCAGTTTTAATATCAGGTACTGGCACAAATGCAGAAGTTATTGCTGAAAAATGTTTTAACAATGAAATCGATGCAGAAATAACCTGCGTCGGAAGCGACAATTCAGATGCTTCCGGATTAAATTATGCTTTGAAAAAAGATATACCTGTTTTTACTGTTGACTATAAAAAAGCAGGGACCAGATACGATGAAGATGAAAAATCATTTATTCTTCCTTCTGATTTTAATTATGAAGAGATAGACCGTAAAATCTCATTTGTTCCGTCAAAAAACAGAGAAAGGTTTTTAAAAACAAGGGCTGCTGCGGAAAAAGAGCTTCTTGACAAACTTTTTCAATACAAACCTGATCTGCTCATTCTTGCAGGCTATATGAAAACTCTTACACCTTATTTTATAGACAGATTTTCACCCGATCCTTTTGATCCGAGAATAATGAATATTCATCCGGCACTTCTTCCTTCTTTTCCGGGTGTGGATGGTTATAAAGATACTTTTTTCTATGGATGCAAAAAAGGTGGATGCACAGTGCATTTTGTTGATTACGGAACTGACAGCGGCCCTGTTATTATTCAGAAATCTTTTGATATTCTTCCGGGAGATACTCTTGAAGATGTAAAGAAAAAAGGGATTAAACTGGAATGGGAAGCATACCCTGAAGCTGTTGATCTTTTCTGCAGGGAAAAGCTTTTAATAAAAGAAAATTCAAGGGTTTTGAAAAACGGCCGAATTGAAAAAAGAAAAATAGTTGAGATTGTTTAATATCGGTTTTTAGATGTTTACATTTTTAGTAAATTTATTTTATTAATAACTGATGTTAAAATAAGATTTGAACACGGGCAACACTTATAGTAATTTGTTATATAAGTTCTGAACATTGTATATGAAATTTAAAAGTAACTTTAACTAAGATTCAGATAAAAGCTTTTAAATAGTTGCTGAACGAAAACTGCCTTTTTTGCACAGTTCTGCGTTAGAATCAAAATTTAATCCTCAAAATACTCCAGTATTCCTGCGGTTAAATTTTTCTTCTGCCTTGAACTGAACAAAAAATTCTAGTTTTCGGCCAATCACTAAATAATTCTTTTTCTGTTTTTTGCGGAAAAACAAAACCAGGGGGATGGGATGAAACTTTTGAGTAATTTAAAAGTAGGGACAAGGATGGCCATAGGCTTTGGTGTCCTTACTTTGATTATTGTTTTAACAGGTGGGCTGGGGTATTTTGCTGCAAAGGAAAGCAGTAAAACTGTAACAGAGATAGCTAATGTAAGGCTCCCTTCTTTAACAGCTGTTCTTACAATGCAGTATGAGTTTGAAAATGTTATTACCGCCCAGAGAACTCTTCTTAACCCTGAAAACGATATGCAGACAAGAAAAAAGCAGTATGAAAGAATTAAGCAGGCAAGAGATGCTTATGTTGCAGCAATGGAAAGATATGAAAAACTCCCCCATACAGCAAAAGAAGCCAAGCAATGGAAACTTTTTAAAGAGCATCTCGGAGAGTGGAAAAAAGTAAATGATGAGTTTTTTGAGATATCAAAAGATTTTGAGCAAAGTTCAATTTTAAATCCGAACCGGCTTATGAACAGGCTTCAGATGTTTCGTGGAGATCATTATATTTTATTAGATAAAGTTCTTGAATATATTTATTCAGATAAAAGTTTCGAAGGCGGCGGAGACCCGACTGCTTGCAACTTTGGTTTCTGGCTTGATGATTTTTCCACTGAAAACAGTAATCTTAATGAGATTATCGAAAAACTGAGGGCACCTCATACAGCCTTTCATGAAAGTATTCAAAAGATCAAAAATGCTGTTGCAGAAAATAATAAAGATTTAGCAATACAGATCTTTAATAATGAGACTCAGGTATATATTCAGGAGATAATGGATGGATTTAGTGAACTTATAGATGAAGGCTTTAATTCATATATGCTCCTTGATGAAATGAGCAGTCTTGCAATGGTAGATGCTGTAAAAGCACAGGAAGATACTCTTGAACATCTTAATAATGTAAAAAATATTAACCTTCAAATTGCTGAAAATGAGAGAATAGAAGCTCAAAAGCAGGCAGAATCGAATATGAAGACTTCTGTTGCAGCCCTTTTCGCAGGATTTTTATTTGCTGTTTTATTCGGTATTATAATAACAAGAAGTATAGTTAAACCTCTTATGCAGAGCAGCTTGTTATTCAAGGCAATATCAGAAGGTGATATGACAAAGAATGTTCCCCAAAACCTTCTTGAGCAAAAAGATGAACTAGGAGAGATGGGTCGTCAGATCAATGAAATGACAACTGCTTTAAGGCAGATATTTACCAATCTTAATAAAGGTGTTTCAACACTTGCTTCATCATCTACCGAGCTTTCTTCTGTATCCGATGAGACAGCTAAAGGAGCCAAGGCATCAAGCAAAAGTTCAGATACAGTTGCAGCTGCTACTGAAGAGCTTACAGCTTCAGCAGAATCAATGGCTGAAAAAATGGAGAACTCAGCTGGTAACTTGAACTCTGTTGCTTCTGCAATGGAAGAGATGACATCTACTATTTCAGAAATTGCAGATAATACTTCTTCTGCAAACAAAAGTACTGAAGAATCAGTAAAACAGGCAGAAAACTTTGCAAAAGTCATGAAAGAGCTAGGGGAAGCTGCTACAGAAATAGGTAAGGTAACAGAAACTATCAGCAATATTTCAGATCAGACAAATCTTCTTGCACTTAATGCAACAATTGAGGCTGCAAGGGCAGGTGAGGCAGGAAAGGGTTTTGCTGTTGTTGCAGGAGAAATAAAGGATCTTGCTTCTCAGACAGCAAGTGCCACAGAAGATATAAGTAAAAGAATAGAAGGTATTCAGTCTGCATCAGAAAAGGCTGAAGCTGATATAGGGTCTATTGTAAAAGGAATTCAGAATGTCAATGACATTGTTTCCGCAATTGCATCTGCAATCGAAGAGCAGACCTCTGCAATCACTGAAGTCTCTTCAAACGTTAATACTGCTACTGATATGGTTAACGAGGCTTCCAATCAGAGCAGTGAAATGAAAAATGTAGCAGGAGATATTTCAAAAGATATCATGGATGTTAGTACATCTTCAGCAGAAGTTGAAAAAGCAAGTGCCCAGGTTCAGGAAACCGTGCAAGAGCTTTCACAGCTTTCAGAAGAGATTGAAGAGATGCTTAAAGGATATAAAGTTTAATATTTAATCTGATAATTTGTGCTGGCATAAATTTGTGTATAGATTTTAAATTTATTTTTTAAATAAAAAAAAAGCCCGGGAGATTAATTTCCGGGCTTTTTTTGTAAACTTTGGCCTGCTTTAACCCATAATTTTAAGAAGAGCCGGAAAAGCTGCAAAAGTACCGATTGTACTACCAAGATTTGTAAATACAACAACCAGCAAAATTCTTGTAACTTTATTTTTCCAGAATCCTTTTAAGCTTGTTACATCCTCAGAAAGACTTGCCAGGTCAGAAACTTTCGGTTTTCTTAAT
>JBNJDM010000024.1:0-28079 GCA_051744925.1 Thermodesulfobacteriota bacterium | reverse complement strand
CCGATGGTACTGCATGGGAGACTGTGTGGGAGAGTAGGACGCCGCCGGATAAAATATATCAACCCCTGTCGATTCTTCGGCAGGGGTTTTTTATTTGGTGTGGATAATATTAAATTTCAAAAAGATAAACTAAGACTCCAGTTTGAAAAAAGTAAAAACTTTCACAATAATATTTCTTCACAAATTATAAACAATATTATACATACTAACTATAATCTAAATTGATGGTTTCATTTTTTAAGATCTAAAACTGTTTTAAGCTTAAGAATATGAAAATATTTTTGATATTTAATTTAGTTAGTTGTTCACCAAAACATTTTTTGTCAGGTACGGTTAAATTTTTTATCTGCAGTAAAATGAAAAAAATTCAGGTTTTCGATTAAATAATAGTTAATATCTTTACTAAATTTTTATAACTTTTTAAAAGTTGAATTTATGATACTAATCACATCAATTGTTTGCATGGCACTAGTTTATTATTTTATGGATACAGGTCTTGCCATAGGTTTTATAACAGCTGTTTTTATTGAAATATTTTCTCTTATTGCTTTGTATAATATTCTAAAAAACACTGAACAGCGGGTAAGAAGATATTATGAAAGTATGCTTGAGCAACACAGAGAGCAGGAAAGAAAAAATGAAAGATTTATCAAAAAAGTAAAAGAATTTTATCCTGATATCGATTCTGTTGTTAGAGGGGAAAAGACAAAGGAAACAGACGAAAATTCTGATAAAGAACAAAAAGAAAATTTAGTTTAAAATGTAAGATCAATTAGCAGGGCTACATCATTTCCCTTAGCACCTGGATCTCCAAAATTGGAAGCCAGTACTTTCGTATATACAATATTTAAATTATTTTTTCTGGCATATTTTTCAATATTTTCATAGGATTCAGCTGTAAAATATGCTCTCTGAGCAATTTTACAGTCAGTTATATACTGAATTTCATATAAATATTTTATCTTAACCATAATAATCGTTTTACCTTATAATATAATTTTTGGAGGAAACTATTGAGTAATCAGAAACCTGAGAAATTTTATTTAACTCTTCAGCACTATTTTCTCTTTGTGGTTATTGCTGTTATACTTTTTTTTGTCTGTTCAATGATGAAACCGTATGCAAATTCAATTATCATGGGAATTCTTCTCTCTTTTCTTTTTATGCCACTTAATAATAAATTTTTGATTTACACAAAAAAAAGAAAAAATATTTCTGCACTTTTGTCAAGCTGTATTCTTGCGTTTTTGGTTGTTATTCCGGTTTTATTTATTGTTACGAGCATACTTTTTCAGGGGATAAATTCATTTCAAGCTATTTATAAATGGTTTGACTCAGGGAATTTTTCAAAATTTACTTCAGATATTGAAATTCATTTAGAATCTCTAAGAACAAGCTTTCCTTTATTAACTGGAATGATTCCTGATACGAGTGTCGGAAACGGCAATTTTGAAAAACAGGTTATCGATTTTTTTTCCAGATCACTTAAATGGCTTATGGGGCAGGGTAGTCAAATATTGGGAAGTACCTTAAGCATAGGGATGAATTTTTTCCTTATGATGCTTGTCTTTTTTATTATGATTCGTGATCAGGATAAAATTATCGACAGTTTTCTTCATATAATACCGTTGAAGCAATCACATGAAAGAAAAATTATAGAAAAAACCCGTGAACTTTTCAAATCAGTTGTTTTAGGAAACGTTTTTACTTCAGCTGCCCAGGGCGTTGCAGGTGGCATAGGATTCGCTATTGCCGGATTACCTCCGGTTTTTTGGGGAGCGGTTATAGGTTTTGCTTCACTTATTCCTGTTGTAGGCACGGCTTTAATATGGATTCCTGCTGCTGCCTGGCTGTATTTCTCGGGGAGTAAAGGTATGTCTTTGTTTATTGTAATATGGTTTGTTCTTATAGTGGGGTTTCTGGATAATTTTTTGAGACCTGTATTTATGAAAAGTGATCAGGGAATGAGTCCTATGCTTATATTTTTTGCTATACTTGGAGGAATTAATGTATGGGGAATTCTCGGGCTTATTTACGGACCTATGGTTTTTGGACTTGGTTTTATAATGATATATATTTATCAGATAGAATTTAGTGAATATCTTAAATATCAGGATGATAACTAATTAGTGGTTGGCCGAAAAACAGAATTTTTTGTTCAGTTACAGCAGATGAAAGATTTAACCGCAGGAATACGGGAGTATTTTGAGTCTAAAATTTTTAATCTAACCTAGAAATGGGCAAAAAAGGCAGTTTTTGTTCAGCAACTAATTATTAAACAGCACTATAAATTAAATAATCCTTTCTTATTTTAATCAGCTAATAAGGAGTTAATTTGTTCACAAAAAAAAATTTTTTAATATTAATACTGATAATATTACCGTCTGAACTTTTTTCTCAGAGTATGATTAACGAATTTATAAAAAATAAAGAAGTTGTAAATTTTTGCGGAAATGAGATCAGTCTTGATAAATTAAACTTAAGAGAAAGGCTTGAAAAAGAGTTTTTTTTATATGCATTTGACAAACCCCAGGTAATGCTCTGGCTGAAAAGATCTCCGAGGTATTTCATCCATATTGAAAAAATTTTAAAAGAAAATAACCTTCCTGAAGATTTGAAATATGCAGCAGTTGTAGAAAGCGCTTTAAGAGTGGATATAAGGTCTTCTCGTAATGCTGTAGGCATCTGGCAGTTTATTCGTCCTACTGCAGAACTTTACGGTCTGGAGGTGCATAAGTCGTATGATGAAAGACGTGATACTGTTAAGTCTACAAAAGCTGCAGCAGATTATTTTAAAGATCTTTATGACAAATTTAAAAACTGGGAGCTTGTCCTTGCAGCATATAACATCGGAGAAATGAGAATTGAAAGGGAACTTGAATCTCAGAAAACTGATAATTTTTATGAGCTTATTTTACCGGAAGAGACTATGAGATATGTTTTTAAGATCATAGCTGCAAAACTAATTTATGAGAACAAAGAACTACTCGGTTTTTATCTTGATCAAAAGGATTATTACAAATCGTATGGAACAAAAGAAGTGGAAGTAAGTCTTGATAATACCGTACCCGTAACTATTGCCGCAGAGGTGCTAGGTATAAGTTTTTACAAATTCAGACTTTTGAATCCTGCAGTAACAGGAGGTTATTTTAAATTAGGTGATAATAAAGTTAAAATTCCTAAAAATGCGGATGAAAAAGAATTTTTAAAAAATTTTAAAAAATCATGCACCAAGTGGTATAAAGAACACAATATTTTTTATTATACAGTAGAACCGGGTGATTCTCTTATAAAAATATCTGATCAGTTTGAGGTTTTGGTAAAAGATATTCTTGAGTGGAATAAAATGGATTACAGTGATTATATTTATCCGGGGCAGCAGCTGATTATTAAAAGCAGAATAAAAAAAGATTTTGATAATTAAAAATTAATAAATCTTTTTGCTAAATACTAAAATTTAATTCTGATTAAAGGAAAAGCTAACAAGAACAGGGAAATGATCCGAAGGATAAATTCCGTTTGAAGCACAATCATAAATTATTTTTTTTGATTCAGGGTTAATATCTCCGCTGTATAAAATCCAGTCTATTCTTCCGGTATGAGGTATTCCTGAAAAACCGTGGAAAGTGGCTGACTGCAAATTTTTGAAAGGATCTTTGAAACAGGGTTTTTCATTATTTTTACAAGTAAATTTATGATAACAGATTCCTGTAGGATCAGAATTGAAATCACCGCATAAAATTTGTGGAATTTCGGGGTTGAAATTTTTTAACCTTTTTTTTATAAGGTCGGCACTTTTTTGCTGAACATTATCCTTAAAATCAAAATGTGTGTTTGTGATGCATAAAAAATTATTATCCATCCTGAAAAGTACCGTAACCGCTTGTCTTGGCCATAAACTTTCTCTGAACTGACTTTTGCGGTCAGGAGTATCACTTAAGAAATAATGATCTGTAACAAGTCGTTCCCATTTTTTTTTATAAAAAATCGGAATATCCTGCCATCCTGAAACCGGGTATTTGTATCTGCCGGTGTAAAAATAATCAGGGAGATTTTTTTTTATAAAAGAAAGCTGGAAATCATTTGCTTCCTGAATACATAAAAAATCGGGTGATTTTTTTTTTATTGTATCTATTATGAAATCTTTTCGTATATCCCAGGGATTTTCATGATCATATGCAAGCCCGAAACGGATATTAAATGTCATTATTGAAAAAGTGTTTTTCTGCATCTGATATTATAGTTCTTTTTTCTGAAATTAAACTGAATTATATTAAAAAATAATATATAAACTTGAATAAAATAATATTACACTGTTAAATGCTTATTTTTTGGCAATAATAGGTTCAATCTTTGTTAATGTAAAGGTTAAAAAAATGGATTTTAATAATAGTAATGAACTTTCAGAAGACAAAAAAAGGTATTATAAAAAAATTAAAGTAAAATATTCTGACTCCGATTATGCTAAAAAATGTAAAATTTTTATTGATCAAATTTCAAAAAGATTTTTTGATCTTGATTGTTCTTTTACTGAAAGTAATAAGAATTGCCTGATATACGGTTTTTTTAGTTTTTTTGGAATTCCGGAAAATAAAGAGTTCGATGTTTTTATTAAAATACTTGAAGAATTTCCTGACGAAAAAAATAATGAAAATACAAAGTTAAAGCTTTTTACATCATCATTTTGTCCCCATTGTCCCGGTGTTTTAAGTCAGGTTTTTGAAATGCTTAAAGACTATAAAATAAGCACAGATTTATATTTCACAGATGATGCTTATGAAGAAGCAGAGAAGTATAATGTTAAGTCAGTTCCTGTGCTTATAATTGAAAGAGATAATAGTGAAGTTTCAAGATGGACAGGTTTTATAAATAAAGAAGATGTTTTAAAATCAGTAAAAGGGTTTTCAGAAAAAGATTACAGTACAGATTATTTTATCAATCTTCTGGAGCAGGGAAAAGCAGAGGATCTGGCAGTTATGATTAAAAATGAAAATATTTTGCCCAATGGATTTGTTCAACTTTTTCAGAATTCTAAGTGGAGTGTAAGGCTTGGAGCTATAGTTGCCGGTGAATATCTTAAAGATTTGTCTGCTGATCTTTTTGAAGAACTTCTTGAAAAAAATTTTAAAGATTTTAAATATTTAAGTTCTGATGTCAAAGGAGATATTTTATATCTGTTTTCGTTTTCAGGCAACAACGAAAAATGGGCAAAGATAATTTCAGGAATTCTTAATGATGAAAAAGACGATTCTGTTATTGAAGCTGCAGCTGAATCACTTGAAGAGTTAAAAGTAAAAAAAAATTAATTATGGAACAAATTAAGTATATATTTTATAAAGAAAGACAGGTTTAAGATGTATATTTTTTTTACAGATAAAATCGAATAAATATATTATATATGTATCTTATATATATAAACAGGCTTGCAAGCTGCACGGAGGAAATAAATGGATCTTAAGAAGGTTGAATATGAGATTAAATCTCACCTTGAAAATGGTGATAAAGATCAGGCACTAAAATCGATTTATGATGCAATAGTATATTTTGCCCGTAAAAAAGAATTTGGAAAAGCTGAAGCACTGCGTGATAAAATTTATGATATAGATTCATTTGCTCTTACAGAGATTGTTGAATCGTCCGAAATAATTGAACATGAAAAAAAGCAATCTATAGATAAAAATCACCAGAGTATATTTCAAAAGCTCTATTCTGAGCTAACACCTGAAGAAGGGAATGCTCTTTACTTTGCAATGGAAGAAGTAAAGTTTAGTTATGATGATGTTTTTTTTAATCAGGGAGAAAAAAATAATACGCTTTACTTTATAAACAAAGGATCTCTTAAGCTTACACATAAAAAAGATGGTGAAGATATTTTTATAAACGAGTTAAATCCCGGTCACATCGGAGGTGGTGAATCTTTTTTTCAGACAAGTGTCTGCACCAATACTCTGGTTGGCAGTTCAGAAGGATCTCTTCATTCTTTGAGCAGAAACAATCTGGACAGGTTAAAGAGTCAGTATCCTGGTCTTGAACCGAAGCTTAAGGATTTTTCTTACACAATCAAATCGACTTCACAGGTTTTAAAGGAAAGGGGAGTGAACAGAAGAGTTCATAAAAGAATTCCTTCAAAAGGAGTAATTGTATTTCAGATTTTAAGTGCTTCCGGAAAATCGATAGGTAAGGTATTGAAGGGAAAACTTTCTGATGTTTCCGCAGGAGGTCTTTCTTTTTATTTTACTACTTCCAATGAAAAAAACGTTAAACTTCTTTTGGGAAGAGACCTTATGATGAAATTTATTGTACCTGAAACAAAAAACAGGTCTGAAATTAAAAAACAGGGTAAAGTTTTAAGTGTACTTCCTCAGATGAATCATGAATATTCAATACATTTGAAATTCGATTCAGTTCTTGACCCTAAGTATTTAATTTAGGTGAACAGATAAAATATCACTTCTTGCGTTTACATTCTGAAGTTTTACTGTGATGTTGTCTCCGGGTTTAAGATTCATTCCCGGAGAACCGGAAATCTTTGACTCAATCATATAATTTAAAAGAACTATCCCGTAGTTATGCCTTTTATCCGAGATGACCATTGCAGGCTCAGTTTGTCCCCTCTTTGATTCCAGATATTTTAAAATCCAGTATCTTTTTCTCTGGAACTGAACTCTGCCTATATTTGCCATTGAGGTATTAATCTGTGCTGTAAGAGCGTTTAGTTCTTCTTCAGAATAAGGCTTTAGAAGATTAAAAGCCGATTTTATCTGTCTTTGGCATACAAGATCAAAATATTTTCTCACAGGAGATGTAGATGTAATATAAGAGTTGACACCAAGACCACAATGGGGCTCAGGTGTTGTTGATATAATAACCCTGCTCATTTCTTTTCTCTGGAGAAACTGCATAAGAAGGGTTCCGTTATCTCTTTCATAATACCTGTTCTCAGGTTTTGCCTGCCCGCGGAAAACTGCCGGTATTGATCTGTTCTTTAAAAATTCTGCCATAAGGTGATTGGCCATTATCATAAATTCAGAAACAAGTATCCATGAAGGGGTTTTTCTCTCGGAAACTTTGATTTCAATGTTTTTATTCTCATCTATATAAACATCAGTGTCAGGAATAGAAATATCTACAGCATTGGATGCAAATCTTTTATCTCTGAAGTTTTCAGCAGTTTTATAAAGATTTTGAAGTTCCTCTGAAAGACCGGAGTTTATAATATCATCAGCTTCATCATATGAGATCTGATCGCTTATATTAATTACAGAAGGTACTATTTCAAAATCTACAAGATTTAAATCTTCTGAAAGTTCCATTAGTATACTTATAGCTGCCCTGTCCTCTCCCTTTACCAGGCTTGCGTAATTTTCAGATATCTCAGGGTGAAGCATGGGTATTTTACAGTCTGGCATATAAATGGAGCTGGCTCTTAATGAAGCGTTTCTGTCGAGAGGGGTATCTTTATTTATAAGAAAGTCGACATCTGTTATATGAACACCCGCAGTAATTTTTCCATTGTTTATTTCAAAGCTTACTGCATCGTCAAAATCTTTTGTATTTTTTCCGTCTATTGTAAAAGTTTTAAGCTTTGTTAAATCTTTTCTTGAAGAAAAATCAGGTTTTTCAATGTTATTTTTCAGATTTTTTACAGCATCTTTAATGTTTTTGGAAAAATCTTGTTCTATATCGTATTTTATAAGATCAGTATTTTCATCAATATCCCATACTCCAAGATTTACAAGGAGTTTAAATATTTTTAATCCGGGTTCAACTCCTGCTTCTTTAAAAATCTCTTTTGCAATATCATATTCAGGGGATTCATTTTCAAGAAGATAGTATGAAGAAATAATTTTAATTAAAGGAAGTTCTTCAGAGGGCATTTCAGGACTTGAAGAATTAATATTTAGCTTAAGCCATTCGCTCCCTTTTTGAATAACAAGTTTTTTTCTTTCCTGTTCATTTTTCTGAATTATTAACTGCTCAACCTGTTTTTCAGAAAAAGGAAGGTATTGATTGTGATTAAACTTAAAGTATAATCTGTCATAAAACATCGCCCTCATGACAGCTGATTTTTCAACAGGTTCAGGCTCGTTGCCAAAGCAAAGCTCTGAAACCATATCAACATCTGTCCAGTCTCCCTCGGAGCTTAAAAGTTCCCAAAGTTCAACTATATCAACTTCTTTTACTTTAGCTTCGGAAAGTTCGGCAAATTTTTTTAATGATTTTGCAATATGATCCCTTGAGTTTTTAAGAGACAGTATTTTATCATTTCCAAGAGAAATTCGTTTTTCTGAAATATTAACTTCTCTGTTATTTTCATTTAAAATACGAAGTCTGTTTTTTTTCTTCTCAAGTACAACAGCACATAAAATTTTCTGGTCGTCTATATATTCGACTAATTGTCCTTCATTCATATTTAAGTCCATTATCAGCAGGCTGTAATAAAGTCAATCCAACAGTTTTTTATTGTTTTGAACTGTTGATTATATTATTTCCTTAACAGATAAGATTATTTTAAAACCTGAACACTGTATTAAGTGAAAGTTTTGCTTTTATGTCCTATAAACTTGTTCTGCCATATTTCAAAAAAAATAAATATAAAGTTGCAGCCGGCATATCTTTTTTATTGGTTGTAGATTTTTTTCAGCTCTTAATACCATATTTTATAAAAAAATCCATAGATGTAATTACACAAAATAACGGAGATTTCCAGATTGTAGTCAAATACGGAGCTATGATTATTTTGTCAGGCATTGTAATTACTTTTTTAAGATACTGGTGGAGAGTATTTCTTATAGGTACTTCAAGGTATATTGAAAAGGGAATAAGACAATCTCTGTTTGAACATGTTATGAATCTTGACCTCAGGTTTTTTGACAGAATTAAAACCGGTGACATCATGGCACATGCAACAAGTGATATCAATCATATAAGAATGGCTTTCGGAATCGGAGTTGTTGCTTTTACAGACGCTGTTTTGCTTGGAACTGCAACAGTAATAATAATGTTTTATTTTAATTTTAAACTTGCTTTTCTTGCTCTTATTCCCATGCCCTTCATTGTTGCAGTTACAAGGGTGCTGGGAAGAAAAATGCATGATTATCACACAGATGCCCAGTCTGCTTTTTCTGTTTTAACTGAAAATATAAGGGAGAGTTTTTTCGGGATAAGAATAATAAAGGTTTTTAATTTTGAAAAACTTGTTAATAAAAAAATAGATTATTATTCATCAGATTATTTTAGAAAAAGTCTTAAAAGAGCAATTATTACATCAGCAATAAGGCCTCTTATGATTCTTTTTTTAAATATTTCCCTTTTTATCATAACTTTTTACGGAGGCATGCTTGTTATAAAAGGTGAAATTACTCCAGGCGACCTGGTTGCTTTTATCCAGTACTTAAGTCTTCTTGCCTGGCCTGTTATTGCTCTTGGATGGATGACAAACCTAGTTCAAAGAGGTGCTGCATCTTTGAAAAGACTTAACAACATTCTTACTGCAAAGCCAGATGTTTATGAAACTAAAAACCCTGAATTTTTAAATAATAAAATTGAAACCATTGAATATGAAAATGTTTCTTTTTCATATAAAAAATCTAAAACCTGTCTTAATCATATCAGTTTTACAGTAAAAAAAGGTGAGTTTATAGGTTTTACAGGACGCCCCGGCAGCGGAAAATCTACTTTGCTGTCTACTGTCCCACGGCTTTATGATCCAGATTCCGGACAAATTCTTATAAACAAAACCGATATCAAAAATATCTCTTTAAAAGATTTAAGAAATAAAATTGCATATATGCCACAGGAAGCATTTTTATTTTCAGGAACAATAAAAGAGAATATTCTTTTAGGTGAAACAGAAGATGAAGAAAAAATAAAAAAAGTTATTAAGGCCTCATGCCTTGATGAAACCATTAAAAATATGCCTGCAGGATTAAATACTTTTACAGGTGAAAGAGGGGTTTCTTTATCAGGAGGTCAAAAACAAAGAATTGCTCTTGCAAGAACTCTTTATAATGAAAAAGAGATTATTGTTCTGGATGATCCTGTAAGTCAGGTTGATACAGATACAGCACTTAATATTATAAAAAATTTAATCGATATTACCCATAATAAAATACTTATCATAGCTTCACACAGAATTTCAGCTGTATCCGGAGCAGAAAAAATTTTTGTAATGGAAAACGGAAGAATTGAAGATTACGGAAACCATGAATACCTTGTAAAAAATAATATATTTTATAAAACTTCGTGCAATATTCAGTTTTTTAAGGAATACGATGAATAATAACACCATTGAGCCGGAAGTAAAAAAAATTAAAATTACAGATTTAATGCTGCTTAAAAGCTTATGGGTATATATAAAGCCATATTTTTTATACCTTTTTTTATCTGTGATTCTGATATTTCTTATAACAGGTCTTGACCTGCTTCTTCCATATCTTACAAAAAAGGCTCTGGATGGTTTTATTCTCGCAGAAGATATTAAAGGAAAAGTCTCTTTTTTAGGATTTGAAATAAACTCATTTTTAAATCTTGGGTTTATTTTTATTTCTGCAGTCTTTCTTATCTTTATAATAGATTTTTTTCAGTCACTTCTTATGGAGTATACAGGCCAGAAAATTATTCTTAATTTAAGACTCGGACTCTTCAGTCATATGGCAGATCTGCCTGTTTCTTTTTATGATAAAAATTCCACAGGCCGTCTTGTCAGTCGGGTTACAAGCGATATAGAAAATATGAATGAAATGTTTTCATCTATTTTGGTTTTTATATTCAAAGATTTTGTTCTTATGGCTGCAATAGTAGTAATTATGTTTTTTTATGATGTAAAATTTGCAGCTTTTGTCATAAGTGTTGTCCCTTTGGTGATTATAACAGTCCTGTTTTTTTCAAAGATTTCAAGAAAAGCTTTCAGAACCATGAGACAGAAAATTGCAGGCATAAATAACAGTTTCTCTGAAAATATATCAGGTATAAAAGTTATTCATACGACAAGCAGTTTTAAACATTTTTTTGCAAAATTTAATAAGCTTAATTATGAAAATTTTAAAGCAGGTATGACTCAAATTAAAATTTTCGGTATTTTTATGCCGCTTATAGAGTTTTTCAACCTTATCAGTCTTACTATAATAATTGTATACGGCGGATGGCGGGTTGCGGAAACTGAGCTTACAACCGGAATTCTTGTTGCTTTTATTTCATATATGAAAATGTTTTTCAGGCCTGTAAGAGATCTTTCAGAAAAATTCAATCTTTTACAAAACGCTTTTGCATCAGCAGAGCGGATTGTAAATATTTTAAATGAACAAAAGGACCTTGATAAGTCTGATTCAGCTGAATTTAATGAAGAAGTTTTAGAATTAGAATTTGAAAATGTATGGTTTGCATACACAAAAGATGAGCCTGTTTTAAAAAATATTTCTTTTAAATTAAAAAAAGGTGAATCTCTTGGAATTGCAGGACATACAGGAGCCGGTAAAAGTTCGGTGATAAATCTTATATCAGGTTTTTACAGCCCTGATTCAGGAAGAATTCTTATTAACGGTAAAGATATTAATAATTTAAGACTAAAGGATTTAAGGCGGAAAGCAGCTCTTGTAATGCAGGATCCTGTTATATTTTCAGGAAGTGTAAGGTCAAACCTTATATCTGAAAAAGATGACAAAACTGATGATTTTTTAAAAAAAGCTTTGGAAGAGGCCAATTGCGGTTTTCTTTTTAAAAATAATAAAGGCCTTGATTTTGAAATTGCTGAAGGAGGAAGACCTCTCTCCAGTGGTGAAAAACAGCTTTTATCCATAGCCCGTGCATTTGCATGCGATCCTGAAATTATAATTTTTGATGAGGCTACTTCATATATAGACTCACATTCAGAACAAAAGATTCATGAGGCAATGAATAAGCTTATGCAAAACAGAACTTCTATTTTAATAGCTCACCGTTTAAGTACTCTTAAAAAATCTGATAACATAATTGTTTTAAAAAACGGAGAAATTATAGAAAAAGGAACCCATGAATATTTAATGGATCTTGAAAAAGAATATTACAGTCTTGTTATTAATGAAAAATCTGGTGAATAAATTTATAATCTAAATTATTGAGATATTACTATGAAAAAAATAGATCTTAATCTTAAAAAACACTGTATAAAAACTGAAATAAAAAAACAGTATGAAAAAGCAGTTTCTCAATGTCTGAAAAAAAATAGTGATGAAGAGCTTGAAAATACTGTTGAGTCTTTGAAAAATATTATGGAAAATAACGATCTGGTTGCATTAAGAGGTAAACACAAAGAGCTTGCAGGTAACACTAATGCAAAAGCAGAGCTTTATTTAGATGATATTCAAAAATATATTGTTTTAAATAATTCTGAAAAAATTACACTTGATTAGTCGGTGCAAATAAGGTTTAAATTTTAATCATCAAAATACCCGGTTATAATTTACGGGTATTTTGAAGTTAAATTTTTTATTTTGAATAATTACTCTTTAATCTTCCATTTTCTGTTTTCTTTAACAAGAGTAATTTCATCATCATACTTAATATCTGCTTCAAGCTTTATAACAGCTTCATCCCCATTTTCAGATACTTTTGTTACTTTTAAATTGTTTGTTGTAATACCTGAATGGTTTTTCATTGTTTCTTTAAAGTGCTTCTCAGCTGCTTTTTCAGGTGTAGAGCTGCATCCTGCAAGTAAAACTGCACAACCTATGCTTAAAATAAGAATAAAACGTTTCATAATGACCTCCTGGTTATATATTAAATTTAATTAAATTTGTTTTTTGTAATTTATTCTACAGCCGGAAGAAGATCCTTGATAGACTGTTCAACTTCATCAGCTGTATCTACAATTCTGAAAAGATCGGGATCATTTTCAGATATAAGTTTTTTTGTTACCAGTTCTTTTTTGAGCCAGTCGACAAGTCCTGCCCAGTGATCCCGGCCTACAAGAATAACAGGAAATGGCTTTATTCTTTTTGTCTGTATAAGCGTAAGAGCTTCAAACATTTCATCAAGAGTTCCAAATCCGCCCGGAAGAATAACATAAGCCTGGGCATATTTTACAAACATTACTTTTCTTATAAAGAAATATTTAAATTCAAGCTGAACAGAAGCATAATGATTAGGTTTCTGCTCAAAAGGAAGCTGAATATTAAGTCCTACTGATTTACCTCCTGCTCTTGAAGCTCCTTTATTACCTGCTTCCATTGTTCCGCCGCCGCCTCCGGTAATGATGGAAAAACCAAGCTTTGAAATCCTGTAGGCTATCTCTTCAGCTTTTTTATAAGCTTCATCTTCAGGATGTACTCTTGCAGAACCGAAAATACTCACAGCAGGACCCAGAGTACCCATAGTTTCAAATCCTTCTACAAATTCACCTATGATTCTGAATAAACGCCATGAATCACCAAGCTTGAAATCGTCAATTATAAACTGCTTGGCAAGATCAGCAATATTTTCATCTTCCATTATTAATCCTTATTTTTTAATTAAGATATTTAAAATTTTAAACTTTTTTAACATATGCAATCCAATCGATTTTACAATAAATATCTGAATTTTTATTATATGACATCTGCAAAAAGCATTTTTAAAATTTTTAAGTAAAACTCATACTTATTTATTGACTGACTGAACAAAAATAATTGTTTTTCTTCTATGCTTTTTATATTTAAATAATTAAGGTTTATGTTAGTATAATTTTTATTACAGCCTAAATTAACATATATTTGTAAATTAAAAACAAAAAAAGGTTTTTGTTATGACAAATATCTGTCCCAGATGTGAAACTTTACCTCAAAAGCTACCTGAAACTGGTGTAATATATTTTATCCCGCCCTCACTATATTAAAGGAGATTTTATGCTTAAACCGAAAATAGTTGTCAGCAGATGCCTTGGTTTTGATAACTGCAGATACAATGGTCAGTCTGTTCCATCCGAAATTGTTGAATTGCTTAAAGATTATGTCGAGTTTGTAACAGTATGTCCTGAAGTTGAAATAGGACTGGGAGTTCCAAGAGATCCTGTAAGAGCAGCCGAATCTGAAGGAAAAAAGATTTTGTTTCAGCCTGCTTCCCAAAAAGATTTTACACAGGAGATAAATTCATGGAACTGGGAATTTTTAAAAAATTATGAAGATATAGACGGTTTTATATTAAAAAACAGATCTCCTTCATGTGGTATAGGCGATGTAAAAGTTTACAAAGGACTTTCAAATTCTGCAGGAGCTTATAAAGGAAGCGGTTTATTTGGAGGTTTTGTTCTGGAAAATTTTAAAGGATACCCTATTGAAGATGAAGGAAGACTTTTAAATTATGATATCAGGGATCATTTTTTAGTAAAGCTTTATGCTTTTACTAAATTTAAAAATCTTAAGAAGAACATTAAAATAAATGATCTCAACAAGTTCCACAGTGAAAATAAACTTGTTTTTATGGCATATAACCAGTCACGTCTCAAAAATCTGGGACGGATACTTGCAAATCATGAAAAAAAATCTGAAAAAGAGGTTTTTGAACTGTATGAAAAGGAATTTTTAACTATTTTTGATAAACCTGCAAAACCAGGTGCATTTATAAATGTACTTCAGCATGCTTTTGGAGGTTTGTCTGAAAATCTTACCAGTGCAGAAAAGAATTTTTTTCTCAACAGTCTTGAAGAATACAGAGACGAACGTATTCCGCTAAGTACGGTTACTTATCTTATACACTCAATGGCTGTAAGATTTGATAACACTTATCTTATAAATCAGACTTTATTGAATCCTTATCCTTCGGATTTGCTTAAAACTTCTGATTCAGGTAAAAAAGTACGAAGATAGTTTTAAGTTTAAAGAAGGAAACTGCTGAAATTAGATATTGATTTTTAAAATTAAAAAAAGTTATATATTTTCAATATTTTTATATAAATTAAGGTAAAATATGGATTTTGGATCGTTTATAGGGATTATTTCTGGTTTATCATTAATTTTTTCTGCAATTTTTCTACAGGGAGATATGCTCAGTTTTGTAAATGTCCCCGGTTTTATGATTGTAGTAGGGGGCACAGCTGCATCAACTCTTCTGACATTCGAATTCAGGCATGTTGTAATTGCTTTTAAATCTGCCCTTCTTGTTTTTTCAAGCAAAAGACATGATCCAAATGATGCAGTTGAAACAATGATAAGACTTTGTAAGATAAGCAGACAGCAGGGTATTCTCGCTTTAAGTGATGTTGAGACAAACTCCGGTTTTTTGAAAAAAGCATGCGGACTTATTGCAGACGGTTCCGAAGAAGAGACAATAAGAGCAGCTCTTGAAACAGAGATAGATTATCTTAAAATGAGACATCACAATATTCAGGATGTTTTTAAAAAAATGGGAAGTTATGCACCTGCCTTTGGAATGCTTGGTACATTAATAGGGCTTATACAGATGCTTAGTCAGCTTGCAAATCCCGAAACAATCGGCCCTGCAATGGCTGTGGCTCTTCTTACAACTTTTTACGGTTCTCTTATTTCAACACTTTTATGTCTTCCCATAGCAGGAAAACTCAGATCCAGAACAGTAAATGAAGTTATGAATCTGGAGATTATGCTTGAAGGTTCGGTATCAATTTTAAACAATGATAATCCACTTATTGTTTATGAAAAGCTTTCATCTTTTATTCCGGTAAAATCGAGAGTGCCGGTGGAAAAGATGAATGTAAGATCATATTCATAGGATAATATTAATGAAAAGAGCCAGGGCATACAGAAAAAATGATCTGCTTGAAGAGGAAGAAGGAGGCGGATGGATAGTTACATATTCTGACCTCATGACACTTTTGCTTGTTTTTTTTATTCTTCTTTTTTCTATATCAAGTCTTAATGAAAAAAAATTTGAACAGGTTCTTCAGTCTATAAAAGTAAGTCTTAAGTCCGATCTTACTCCTGCCGCAATGATGGAGGTTCTTGAAATCCCGGAAAAACCGGATAAGTCTATAAGAATAGATGAGTATACAGGATTAAAGGCGAAAAAAGAAAGTATTGAAAAGGATATAAAGTCTTACATAAGCCAGCATAACCTTCAGAATAGTCTTAATGTAAGTGTTCTTGACGATAAAATTATTGTTCAGATAAGGGGCAGGACTCTTTTTGATTCAGGAGACGCAGAACTTAAAGACTCTGCTGAACCTGTTCTTAGAGAACTGATTGCAGTATTTGAAGCCTATGATGAATATAAAATTAATATAAAAGGTCATACTGACAATAAGCCGATCTCAACCATGAGATATCCTTCAAACTGGGAACTTTCCGCAATAAGAGCTACAAATGTATTAAGGTATCTTGTTGACAGGGGGATTAACCCGGTAAGACTTACTGCAACAGGATATGGTTCATTAATGCCTTTAAGGCCTAATACTACGCCTGAAAACCGTGCAGCAAACAGGAGAGTCGAATTTGTTCTGGAAAAAAGAGGAAAATAAATACACTGTTAACTTAAAAAATTCTGATAACAGATCTAGTTACAGATATTATCCCGGGAGTACGGAAAGGCTTTTTGCTGTTATAAACGGCGGAGAGTATGAAGTTAACAATATAAGTGCCGGCGGGATAGCTTTTTACAACGAAGATTTTGAACCCGGTGAAAAGTATCATATTATACTTAAATTTTCTGATGATGAAAAAAATATGGTCACCGGAAATATTGAAGTTATTTCCTGCGAAGACTTAGTATGCAGGTGCAGATTTGTTGATATGACTGATGAAGAAATCGAAAAAATCCATAAATTTGTTTTTGATAAGCAGCTTAAGGTTATCCGTGAAAAAAGAAAGCTTTTCAAAAAAGAAAGGTTTTCTGGAAACAGGTAAATTAGCCTGCATTCTTTTTAAGATCTTTAATCTCTTTGTCTGTAAGGAAACGCCATTTCCCCTGTTTTAAATTTCCAAGCTTTACCGGTCCTGTTCTTATTCTTTTTAAATCCTTAACTTTTTTGTTTACAGCTTTGGCCATTTTTCTTATCTGCCTGTTTCTTCCTTCTTTTAAAATAAAAGAATATATTAATTCTCCTTTTTTTCTGATTACTGCAGGTCTGGTTTTTCTACCGTCGATTTCTATTCCGTTTTTCAGTTTTTTTAATTCTTCATCAGTAAAAGGAGAGCTTATCTCCACAAGATATTCTTTTTCATGGTCAAAGGAAGGGTGAGACATTTTGTTGTGCAGCTCTCCGTCATTTGTGAGAAGAATAAGTCCTCTTGAGTACATATCAAGCCTTCCTACAGGATAAACCCTTTCTTTTGTATCAATAAGATCGATTACTGTTTTTTTCCCTTTGTGGCTGCAACTTGAGACATATCCGGGAGGTTTGTTTAAAATTATGTAAACAAATCTGTTTTCTGGTTCAAGTCTTTTCCCGTCAATATATACTTTATCAGTATCAGGGTCTATTTTTGTACCCAACACTGTAATATATTCATTATTTACTTTGATTTTGCCTTTTAAAATAAGCTCTTCTGCTTTTCTTCTTGAGCAGTAGCCGGTATTTGCAATATATTTCTGAAGCCTTAATTTAGTTGAATTCATGTCCTGTAATCAGCATTTATTTTAATATATTCATAGGAAAGATCACTTGTTATAATATAATCTGAAAAACTGCCGGAATTAAGATCGATTGTAATTTCAAAAGAATCCTTTCTCATTATTTCAGAAGCTTTTTCTTCATTAATATCTCCGAGTCCGAAACCTTTTTCCATCATACAGACATCATCAAAGTAAATATCTGTTTCATAAGGTTCTATATCAGCACCTGATCTGCCTGCTGCGGCTATTATTCTTCCCCAGTTTGGGTCCTCTCCGAAAAGCGCGGTTTTAAAAAGATTGGAATGTGCAACAGCATTTACAATTTTTGCTGCATCACTTTGAGATTTTGCATTTACAGCATTTATTTTTACTACTTTTGTTGAGCCTTCGCCGTCTCTTACAATCTCTCTTGCAAGATAAACAAGAGCCTGATCAAGCAATTCACTGAAAGCAGAAATTTTTTCATTGTTATCTATTTTAACTTCAGACTTTGAATTCGCCATTATAAGAACAGTGTCGTTTGTGCTTGTGTCTCCGTCAACGCTGATCTTGTTAAAGCTTTTATCAACGCTTAATTTTAAAATATCTTTGAGAACATGAGGTTCAATATCTGCATCTGTCATTACATAGCAAAGCATTGTAGCCATATCAGGTCTTATCATTCCGGCACCTTTTGCAATTGCCAGAATTGTTATTTCTTTTCCTTCAAAGCTTTTTTTTAAGACAATATTTTTTTTGAACTTATCTGTTGTTTTTATTGAATCAGCAAAGTCATTAAAATCATCTTTTAAGTTTTCTTTTAACAGTTTTATATTATCTGTAATTTTTTCAACAGGAAGACGAACTCCTATAACACCTGTGGAAGAAACCTGAATATCAGAAAACTGAAGATTAAAAACTTTTGCTGTTTCTTTAACTGTTTTTCTCGAATCTTCGAGCCCTTTTTTACCTGTTGCACAATTTGCATTCCCGCTGTTTACTATTACAGCACCACATTTCCCGTGTTTTATGTTTTCTTTTGATACAGTAACAGGTGCTGCTATTGCTTTGTTTTTAGTAAAAACAGCAGCTGCAGAACATATATTTTCAGAGACTATGATTCCAAGATCTTTCATATTATTTTTTTTGATTCCGCAGCTGATCCCGGCAGCTTTAAAACCCCTGCACTCTAATTTTTCCATTTTATTTATCCGTCTTTAAATTTTTAAATTTTAATGATATAAAATTTTTCAAAATTATATATTTTACAAGGGTATTATCAAGAAATTTAAGGAGCATCCATGAAAAAATTTGAAGGAAAGTGTCCAAACTGCAGCGGAAAGGTTGTTTTAAAGCGGAGCTGACGCTCTGTATACTTCTTTTGCATGGACTGCAGAAAAAAATATGACAAAAAAGATATGAAGCTTTTTCTTAATGAGGATACTGAAGATATGCTTGCTTTTATACCTGCAGACAGGCTTTGATTTCCGGGATATTATTTTGAAAAAGAATTTTAAAATAACCATTGAATATGACGGAACCGATTTTTACGGATGGCAGATCCAGCCTGATCATAAAACAATTCAGGGTGAAATAGAAAAAGCTCTTGGAACTATGACTGATTCAAAAGTAGATCTGCACGGTTCCGGGAGGACAGACGCTGGAGTTCATGCCTTTAATCAGACTGCAAATTTTAAATGCGGTACAAAAATTACTGCTGATACTTTTAAAAGAAGTCTTAACAGACTTCTTCCTCCGGAAATTGCAATTAAAGAATGCATAGAAGTACCTTCTGACTTTCATGCAAGATTTTCATCAAAATTTAAAAATTATGAATATTTTATTTTAAACAGAGAGCAAAAGCCTGTGATGGGTCGTCAATATGTCTGGCATATATGGAAACCTCTTGACATAGAAAAAATGAAAAAAGCTGCGTCTTTTTTAAAGGGAACCCATGATTTTAAATCGTTTGAAGCTGCAGGAAGTCCAAGAGATCATACTGTAAGAACAATAAAAGATATAAAGGTGAATACCCCCGGGAACGGTAATATTTCAGTTGAAATAACTGCAGACGGGTTTTTAAGATATATGGTCAGAAACATTACAGGAACACTGGTACAGGTGGGATCAGGTAAAATTGATCCTGATGATATTTCTTTTATAATTAAAAAAAAGGACAGAACCGCTGCTGGAATGACAGCTCCTCCAAACGGACTTTTTCTTAAAAAGGTTATTTACTGATTAATCAGTTACTTGTAAAGCTCAGGTTTTATATCCAAGAGAATCTTCAAGCAGGTGTTTACCTGTAACAAATATTCCTTTGCCAAATCCGGCTTCTTTATTAAACTCATCGTATAAAACTGATTCAGTTGTAAAACCCGATTTATCTTTTTTTACAACCTTTCCTTTTGCAGTAATTTTACCTTTAAATACAGGACGTTTAAGAGACGTGGTAAATGAAGCCGTCAGAACAAAGTATTTATCTTCAAAAGAGTTTGCTGCAAAAAATGCAGCATCATCAAGCATCTTAAAATAAACCGAACCATGCAAAGCACCTGCTGAATGAAAAAATTTTTCAGCTACATCCATTGATATTTCAGATTTACCGGATTTTACGTTAATTTCAGGTTTGTATATTTGATTTATCGGTGCTGCTTTGTACATATTCTCAAGTTTTTTGAAATGGATTTCGTTGCTCAAGCTATCTGTCCTCATTTTTCTAAAGTATTAATCCCGTTCAAATTTAACTTCATACCTGAAGGCCTTTAAAATAGATACACACAATAAAAGCATTATTACTGCAAAAGGAAGAGCCGCAGCTATAGACATTTTCTGAAGAGCTTCAAGTCCTCCTGAAATTAAAAGAACCGATGCAACCATGGACTGAAGTATTCCCCAGGTTAATTTTTTTGCAACAGGAGGATTGTAGTCGCCGTTGGATGTCATCATTGCCAGAACATAGGTTGCAGAATCAGCTGAGGTTATGAAAAAGACAGAAAGAAGAAGTACAGAAATTATTGTAAGACCCAGACCAAGTGGGTAGTAGTTGAAAAGCTTGAAAAGTACTATTGATACATTTGAAACTGCAGTTGATGATATATCTACTCCCTGTTCAATCTGAAGATGCAGGGCAGCTCCGCCAAATATTGAAAACCATAAAAATGTAAGAAGAGTCGGCACAAGAAGAAGCCCGAATACAAACTCCTGAATTTTTCTTCCCCTTGAAATACTTGCAACAAAAAGTCCTACAAATGGAGACCATGCAATCCACCATGCCCAGTAGAACACAGTCCAGGATTTTGTCCATTCATATCCCTGGAAAGGGTGGAGATTAAGACTCATGGAAACAATGGATGAAAGATAGTTGCCAAGTGTTGAAGTAAAAGTATTCAAAATATATGAAGTAGGTCCTGCTATAAACATAAATACAATAAGAATAAGAAGGATGATAATATTTGTTTTGCTAAGAATCTGGATACCTTTGCTAAGACCTGTGATGCTTGATAAAATAAAAAATAATGTAACAACTCCAATTATTAAAAGAGTATACATCTGCCCAGAGGGAAGCGAAAAAGCTTCACTAAGTCCTGAATGAATCTGCATAGCACCAAGACCAAGAGATGTTGAAATACCGAAAACTGTAGCAAAAACAGCTAGCACATCAATTATTGTTCCAGTTATTCCGTATATTTTTTCTCCGATAAGAGGGTAGAAACAGCTTGATATAAGCGGAGGCATTCCTCTTCTGAATGAAAAATAAGCTATTGCAAGGCTCATTACAATATAGATTCCCCAGGGATGAAATCCCCAGTGGAAAAAAGAATGCTTCATTGCAAACATAGCAGCTTCTCCTGAAGATTTTTCAATATAACCTGCGGGATTTCTGAAATGATTAAGGGGTTCTGCAACTCCCCAGAAAATAAGACCTATACCCATTCCTGCGGCAAAAAGCATACTGAACCAGCCGAAATATGTAAACTGAGGTTTTTCATCGTCAGTTCCAAGTCTTATGTCTTTGTACGGACCAAGTGCAAGAAACAGTGAAAAAATAAGGAATAAAAAAGCAGATAAAAGATAACCCCACCCGCAGTTTTCAATTATCCATAAATGAACAGCAGAAGATACACTGTCCAGATCTTCGGGCATGAAAGCACCGAAAATTACAAGTGTAAGTGTTATAATTAATGAAATTATGAATACTTTATTTTTTTTTAAACCCATTTAGATATCTCTTTTTTATTGCGGTGGAAACAGAAGTACAGAACAGTATTTGGTCTGGGATACTGTTTCAGCAGAAGTTCCAAGTATCTTTGAAGAAGATGAAGACTCATCATTTTTGCCAAGAACAATTAAATCGGCCTGATATTTTTTTGCATTTCTTATTATTACTTTACCTGCACTTCCTATGGCAGCAACAGTTTCAACAGAAAAGAAAGAATCTGTACATTTGTTTTTAAGCATATCAAGACCTGAATAAACTTTTTTAAGACGTTTTTTTTCAGCTTCAGGATCGGGCGCCCTTTGTCCTGAGTTGAGTATTACAAGATTATCAAATTTTAATTTATGATCTGTAATATAGGAAATAATATTAAATGAGGATTTTTCAAAATCGGTTGCAAATAAAACTGTGCGATCCGATTTGTTTTTCTTAAAATGCTGGTTTTTAAATATAAAGACAGGAAGATTTGTAAGTCTGATTACATCTTTTGTTCTGCTGCCGAAAATAATTCTTTTTAAATGGGTCTTTTTTTTCCAGGGAAAACATATCAGATCAACACTTTCACTTTTTGCAGTTTTTAATATTTCTTCAGACTCATCACCCCTTTTGTGAACCTGACTGATTACAAAGTGAAACTCGGCAAATTCATTTATATATTTATCTGTATTTTTTCCTGATTTTAAAGGAGAACTGCTGACATTAAGTATAACAACCTCCTCAGTATCAAAAAATGTAAGATACCTTGCAAGTTCTTTTACCTGTTTTACAGATTCATACCCGGCTAAGGGGAGAAGTACTTTTTTAAACAAAGTTCCACCATCTCTTTTTTAAATAATTGCACAGCGAAAACTGTCTTTTAAATGCAAAATTACTCATATCTGATTTACTTTAAAATTAAAAATTCTTTTAAATCTGAATGAAGAAGATTTTCAATCTCTTTAAAGTTTTCTTTCTCAGATTCAGCAAATACAAACCCGAACACAGGATACTCCTGATAATTTATTTTTCTTAAATCAAGCACATTTTCAAGTCCGGATGCAAGCTTTTTATAATCAAAATCTTTTATTTCAGATGCACTGAATCCTGTTGAATTATCAAGTACAATTATTGAAAAAACTTTGTTATCTTTTCCTTTAAGATATTTATCCCAGTCTGGTTTTTTTCCTTCAAGATAATATTCATAAGGATTCAGCCCCAGAGAATGCCATGTCATATCAGCAGTAGAACACCAGCCTCCAAAACGCATAGGATTGATTTCTACTGGTATGAATTTTCCATTCTTGTTTTTTTTGAATTCAGCGTGAACAGGGAAATTTGAAAGTTTGGCTTTTTTACCCACAGTTTCCATAAACGCAGTAAAGTCATCAAGGTTTTCTTTTATAATATCTTTTGATGATATATAAACACGGTCACTTACATCATCACCGCCTGAAAATAAATGTTTAAAAATTCCAAGAACTACAGGATCTCCGGTATCATTAAAATATACATCTACTGCATATTCATCACCTTCAATATATTCCTCCATAATAAACGATTCAGCATTCATTACTTCAAGGGGATATAAATCAGCTGTTTTACTTATCTCTTTTTCAATATTTTCAGCAATTTCTTTCCAGTGTTTAATATCTTTTACTTTATATACTCCCATGCTGAAAAAACCTGCTGCAGGCTTTATAATAAAAGGGAATTTAAATTCTGAGGGATCAAGATTTTTTATTTCATTAATTTTAATCTCTTTATAAAAAAAAACGGGATAATCGTCTTTTATAAGATTTCTGAATTTAATTTTATTTTTAAAAATATCTATTTTTTCAGGAAGGTTAGTAAAAGAAAGATTTTTTACAATCCAGCCTATTGTATTTTCAGAGTTTGTATATATTAAAGGATTTTTCGTGTTTTTAAGCATTTTAGATGCAGAATCGGTTGTTAATTCATGCTTGTAATTATTGAGAGTGTTATTGAGCTGATAAGTTTTTACAACCGGGTAATTGTGTTTTTTTACAGTATTTTCCAGAAAATCTGAAACATATGGTTTATCAAGAAGTATCATGTTTTAAAGTCCTTTTTGCTTTGTTATGAAAAAGCAAAAGATTATATTTAGTTGCTGAACGAATAATTCTGAATTTTGGCCAAATACTATTTCTTATTTTTTGTTTTGTAAATAAGATATAAAAAAAAGCAGATCAAAATAATAAATCTGCTTTTTTTTATAAATATCAGTTTTTACTTCAGCTTGAAAATATTATTAAGCTGTTTTTATAAATTCTGTTTGTTCAAGAGCTATTTCCATGTGAAAAGGCTTGCCGTTTATTTTAAAAGAAAGTCTTCTGTGAGTCTGATACTCACAATCTATTATAAGAGTGATTGCACTGTTTAGGGCAAGGGCTTTGGGCTGTCCGCAAAATGATGACAAATCGAATTTATCTTCAACTGTTCTCATTAAAAGTCCCATGAGCTGATTTGTAATTTCGCCTATGCTGTCTGCAACTTCACTTGAAGTGAAATCTTTTACAAGCTCATCTTCAGGCATTCCCATAGATTTCATATAGCAGGTATAAAGTTCCATGGCAGCATTTTCAGGCAGATTAATAACTGCAAGTCCGTTGTAATCTCCTGTAAACTGGACAAAACAGCCTATATCCGGGGTCATGTTAACTTTTGGGATTTTTTGGAACGTTTTGGAATATTCGATTTTTTGTTTAGTACTTGATTCTACGATATGTTTGGTAGACTTGCAGAGCAAAGTCGCTATTTTGTCTATTGTTTGATTTTCATTGCTCATGTTGTTATAGCCCTTTTAGAATAAATGTTTTATAGTTGAAGAATAAAACTGACCTGAAATTTGTCTTATGTTTTAGCATCAGAATCTGTCTGATGCAGTAAAAAAATAAAAACCGCTAATTAAGGGTCTTAATTAAATTAAAGAAAATATAGCATAAAAATGGATAGATTACCAATTTCTGATTTTTATTATTTAATGTTTCAGGACTTAAAAGATGAGTACGGATTTATTTATCTCGATTATTATTTTTCAAAACTTATGATTGAAAATGAGTCGGATGAGAAAACTTTTTCATTGTTTTTTTTCATGTATTTGAGCATGCAGACAAGAAAAGGGAGCGTATGCACAGATATTCAGACAGATCAGAGTATAGCTAGACTTTTAAAAAGGTTTGAAATTGATCATGATAAATTTGTAAAGGAAATAAAAAATTCCCTGGCAGTTGGCCCGCCTGATTCGGAAAAACCTGTTATTTATGAAGAAAACAAGTTTTATCTTAATCGTTATTATATATATGAAAAGTTTTTTTCTGACTGGATAATAAATAAATCTCTTTTGGATAAATCTGAGAGTGCAGAAACTGGCAAGTTTAAAAAAATTCTTGATAAATATTTTTCTGATGATCCATCACAGGCAGATATGCAGAAACTTGCCTGCATATCTGCTTCTTTTTCTGATCTTTGTGTTATTTCCGGGGGACCCGGAACTGGAAAAACAACAACTCTTGTAAAAATTATTGCTGTTTTGCTTGAACTTGAATACCCGGAAAATCTTAATATAAAAATCTGTGCTCCCACAGGTAAAGCAGCATCAAGGCTTGGTGATGCTATAAAAAATCTTTTATCTGAACTTGAAATTGATGAAGCTGTTAAAGATCTTATACCTGATAAAGCCAGGACAATTCACAGGCTTCTTAAATACAATCCTGAATCAGGCTTTTTTTATAACAGAGAAAACAGGCTAAGAGCCGATGTTATGATTGTTGATGAAGCTTCTATGATTGATCTTAAGCTTATGAATGATTTATGCAGCGCTCTTGAAGATGATTGCAGGCTTATACTTTCAGGAGACAGATTTCAGCTTGCGTCTGTATCTCCGGGATCTGTTTTCGGAGATATATGTAAAAGGGGTGAAAAAATCTGGTATTCTGAAAATTATCTGAATTTTCTTGAAAAATTTTTTGATAAAAATTTTTTAAAAGAATTTTTTTCAGAAAGTAAAAGGTCTTTTGCAGATTCAATTACTGAACTTAAAAAAAATTACAGATTCGGAGCAAACAGCGGTATTGCCGAACTTGCCAAAAGTATAAAAAATTCTGATGCAAAAAGAGCTTTTGATGTTTTAGGTTCAGATCAATATAAAGATGTTGTTTTTATAGAAACAGGCCCTGAAAAAGATTTTAAGCAGCTTATATCAACTTTTACTGATAATTATTATGCTTCTATGTTACAGGCATCTGATCCTGAAGAAGCTTTTGAAAAATTTTCAGAATTTATGATTTTGTCCCCTTTGAAACAGGGGAGCTTTGGTGTCAAAAAAATTAATGAAATTGCAGAAAACAGGCTTTTTCAGGGAAATGAAAAATCAAAATCTTTTCTCTGGTATAATGGGAAGCCGGTTATGATAAACAGTAATGATTACAGAAACAATCTTTTCAACGGAGATATAGGCATTTGCCTTGATATAAAAAACAGTAAAAACAAAAAAATTTATTTTCAGTCTGATAAATCGGGTTTTTTACAGTTTCATTCTTCTTTGCTTAATAATTATGATTCTGTTTTTTCTATGTCAGTTCATAAAAGTCAGGGTTCTGAATTTGATAATATTCTTCTTGTTCTGCCTGAACACTATTCTGAAGTTCTTTCCAGGGAACTTGTATATACTGCTGTTACAAGGGCCAGGAAAAAAGTATTTATCTGCGGCAGAAAAGATGTTTTCAAATTCGCCGTAAATAAATCCCACTCAAGAGAGTCGGGTCTTTATAACAGGATATGGAAAAAATAATCTAACTTTTCAGCTTTTTCTGACCTCTATTTTTTCTGAATCAAGATGATTTTTAACCTCTTCAACAGGAACTTCCTGTCTGTGAAAAATACCTGCGGCAAGAGCTGCTTCAGCCTTTGTTTTTTTAAAAACTTCGCTGAAATGTTCTTTGCATCCTGCTCCGCTTGAAGCAATCACAGGGATTGATACGTTGTTTCTTACAAGATTAATAAGAGGTATATCAAATCCTGAATTTGTTCCGTCTTTATCAATACAGTTTAAAAGGATCTCTCCTGCGCCGAGTTTTTCACATGCTCTGGCAAGATTTAGCGCATCAATATCTCTGCCTTCACGTCCTCCTTTTACAGTGCACTGATACCAGCAGTATTCCTGATTTTCAGGGCCTTTTTCATGATGTTTTACAACATTGTGCATTGGAGCATCTTCAGGTGAATTAACATAAACACGTCTTGGATCTATGGAAATTACCACAGCCTGATTTCCGTAAATCCCTGATATTTGTTCAATGGATGACTTGCCTGTTTTCTTGCCTGTTTTTAAATATTGTTCTGCAATATATACTGCATCACTTCCTATGGATATTTTGTCTGCGCCTGATCTGAAATATTCTGCTGCAACTTCAAGGGAAGAGTAATATTTTCCGTTTTTATCTGTAAAATCTCTTATTCCCCCTCCGATTGTAAGAGGAACAAAAACGTTTTCAGAGGTTTTTTTCAAAACTTCTATCATCGGCATATCTTCAAGTGGAAAATCTCTGAATCCTGTTATATTCAGAAAAGTAATTTCATCAGCACCTTCTTCATAATATCTTCCTGCAAGCTCAACAGGTTTCCCAAGATTTCTTACGTCTCCTTTTTCCCTTACATCGTACTGATCACCTTTTGTAACAACAAGATCTCCGTTGTCATTGGATCTTACATCAAGACAGGCTATTATTCTTTTTGCAAGACCCCTGCCTTTTGAAGGTATTTTGAAGCCAGGCTTGTCTGACCTGGAATTAATAAAATTTTCAAACATCTGAAGCCCGGCTTTACCGCTTTTTTCAGGGTGAAACTGGGTAGCGGTTATATTATCTTTTTTTACAGCGCTTACAAATTCTCCGCCGTATTCTGTTGTTGCAAGAACAAAAGAATCATCTTTTGGAACAACATGATATGAGTGCACAAAGTAGAATTTTTCTTCAGGAGAAAATCCTGCAAATACTGATGCTTCTTTTTTTATATTTAAACCGTTCCAGCCTATATGAGGTACAGAAAGATCTGTTTCAAATTTTTTTACATAACCTGGAATAATTTCAAGACCTTTATATCCCAAAGCTTCTTCGCTTTTTTCAAAAAGTGCATGAAGTCCAAGACATATGCCGAAAAAAGGTTTGCCTGAGTTGATGTAGTCTTTTAAAGGTTCAAAATAATTTTTTTCATGAAGGATTTTTATCATGCTTTCAAAGTTTCCCACGCCAGGGAAAATAAGCTTTTCAGCAGATAGAATATCCCGGGGAGACTGAACTGTTTTTATATCTGAAGTAAACTTTGAAACTGCGTTTATAACGCTTCT